>JBAIWX010000206.1:0-22656 GCA_037916975.1 Gemmatimonadales bacterium
CGGCCATGAAGCCCGCGAAGCTCCCGGCCTCGTCGTGGACGGGAGCGCCGCTGATCCGCACCCAGTACGGCCGGCCGTCCCGGCGGTAGTTGAGGAGTTCCTCCTCGAAGGGCTCGCGGCGCGCCACGGCCGCCCCGATCCGCTCGATCGCGTCCGGGTCGGTGCCGGGGCCCTGCAGCACCTCGCCGGGGACGCGGCCCGCGAGCTCGGCGAACGAGTAGCCGCTGATCCGGGTGAAGGCCTCGTTCACCCACGTGATGCGTCCCTCGACGTCGGTGATCACCACGCCGTTCGTCGTCCCCCGGGCGAGCTGCGAGAGGAGCCGGAGCGACTCCTCGTCCCGCCGCCGCTGCGTGATGTCCTGGTGCGTACCCACCATGCGGAGCGGGCGCCCGTCCGGCGCCCGGCGCGTGACACGGCCGCGGTCGTGCACCCAGATCCATGACCCCTCGCGGTGCCGCATCCGCATCTCGCAGTCGTAGAACGGCAGCTCGCCCGCGAAGTGCCGCTCGAGCCGTTCATTCGCGCGCTGCAGGTCGCCGGGATGGGTCAGCGCCGACCAGGTGGCGAGCGTCACCGGCGCGAGCTCCGCGAGGGTGTACCCGAGCATCGAGGCGAGCCGCTCGTTGAAGAGGGTCTCCCCGGTCTCGAGGTTCCACTCCCAGGTGCCGAGGTCGGTCGCCTCGATGAAGCCGGACAGGCGGCTGTGCTCCCGCTCGAGCGCCGCCTCGAGCTCCCGGTGGCTCGTCACGTCCACCATCACGCCGCGGGCGATGGTCGGCTGGCCGTCCACGACCTCGACCGTCACCACGTCGCGGAACCAGACGGCGTGCCCGTCGGCGGCGAGCATGCGGTACTCGAGGACGTGGGCGCGGCCTTCCCGGATGGCCGTGAGGCACGGGGTGATCGTCGCCGCGCGGTCGTCGGGGTGGATGTGCCGCTCCCAGAAGTCCGGCTCGTCGAGCCAGCGCGCGACCGGATAGCCCAGGATGCGTTCCGCGGGGGGACTCACGTAGCTGAACTGGAGGGTGCGGGCGTCCGCCTCCCAGACGATCCCGTCGAGGCTCTCGACGAGCGCGGCGAAGCGGCGCTCGGAGGCGGTGGCGTCGATGCCGTGAGGCGGGAGCGCCGTCATGCGCGCGCCCCGGGGCGGCGGCCGAACGGGCGCGGGACGCGCAGGGCCGATCGCCGCGCCGGGCGGACGGAGCGCGAGCGACGAGGGGCCGGAACCCCGGAAGTCGTGACGACGGCGATCGGTCGGCGCTCGGCGACGGGGTGAGGGGGGACCTCAAGGGTGGAGGGCCGTGCCGGGGCGCGTCAAGGTGGCCCGCGGCACGGCCCACACCCCCTCCTCCCCTGCCGTCGGGGGTGGCGCCTGCGATATTCCCCGCCGTGACGATCCTTTCATTCGCCGACGTGGCCGTCGAGTTCGGGGCCACCACCCTCCTTCGTGAGGTGACCTTCACGGTCGGGGCCGGGGAGCGCTGGGGCGTGGTGGGCCGGAACGGCGCCGGCAAGACGACCCTCTTCCGCCTCGCGACCGGCCAGCAGCAGCCGACCCGCGGGACGATCGCGCGGCAGCCGGGGCTCCGCTTCGCGCTCCTCGACCAGCACCGCGACTTCGGCGCGGCCGACACGGTGTGGGCGGCCGCCGCCTCCGGCTACCGCGAGGTGATGGCGCTCGAGGCGTCGCTCGCGGCACAGGGGGAGCGCCTCGCCGAGCTGGGCGACCGCGTGACCGAGCAGGACCTCGAGCGCTACGGGCGGGACCAGGAACGCTTCGCGCACCTGGGCGGCTACGAGTACCACGCGCGGGTGGACGCGGTGCTGCAGGGGCTCGGCTTCGACGCCGAGGAGGCGAAGGCGCGCCCCCTCGCGCGGCTCTCGGGGGGCGAGCGGGGGCGCGTGGGGCTCGCGGCGCAGCTCGCCGCGCCGGCCGACGTCGTGCTCCTCGACGAGCCGACCAACCACCTCGACCTCGAGACCACCGACTGGCTCCGGCGCTACCTCGGCGAGTTCGGCGAGACGGTGCTCGTGATCAGCCACGACCGCGCCTTCCTCGACGACACGGTGGACCACGTGCTCCACGTGAGCGCGGGAACCACCTCGGCGTGGCGCGGCGGCTACTCGGCCTTCGTGACGCAGAAGGCGGAGCGCGACCTCGCGCTCGCGCGCGCGGTGGCGCAGCAGCGGAAGCTGATCGCGAAGGAGGAGGACTACATCCGCCGCAACATCGCCGGGCGGAACAGCGCCCAGGCGAAGGGCCGGCGCGCGAAGCTCTCGCGGCTCCCGCGCCTCTCCCCGCCGCCCGGCGAGGCGGACGCGATGGTGCTCCGCCTCACCGTCAACGAGCGCGGGGGCGACCAGGCCCTCGTGGCCGACCGGCTCTCGGTGGCGGTGGGCGAGCGCACGCTCGTGCGGGACTTCTCCGCCGTGGCGCGCCGCGGCGACGTGATCGCGCTCGTGGGCCCGAACGGGGCGGGCAAGTCCACGCTCCTCGCCACCCTCCTCGGCCAGCGCCCCCCCGCGGCGGGGGAGGCCCGGCTCGGCGGGTCGGTGACGGCGGCGTGGTTCCGGCAGGACCTCGCGCAGGTGCCGCTCGACCGGAGCATCTACGACTGCATCGCGGACCTGCGGCCGGAGTGGGCGCGCGGCGCGATCCAGAACCACCTCGGCTGCTTCGGCTTCTCCGGCGACGAGGTGCAGCGCAACACGAGCGTGCTCTCCGGCGGCGAGCGGGCGCGCGTGGCGCTCGCGCTCATCACGCTGAGCGGCGCCAACCTGCTCGTGCTCGACGAGCCGACGAACCACCTGGACGTGGAGTCCATCGAGGCGCTCGAGGATGCGCTCGAGGAGTACGAGGGGACGGTCCTGCTCGTGAGCCACGACCGCGCCTTCCTCCGCGAGCTCGCGACGCGCGTCTGGGCCTTCGACGGCACGCGCCTCGAGGACTACGACGGCCCGTTCGTCGAGTGGGAGCGGCACGCCGCGGAGCGGGCACGCCGGCGGGCGGCGGCGGCGGCGGAGCAGGAGGCGCGGCGCCGGCAGGCGGAGCGGGCGAGGGCGCAGAAGGCGACCGGCGCGGGCCAGGCGGCGCAGGAGGACCGCCGGGCGGCGAAGCGGCGCGCGGAGGAGCGCGAGGCGGCGGTGCACGCGGCGGAGGCCGAGGTGGCGGCGCTCGAGGCGGCGCTCGCCGAGCCGGGGCTCTACGACGGGAGCGCCGAGGCGGCGCGCCGCGCGGGGGAGCTGCAGGCGGCGCTGGGCCGCGCGCGGCGGGCGCACGACGAGGCGCTCGCGCGGTGGACGGAGGCCATGGAGGCGCTGGACGGCGCGGGGTGACCGCGCATGAGGAAGCCGTCATGCCGGCCCGCCCCGCTCCCCGCCCGCGGCGGCCGAAGGTAACTTGCAGGCAGCCAACCCCCCGGAGTCCCCACTGACCGGCCTCATCCTGCTCCGGCACGCGGAGGTGTACGCGCCCGAACCGCTGGGCACGTGCGACCTCCTCGTCGCGGGCGGGCGCATCGCGGCCCTGGCCCCGGCGCTACCGGGGCTCCCCGCCGCGTTCGGGGGGTCGGAGGTGGACCTCGAGGGGCGCCGCGTGATCCCGGGGCTCATCGACTGCCACGTGCACCTGACGGGCGGCGGCGGCGAGGCCGGCCCGGAGACGCGGGTGCCGCCGGTGGCGCTCTCCCGGCTCACCGCCGGCGGCATCACCTCGGTGATCGGTGTCCTCGGCACCGACGACGTGGTGCGCACCACGGCGGAGCTCGTGGCGGTCACGCGCGGCCTGCGGCGCCTCGGGCTCTCGGCGTGGTGCCACACCGGCGGCTACCACCTCCCGCCCACGACGCTCACCGGCACGGTGCGCGGCGACGTGGCGCTCGTGGACGAGATCGTGGGCGTGGGCGAGGTCGCGATCAGCGACCACCGCTCGAGCCAGCCGACGCTCGACGAGCTGCTGCGGCTCGCGGCCGAGGCGCACGTCGGCGGGCTCATGGGCGGGAAGGCGGGGGTGGTGCACCTGCACGTGGGCGACGGCCCGCGCGGGCTCGCGCTGGTGCGCGAGGCGCTCGCCACGAGCGAGCTCCCGGCGCGGGTCTTCCACCCGACGCACGTGAACCGGCGGACCGCGCTCTTCGACGAGGCGCTCGCCCTCGCGCGCGAGGGGCCGGCGGTGGACGTCACCGCCTTTCCCGTGGCGGACGGCGAGGATGCGTACGACGCCGTGGAGGCGCTCGAGCAGGCGCTCGACGCCGGGCTCCCGCCCGGCCGGGTGACGGTGAGCTCCGACGGCGGCGGGTGCCTCCCCCGTTTCGACGCCGAGGGGCAGGTCGCGGGGTTCGACGTGGGCGCGCCGGGGGCGCTGGCGGAGACGCTCCAGCGGCTCCTCGCGCGCGGGCACCGGCCGGAGCGGGTGCTGCCGGCGTTCACGAGCGGCGTGGCGGCGCTCTACCGCCTGCCGGGGAAGGGCCGCCTCGCGGTCGGCGCCGACGCCGACCTCGTCGTGCTCGACGCCGACCACACGGTGGCGCACGTGATGGCCCGGGGCCGCTGGCACCGTTTCGCGGGGGCGGCGGTGGTCCGGGGACCGTTCGAGGGAGGAGCAGCGTGAGTCCAGCAAAATCGGGCGAGGGCGAGACGCGGGGGTACATCATCCCCGTGGGCGGCGCGGAGAACAAGGTGGGGAACCCGCAGATCCTCCGGCGCTTCGTGCGCCTCTGCGGCGGCCACCACGCGCGCATCGTGATCGTGCCGACGGCGTCGTCGCTCGCCGACACCGGCCAGCGCTACGCGACGCTCTTCAAGGAGCTCGGCGTGCGGCGGGCGGAGTGGCTGCCGATCGAGACGCGGGCCGACAGCGACAACCCCGACCTGCTCGCGCCCCTCGAGCTGGCCGACGGCATCTTCCTCACCGGCGGGAACCAGCTCCGCCTCGCGACGACGCTGGGCGGGACGCAGGTCGCGAAGCTCCTGCGGCGGCGGAACGCCGCCGGGGTGCACGTGGCGGGCACCTCCGCGGGGGCGGCGTTCCTCTCCGAGCACATGATCGCCGTCGGCGAGGAAGGGGCGACGCCCCATGCCGGCGACGTGACGCTCTCCCCGGGGCTCGGCCTCACGAACCGCGTCGTCATCGACCAGCACTTCCGCCAGCGCGACCGGCTCGGCCGGCTCCTCACCGCGCTCGCCTACAACCCGTTCGCCGTCGGGCTCGGCCTCGACGAGGACACCGCGGCGTTCATCGCCCCGGACGACACGATCGAGGTGTTCGGGAGCGGCGCGGTGACGGTCGTGGACCCCTCCGAGATCGAGTACTCCTCCATGGACCAGGCCGAGAAGGGCGACCCCGTCTGCCTCCTCGGCGTCCGGCTCCACGTCCTCACCCGCGGGGCCGGGTACGACCTCCACCGACGAAAGGCGCACGCCCCGCAGGCCGCCAGCGGCCGCGACTGACGCGCGTTCCCCCCCGCATGCGCATCCTCGACCGCTCCGTCTACGTCGGGCCGAGCATCTACGCGCTCTTCCCGGTCATCCGCCTCGACGTGGACCTGGGCGCGCTCGAGGCGTGGCCCACGAGCCGGCTCGGCCCGGCGTTCGTCGAGGCGCTGCTCGCCGCGCTCCCGGGGCTCCGCGAGCACGGCTGCTCGTACGGGGAGGCGGGGGGCTTCGTCCGCCGCATGACGGAGGAGGAGGGGACGTGGCTCGGGCACGTGCTCGAGCACGTCGCGATCGAGATCCAGGCGAGCGCGGGCCAGCACGTCACCTTCGGCAAGACGCGCGAGACCGACCGGCAGGGCGTCTACAGCGTCGTCTACGAGTACGAGGAGCAGGAGGCGGGCCTCGAGGCGGCGAACCTCGGCGTGCGCCTCCTGCTGAGCCTCCTGCCGGAGGCGGTGCGCGCCGAGGTGCGGAGCGACCTCGAGCCGCCGGCGGGGTGGTCGTTCGCGCGGGAGCGCGACGACTTCATCCGCGGCGCGCAGCGGCGGGCGCTCGGGCCCAGCACGATGTCGCTGGTGCGCGCGGCGGAGCAGCGCGGGATCCCGTGGATCCGCCTCAACAGCCAGAGCCTCATCCAGTTCGGCCACGGCCGCTTCCAGCAGCGGATCCAGGCCACCATCACGAGCCGCACCTCGCAGATCGCCGTCGAGCTCGCCTCCGACAAGGAGGAGACGAACAAGATCCTCGGCAACCTCGGGCTCCCGGTGCCGGTGCAGCGGCTCGTGCAGCGCGAGGCCGAGGCGGTGCAGGCGGCGGAGCGGATCGGGTGGCCGGTGGTGGTGAAGCCCTACAACGGGAACCACGGGCGCGGCGTCGCGATCAACCTGACGACGCCGGAGCAGGTGATGGGCGCCTTCCGGCAGGCGCAGGAGATCAGCCGGAGCGTGCTGGTGGAGAAGTTCATCACCGGCTACGACCACCGGCTGCTGGTGGTGAACGACCAGCTCGTCGCCGCGTCGAAGCGGGTGCCGGGGCACGTCGTCGGGGACGGGGTGCACACCGTCGCCGAGCTGGTCGAGGCGGTGAACCGCGACCCGCGGCGCGGCGTGGGCCACGAGAAGGTGCTCACGCGGATCGAGTTCGACGCCCAGGCGGACCGCCTCCTCGCCGAGCGCGGCTACGGGCGGGACACGGTGCCGCCGGCGGGGGAGATGGTCTTCCTCCGGATGACGGCGAACCTCTCGACGGGCGGCACCGCGGAGGACGTGACCGACGTGGTGCACCCCGACAACGCCGAGATGGCGGTGCGCGCGATCCGCGCGATCGGCCTCGACGTCGGGGGCGTGGACTTCCTGAGCCCCGACATCACGCGGAGCTACAAGGACGTCGGCGGCGCGATCTGCGAGGTGAACGCCGCGCCGGGCTTCCGGATGCACATGGCCCCCTCGAGCGGGAAGCCGCGCGACGTGGCGGGGCCGGTGCTCGACATGCTCTTCCCGGCGGGCACGCCGAGCCGGATCCCGATCGCGGCGATCACCGGGACGAACGGCAAGACCACCACGGCGCGGATGCTCGCGCACGTCCTCAAGATGGCGGGCCACCACGTCGGGCTCACGACCACGGACGGCGTGTACATCGACGGCCAGCGCACCGTCGAGGGCGACATGACGGGCCCCGTCGCCGCGCGCATGGTGCTGAGCGACCCCTTCGTGGACGTGGCGGTGCTCGAGACGGCGCGCGGCGGCCTGCTGCGCGCGGGGATGGGGGTGCGGCACTGCGACGTCGGCGCGGTGCTCAACGTGCGGGCCGACCACCTCGGGCTCCGCGGCATCGACACCCTCGAGGACCTCGCGCGGGTCAAGCGGATCGTGGTCGAGACGGCGCGGGACACCGCGGTGCTCAACGCCGACGACCCCCTCACCCTCAAGATGGCGGCGTACACCGAGGCGAAGGTCCTCTGCTACGTCACCATGAACCCCCAGCACCCGCTCGTGCGGGAGCACATCACGGCGGGCGGCCGCGCGGTGGTGCTGGAGGCGGGGATGAAGGGGCAGATGATCACGATCTACGACAAGGGCGCCCACATCCCCCTCCTGTGGACGCACCTGATCCCCGCGACGCTCGAGGGGCGCGCGCTCCACAACGTGCAGAACGCGATGTTCGCGGCGGCGCTCGCCTTCTCCCTCGGCAAGAAGCTCGACGCGATCCGCCAGGGGCTCCGGACCTTCGACGCCTCGTTCTTCCAGGCGCCGGGCCGGATGAACGTCTTCGACGAGCACCCCTTCCGCGTCATCCTCGACTACGGCCACAACGCGCACGCGGTCGAGGCGATGGTCCAGCTCGCCGAGCGGCTCGACGTGAAGGGGCGCCGCCTCGTCGTCCTCGCCGCCCCGGGCGACCGGCGCGACGTGGACGTCCTCGAGATCGCGCGCGTCGCCGCGGGGAAGTTCGACCTCTACGTCTGCCGCCGCGACGACCGCACCCGGGGCCGCGGGCACGACGAGGTGCCGCAGCTCCTGCGGCGGGGGCTGCTCGAGTCGGGCGTCCCGGAGGAGCGGATCGCCGTGATCCCGGACGAGCAGGAAGCCACCCTCCACGCCCTCCGCTCGGCCGAGGCCGACGACCTCGTGCTCATCTTCGCGGACGCCCTCACCCGCACCTGGAAGCAGATCGTGGGCTTCCAGCCGGAGAACGGCACCGCCCCCGTCGTCGCGGCGCCGCCGGCGCGCCCCGCCCGCGCCCCCGAGCCGGCCGAGCCCGGCCCCGCCGAGGCGTTCGACTTCGACACCGACCTCCTCGTGCGCGACGAGCGCGGCGTGCGCCTCGCGCGCGAGCCCGAGGCGGATGACTGACGCCCCCGCCCTCCTCGACTCCCGCAGGCTCCCCGGCACCAGCCGGCTGATGGACGGACCCGGGGTGGTGCTGGACGTGCACCTCCCCGCGGGCGGCGAGCGCGTGATCGCGGCGTGGGCGCGCGCGGCGCGCGCGATGCTCCGCGACGTCGGCTGGCCCGGCGCGACGCTGCACGTCCTCCGCTTCCCCGGCGGCGCGAGCCTCGCGCACTCGGCCCCGGCCGACTGCCTCTACGCCGCCACCGAGGTGAACGAGTGGGCCTGGGCCGCCGCCGTCGCCGAGACGGGCGGGCCGCCGGCGGACGCGCCGGCCGAGGCGCGCGAGCGGCTCCTCGCCCGGATCGGGGCCGAGCGGAAGCCGGCGCTGCTGGCGCTCCGGGCCGCGGCGGACGCGCACGGCGTCGAGTGCCTGGGCGAGGACCGGCGCACGTCGATCGGGCTCGGCGCCGGCTCCCGCACCTTCGAGACGCGGCAGCTTCCCGAACCGTCGGCGGTGCCGTGGGACCGGATCCACGACGTGCCGGTGGCGCTCGTGACCGGCACCGACGGGAAGACGACCACCACCCGCCTCCTGGCGCACGTCGCCGCGGCGGCCGGCCACGTCACCGGATTCAACGACACCGACGGCGTCACCGTCGCGGGGGAGCGGGTCGCGAGCGGCGACTACTCCGGCCCCGAGGGCGCGCGCCTCGTGCTCAGGGACCCGCGCGTCACCGCCGCGGTGCTCGAGACGGCGCGGGGCGGGATCCTCCGCCGCGGGCTCGCGGTGCGCCGCGCCGGCGTGGCGGTGGTCACGAACGTCGCCGCCGACCACTTCGGCGAGTTCGGCGTCTTCGACCTCCCCTCGCTCGCCGACACGAAGCTCGTCGTGGCCCGCGCCGTGGGCCCGCGCGGGCGCGTGGTGCTCAACGCGGAGGACCCCGAGCTCGTGCGCGGGAGCGCCCGGCTCACCGCCCCGCTCGCCTGGTTCGCGCTCGACCCGGCGGCGCCCGCCTTCCGGCGCGCGATGGCGGCGGGGCTCCCCGGCGCCACCGTGGAGGACGGCCGGTTCGTCCTCGTCCACCGGGGCACCGCGACGCCGCTCGCCGGCGTGGACGAGGCGCCCGTCACGCTCGGCGGCGCCGCGCGCTACAACGTCGCCAACGCGCTCGCGGCCGCGCTCGCGGCGTGGGTCCTCGGCCTCCCCGTCGGGGCGATCCGCGCCGGGCTCACGGGCTTCGCGCGCGACAACGCCCACAATCCCGGGCGCCTCAACCGATTCCAGCTCGACGGGGCGCAGCTCCTCGTGGACTTCGCCCACAACCCGCACGGCCTCGGCGCGCTCGCCGGGGTGGCGCGCGCGCTCCCCGCCGCGCGGCGGCTCGTGGTGATCGGGCAGGCCGGCGACCGCGACGACGAGGCGATCCGCGGCCTCGCGCGCGCGGCGTGGGCCATGGGCCCCGACCGGGTGATCCTCAAGGAAATGCCGAAGTACCTCCGGGGCCGCGCCCCCGGGGAGATCCCCGCCATGCTGCGCGACGAGCTCCGCCGCGCCGGCGCCCCCGACGCCGCGATCGAGGACGCGCCGGGCGAGGTGGCCGCCGTGGAGCAGGCGCTCGCCTGGGCGCGCCCCGGCGACCTCCTCCTCCTCACGGTCCACGCCGAGCGCGACGCCGTGCTCGCGCTCCTCGCGGCGCGCGGCGCGCGCGGCTGGAGCGAGGCCCCCGCGACCCGCTGAGCGCCGCGCCACGGGATGCGGGCGTCGCGCCCGCCGCCCGGGCTACGTTTCCCGCGTGCCCCCGCTTCCCTCGCCACTCCCCATCGACGACGCGCTGCCCGCGCTCCGTGCGGCGCTCGCGGCGCACCCCGCCGCGGTGCTCGAGGCGCCGCCCGGCGCGGGGAAGACGACCCGCGTCCCGCTCGCACTCCTCGACGCGCCGTGGCTCGCGGGGCGGTCCATCGTGATGCTCGAGCCGCGCCGGCTCGCCGCCCGCGCCGCCGCGCGCTGGATGGCACGGCAACTCGGCGAGGAGGCGGGCGGCACCGTCGGCTACCGGGTGCGGCGCGACGCACGCGTCGGCCCGCGCACGCGCGTCGAGGTCGTGACCGAGGGGATCCTCGCGCGGATGCTCGCCGGGGACCCGGCGCTCGAGGCGGTGGGGCTCGTGATCTTCGACGAATTCCACGAGCGCTCCCTCCAGGCGGACCTGGGGCTCGCGCTCACCCTCGAGTCGCAGGGCGTGCTCCGCCCCGACCTCCGCGTGCTCGTCATGTCGGCGACGCTCGACGGCGCGCCCGTGGCGCGGCTGCTGGGTGACGCGCCGGTGGTGACGAGCGCGGGCCGGAGCTTCCCGGTCGGCATCCGGTACGCCCCGCGCCGCCCCGAGCCGCGCCAGCTCGAGGCGGCGGTCGCGGCGACGATCCGCGAGGCGCTCGCCGCCGATCCCGGCGACCTCCTCGCCTTCCTCCCCGGCGCCCGCGAGATCCAGCGCACCCGCGAGCGCCTCGAGGACGGCGGCGTGGACGCGCTCGTCGTCCCGCTGCACGGGTCGCTCGACGCCGGGGAGCAGGACCGGGCCATCCGTCCCGACCCGGGTGGTCGGCGCAAGGTGATCCTCGCGACGAGCATCGCCGAGACGTCGCTCACCATCGACGGCGTGCGGATCGTGGTGGATGGCGGGTACGCGCGCGTGCCGCGCTTCTCGCCCCGCACCGGGATGACGCGCCTCGAGACGGTGCGCGTGACGCGCGCGGGCGCGGCGCAGCGCGCGGGCCGCGCCGGCCGGCAGGCGCCCGGCACCTGCTGGCGCCTGTGGCCCGAGGCGGAGCAGGCGGGGCTCGTGCCGTTCCAGCAGCCGGAGATCCTCGAGGCGGACCTGGCACCGCTCGCGCTCGCCCTCGCGGACGCGGGCGTGGCCGACGCCGCGACGCTCCGCTGGCTCGACCCCCCTCCCGCCCCGACGCTCGCCCAGGCGCGCGAACTGCTCCGCGAACTCGGCGCGCTCGACGCCGCGGGGCGCATCACCCCGCACGGGCGCGAACTGCTCGCCCTCGGCACGCACCCGCGCCTCGCCCACCTGCTGCTCCGCGGCAGGGCGCTCGGCCTGGGCACGCTCGCCTGCCGCCTGGCCGCGCTGCTCGGCGAGCGCGACATCCTGCAGGGCGAGGGGGTCCCGCCCGACGCCGACGTGAGCCTCCGCCTCGAGGCGCTCGCCGGCCGGACGCCGCCACCGTCGGTCCACGGGTTCACGGTGCGGCGCGACGCGGCGTTCCGCGTGCGCGACGAGGCGGAGGCGCTCGCGCGGGACCTGGGCCTCGGGCGCGGCGGCGATGCGCCCGCCGATCCCGCCGACGCGGGCCGCCTCCTCGCGCTCGCCTATCCCGACCGCGTGGCTGCCCGCCGCGAGGGGGCCGCGGGGCGCTACCTCCTCCGCAACGGCCGGGGCGCCGCGTTCCCGACGCGGCAGGCGCTCGCGGAATCGGCGTGGATCGTCGCCGCGGAGCTGGACGGCGCCGGCGCCGAGAGCCGCATCCTCCTCGCGGCGGCGGTGGAGCTCGAGGCGATCCTCGAGGCGTTCGGCGACCAGGTGACGCGCGAGGACGAGGTCCGGTGGGACGACGCGGCGGGGACGGTGCGCGCGCGGCGCGTCGAGCGGCTCGGCGCGCTCGTGCTGCGCGAGGGGGCGCTCGCGGAGCCCGACCCGGCGCGGGTGGCGGCGGCGCTCGCCGACGGGATCCGCGGCCGCGGGCTCGCGGCCCTCCCGTGGGGCGAGGGGGCGGCGCGGCTCCGCGAGCGGATCGCCTTCCTGCGGGCGCTCGACGCGGCGTGGCCCGACTGGTCCGACGCGGCGCTCCTCGCGTCGCTCGACGAGTGGCTCGTGCCGCGGCTCGCGGGGATGCGGAAGCTCGCCGACCTCGCGCGGCTCGACCTCGGCGCGCTGCTGCTCGACCGGCTCGACTGGCGCCAGCGCGGCCGCCTCGACGAGCTCGCGCCCACGCACGTCACCGTGCCCAGCGGCTCGCGGCTCCCCGTGGATTACGCGGACCCGCGCGCGCCGGTGCTCGCGGTGCGGCTGCAGGAGATGTTCGGGGCGACGGACACCCCCCGCGTGGGCGGCGGCCGGGTGCCGCTCACCCTCCACCTCCTCTCGCCCGCGCACCGGCCGGTGCAGGTGACGCAGGACCTCGCCGGGTTCTGGCGGACGAGCTACTTCGACGTGCGGAAGGACCTGCGCGGCCGCTACCCCAAGCACCCCTGGCCCGACGACCCGCTCGCGGAGGCGCCGACGCGCCGGGCGAAGCCGCGGCCGCGGGAGTAGGCGGCCGGGGCCCGGCGGCCGCTGGCGCGCCGCGCGATCCGGGCGTTTCTTGGGCGAGGGGTCGCGTTCCCACGGGAGGGCGAGGGATGAACAACTACTACCGCCTGCTGGACAGCAACCGGCGCTGGGCCCACGACGTCGTCGAGAGGGATCCCGACTACTTCGCGAGCCGCCTCGGCGGGCAGGCGCCGCACTTCCTCTTCATCGGCTGCTCCGACAGCCGCGTCCCGGCGAACACGCTCACCGGGGCCGCCGCGGGCGAGATGTTCGTGCACCGCAACATCGCGAACCAGGTGCACACGAGCGACCTCAACGTCCTCTCGGTGCTCCAGTTCGCGGTCGAGGTGCTGGACGTCAAGCACGTCATCGTCTGCGGGCACTACGAGTGCGGCGGGGTCAAGGCCGCCGCGACGGAGACGCACTACGGCCTCGTGGACAACTGGCTCGCGGGGATCCGGCAGGTGCGCCGGCTCCACCAGCGGGAGCTCGACGCGCTGCCCGACGAGACGGCGCGGCAGAACCGGCTCGTCGAGCTCAACGTGCTGACGCAGATCTACAACCTGACGCTCACCCCCGTGATCCGGCACGCGTGGGAGCGCGGGCGGCGGCCGCTCCTCCACGGGCTCGTGTACTCGCTCGAGAACGGGCTGCTGAAGGAGCTGGTGCAGGGCGTGGACGGCCCCGACAAGGCGGAAGCGCTCTCGCCGATGCTCTAGCCGTCGCGGGCGCGGCGCTGCAGCTCGGCGAGGCGGTTGAGCGCCTCGAGCGGGGTGAGCTGGTCGAGGTCGAGGGCGCGGAGGTCCTCGACGACCGGGTGGGGCTCCGCCGGCGCGGGGGGCGCGAAGAGGGTCAGCTGCCCCGGGTCGGCGGGCGGCGCGGGGGCGCCGGGCACGACGCGGTGCTCCCCCTCGAGGCGGTGCAGCACCTCCTTCGCGCGGCGGACCACCAGGTCGGGGAGGCCGGCGAGCTGCGCCACGTGCACGCCGTACGAGCGGTCGGTGCCCCCCGCCTCGAGGCGGTGCAGGAACACGACGCGGTCCCCGCTCTCCCGCACGGCGACGTTCAGGTTCCGCGCGTGCTGCAGCCGCTCGGGGAGCTGCATGAGCTCGTGGTAGTGGGTGGCGAACATCGTCTTGCAGCCCACCCGGTCGTGCAGGTGCTCGCTCACCGCCCAGGCGATGGCGACGCCGTCGTAGGTGCTCGTGCCTCGGCCGATCTCGTCGAGCAGCACGAGCGAGCGCGGCGTGGCGTTGTGGAGGATGGCGCTCGTCTCGCTCATCTCCACCATGAAGGTGGACTGCCCGCGCGCGAGGTTGTCGCTCGCGCCGACGCGGGTGAAGAGCCGGTCCACCACCCCGACCCGCGCCTCCCGCGCGGGGACGAAGCTCCCCACCTGCGCCAGCACCACCGCGAGGCCGATCTGGCGCAGGATCGTGCTCTTGCCCGCCATGTTGGGGCCGGTCACGAGCAGGAGCCGCTCCGCCCCGCTGAAGGTCACGTCGTTCGGGATGAACGCCTCGCGCGGCATGAGGCGCTCGATCACGGGGTGGCGGCAGCCGCGGAGCACGAGCCCGAACTCCTCGTCGAGCGCGGGCCGCACGTAGCCGCTCGTCTCCGCCACCTCCGCGAGCCCCGCCCACACGTCGAGCCGCGCGAGGACGCGCGCGGTGCGCTGGATGCGGGCGATCGCCTGCGCCACCCGCCCGCGGAGCGCCGCGAAGAGCTCCGCCTCGCGCACCGCGATCCGCTCCTCCGCGCCCAGCACCTTCGCCTCGAGCGCCTTGAGCTCGGGCGTCACGTAGCGCTCGGCGCCGGCGAGCGTCTGGCGCCGTTCGTAGTCGGCGGGGACGCGATCGCGGTGCGCGTTGGTGATCTCGAGGTAGTAGCCGAAGACCTTGTTGAACCCGACCTTGAGCGACGGGATGCCGGTGCGGTCACGCTCGCGCTGCTGCACCTGCGCGATGAACCCCTTCCCGCCGTCGCGGAGCGAGCGGAGCTCGTCGAGCTCCGGGTCGAAGCCGGCGCGGACCACGCCGCCGTCGGCGAGGGTCGCGGGGGGCCGCTCCTCGAGCCCCGCGGCGAGCGCCTGGCCCAGGTCCGCCAGGACGTCGAACTCCTCGCGCGCGCGGGCGAGCTCGTCGGCGGGGCGGCCCTGGAGCGCGGAGAGCGCCTCGAGCACGTCGGGGAGGCGGAGGAAGGAGTCGCGGAGCGCACCCAGCTCGCGCGGGGTGGCGCGGCCGGCGGCGGCGCGGCCGGCGAGCCGCTCGAGGTCGCGGACCCCGTCGAGCGCCTCGCGGAGCCGCGCGCGCCCGCGCCCGTCCCGCACGCAGGCCTCGACGGCGTCGAGCCGCGCCTCGATGCGCCGCACGTCGCGGAGCGGCGACAGCACCCACTGCCGGAGGAGCCGGGCGCCCATCGGGGTGAGGGTGCGGTCGAGGGCGTCGAGGAGCGTCGCGTTCCGCGTGCCGGCGACGAGCGGCTCCACCAGCTCGAGGTTCCGGCGCGTCATCTCGTCGAGCCAGAGGTGCTCGTCGCTCCGGCGCACCTGCGGCCGCGCGAGGTGCGGGAGCCCCGCGGGCTGGAGCTCGCCCAAATAGCGGAGGAGCGCGCCCGCCGCGCCCAGGGCGGCCGCGTCGTCCGCGCCGATGCCGAGGCCGTCGAGGGAGGCGAGGTTGAAGCGGCGCGAGAGGTCCTCGCGCGCGAGGCCGGCGTCGAACTCCCACCGCTCGCGCTCGGTGCGCAGGTGGCCCTCGCCGAGGGTGACGGCCAGGCCGCCGGGCACGACCACCTCGGGCGGCGCGTAGCGCTCGAGCGCGTCCTCGAGGGAGCCCGCCGCCACGCGCTCGAGGACGAACTCGCCGGTCGAGAGGTCGATCGCGGCGAGGCCGTACCCCGCCTCGCCCCCCTCGCAGAGGGCGAGGAGCCAGTTGTTGCGGGCGCCGGCGAGCCACCCCTCCTGCAGCAGCGCGCCCGGGGTGACCGTCTCCACCACCTCGCGGCGGACGATCCCCTTCGCGAGCTTCGGGTCCTCCACCTGCTCGCAGATGGCGACGCGATGGCCCGCCGCGATGAGCTGGCGCAGGTACTCGCCCGCGGCCTTCACCGGCACGCCGGCGAGCGGGACGCCGTCGCCGCGGGTGGTGAGCGTGATCCCCAGCACGCGCGCACCGAGCTCCGCGTCGCCGAAGAACATCTCGTAGAAGTCGCCCATCCGGAAGAAGAGGATGGCGTCCTGGTGCCGGGCCTTGATGTCCCGGTACTGCTGCATGAGCGGCGTCTGCTCGCCGGCCTTCGCCATCGTCAGCGTCCCGTCACGAAGGGCGCGCCGCCCAGCTTCGCCTTCACCCTCGGGGCCGCCGCCTGCGCCTCGGCGCGCGAGGCGTAGGGCCCGAGGCGCACCTTGAAGAAGCCGCCCTCCCGCGCGACGGCGCCCCGGAAGCCCGCCTTCCGCGCCTTCGCGAGCGCCTGGTCGGCGGCCGCCTGCGTATTGGCCGCCACGACCTGCACCCACCACCCCGCCGCGGGCGCGCCGGTGTCGGCGGGCGCCGCCTGCGACGACTCGGCGGGGGCCGCCGCCGCGCGCTCGCAGCGCGGGCGGTAGAAGTCGAGGGCGTTGCGCGCCTCGACGTCGTCACCGACGCGCGCGAGGCCGTCCGCGACCCACCGGCACCCGGTGGCGGCGTCGGCCTTCGCGAACGCCGCCCGGGCCGCGAAGAGCGCCACCTGCGGCAGGAGCGGCGACGTGCCGTAGTCGGTGCGGAACCGCTCGGCCTGGCGGAGCGCGCCGTCGGCGTCGCCCCCGGCGACGTCGAGCTGCAGCAGGCGGAGGAGGGCGTCGTCGGCGACGGGCGCGAGCGGGTACTCGGCGAGCACGCGCGTGAGCCCCTGCCGCTGGTCGGCGGCGGAGGCGGCGAGGAGCGCCGAGCCGTAGAGGAGCTCGGGGTAGGCGGAGTCGGTCGGCACCGTGGCGCGGAGGAGCCGGTCGAGCGTGCCGCGCGCCGAGTCGAGGTTCCCCTCCTGCGCGGTCCGGAGCGCGGCGAGGACGCGCGCGTCCGACTGGGCGCGCGCCGGGCGCACGGGCCGGGCGAGGGCGAGCGCGGCGAGGCAGAGCGCCGCGCGCGCGAGGCGGAACCTCACGACGCCTTCCGCCGCTCGAGCCGCCCGAGCCGCAGCACGAGGTCGAGGAGGATCGCGTCCTCGTCGCCCAGGGTGGTGCCCTTGAGCGCCTGGTCGGCGGCGAGCACCTCGCGGAGCGCGCGCCGGAGCCGCGCCTCGGGCCACCCCTCCGCCCAGCGGGCCCACTGCCGCGTCTCCACCTTCCAGTCGCCCAGGCCCCAGGGCTTGAGGCGGAGGAGCGTCCGGAAAAGGCCCTCCTCGAGGGTGCGGCCGCGCTGGCCGCGGTCGAGGAGGGCGCGGGCGAGGCTCGTGCCGACGAGCGTCGTGCCGAGGAGCGTCACGAGCTTCACGCCGGAGACGCCGGCCTGCGCCAGGACACGGGGGACGAGCCGGGCGGCGTCGCCGGTGCGGTCGTCCATCACCGCGTCGCGCCAGTCCACGACGGTCTCGCCGTGGCGCACGCCGACCAGGTCGCCGACGAGCTCGAGGGTGATCGGGGTGCCCTCCGGCAGCGCGGTGAGCTTCGCCACCTCGGCGCGCAGCACGCTCAGCCCCGCGCCGACGGCGTTCACGAGGTGCGCCGCCGCCTCGGGTGGGAGGGCGAGCCCCGCGCGGGAGGCCTCGTGCACCGCCCACTTCGCCGCGCGCTCGGGGGCGAGCGGCTCGCACGCGACGACGGTGGCGTGCCGCGCCAGCTCGGCGTCGGGGTCGGGCTCGCCGCTCCCCTGCACGAGCACGAGCACCGTCTCGGGCGCCGGGTGCTCCAGGTAGCGGAGCACCGCCGCCCGGCCGCGCGCCTTCTTCTGCCACCCCTCGACGTCCCGCAGCACGACCATGCGGCGCTCGCTCATCATCGGGAGCGTGTTGCAGAGCGCGTGCAGCGCCTCGGGCTCCAGGGCCGGGCCCGAGCGGACGTCGTAGTTGAAGTCGCGGAGCGACGGCTCGACCGCGCGGTCGGCGACGAGCCGCACCACGTCCTCCTTGAGGACCTCCTCCTCGCCCACGACGTAGTAGGCGCGCTCGAGCTCCCCGCGCTTGAGGGCGCGATGGAGGGCGTCGTAGGTGAGGGCGGCCATGGAGGGGAATCTACCCGCGGCGGGTCAGCGGCCCGCGCGCCGGGGCGGCGCGACCGGCCGGGTCGGCGCGAGCTCGGCGGCGCGGAGCACGCGCACGCCGATCTCGAGCGCGCGGTGGAACGCGGCGCAGCGCTGGCACTCCTGCAGGTGCGCCTCGATCCGCTCCCGCGGGGCGCCCGGCAGGGCGTCGCGGTAGTCGGAGAGGTGGCGGCGGACGTCGCGGCAGGTGAACGGGCGGTCCATCGGGCGGGAGTCTATTACCGGACCGCGGCCGGCAGAAGGGGGGCGGGGCACGGCGCGGTGCCCCCCGGATAACGGACGCCCCCCGGCGGCGGGCCGGGGGGCGGGCGGAACGGCCGGGGGCGCGGCGCTCAGTCGAGGTAGGGCGCGATCAGCTCGGCGAAGGCGGCGCGCGCGCGGTTGAGCCGGCTCTTCACCGTGCCCAGGTTGCAGCGCGTGATCTCGGCGATCTCCTCGTAGCTCCGGCCCTCGAGCTCGCGGAGCACGAACACCTGGCGGTGATGCTCCGACAGCCGGGCGACGGTCGCGTCCACGAGCTCCTTGAGGTAGCGGTTCGTGAACATGTCGTCGGGCCGGCTGCGCGAGTCCTCGAACTGGAGGGGGCGCGTGTCCTCCTCGCCCTTGTCGCGGGCCGACTGGTAGAAGACCAGCGGGCTGCGGCTCCGGTTGCGGAGCTCGTTCTTGGCGAGGTTGGACGCGATCGTGTAGACCCAGGTGGAGAACTTCCGGGTCGGGTCGAAGCGGTGGATGTGCCGGTGGACGCGGATGAAGGCCTCCTGCACGAGGTCCTCCGCGCGCTCCCGGTCCCCGATCATGCGGTAGATGAAGTTGAGGAGCCGGGTGTGGTAGCGGCGGACGATCTCGCCGAAGGCGCGCTCGTCGCCCTGCAGGTGCCGCGCGACCAGGGCGGCGGTCTCGACGTTCTGGCGCTCCTGGTCGGCGGGGGTCCAGCGCCGGGGCGCAAGGGGCTCGGTCGGGAGGTACGCTGCCGTCATCACTGCCTCCGGGCCCACCGTCCGGGGCGGGCCGGTGCTGCGAGGGACTTTCGGGGTTTCCACGGGTCCGTCCGGGGGATTCGACCCCGCGGCCCGTCCGACAATTCCATACTACAGCCCGGAGGCGGAATGTTCAAGCTTTCATACGGAAACATTGAACAAACATCAGCGTGACCAGCGTCTTCCCATCGAGGATTTCACCACGCTGAATCATTCGTCCAACGTCTGACCACCTAACGTGGTGCACCTCCATGAATTCATCGGCCTCGCGACTGTGCGCTCCCTCACGGAGCCCGAGGGCCCGGAAGAGATGTATTACCTCGTCCGTGAACCCCGGCGTGGTGTAGACGCTCGTGAGCGGCTCGAGGATCGCCGCCTCCAGTCCCGCCTCCTCGCGCAGCTCGCGCCGAGCGCACTGCTCGGGCGTCTCGCCCGCGTCGAGCCGCCCCGCCGGCACCTCCCACATCCAGCCCTCGGCCGCGTGGCGGAACTGCCGCAGCAGCACGACGCGCGGATCGGGATCGGTCCACGGGTCCACGAAGGGCACCACCGCCGACGCGCCCGGATGGCGCAGCATCTCGAGCGTGCCGGTGGAGCCGTCCGGGAAGCGGACGGTGTCGAGGTCGAGGTTCACGATGCGACCGGTGTAGATTCGCTGCGCGGTGACGAGCGTCATGACGACGGTTCCGATGGAAGAGGCCCTGAAGCATAGCGCGGGCGTGTCCCCCGAGGCCGGTCCGGCGGCGGGGGCGCCGGCGCGTGCGCGCTGGCTGCGCCGGCTCGCGCCGCCGCTCCTCGCGGCGCTCGCGCTCGCCTACCTCCTGCTCGAGGGGCCGGAGGTGCGTGGGGCCGCGCGCTGGGTGCTCGGCCTGGTGCCCCTCGTGGCGGCGCTCGCGGGCACCCTCGTCGCGCTCCGCCTCACGCGCGGCGCGCCGCTCCCGGGGTATGCGCGGGCGTGGGGCTGGATCGCGGCCGGCTTCGCGGCACTCACCCTCGGGCTCGCCGCCGTCGTGGCGCGGGACCAGGTCTTCGCGTGGCGGACCACGGAGCCCGCGGCGGGGCGCCTCCGCCTCCTGATGGAGGCGGCGTTCCTGCTCACGACGCCGGCCTTCGTCGTCGGCCTCCTCTCGTTCCCGCCCGCCGCCCGCGACCGGCGCGAGCTCGAGCGGCTCCTGCTCGACGGGCTCCTCGTGCTGGTGGGCGGGGTCGCGGTGTTCTGGGTGCTCTCGGGGACGGGCGGCGCTCCGGCGGCGCACGTGCCGGGGCGCGCCCTCTGGATCGAGATCGCGTACCCGGTCGCCGACCTGCTCGCGATCTTCGCCGTCGCGACGCTCCTCTTCCGCGTGGCCCCGTCGCGCGGCGGCCGCCGCGGGCTCTTCGTGGTGGCGGGGGCCTTCGCGCTCCTCCTCTGGGTGGACAGCTGGGGCCCCTTCCAGCCCGCCGCCGCCTCGCTCCGCCTCCAGTTCCCGACCCCGCAGGGCGTGCTCGCGTGGCTGCTGCTGGTGGCGGGCGCCGTCGAGACGCTCGCGCAGCGGCTCGAGGGGCGGCCGCCCGCCTCGGCGCTCCGGCAGCCGGGCTCGAGCCTCATCCCGTACGCGGCGCTGGTCGCCGGGTTCGGGCTCCTCGTGATCGTCGCGGCGCGCGCGGAATCGCCGGTCGTGGTGGGGACGACGATCGGCGCCGCCGTGCTGACCGGCCTCGCGATCGCGCGGCAGCTCCTCACGACGCGCGAGACGATCGAGCTCGAGCGGGCCCGCGGCGCGCGCGCGAGCGAGGAGCGCTTCCAGACGCTCGTGGCGAACGCCTCGGACCTCATCACCGTCGTGGGCCGTGACGGGGCGATCCTCTACGCGAGCCCCTCGGTGCAGCGGCTCCTCGGCGTCGAGCCGGGCACCCTCGTCGGGGCGCCGCTCGACCAGGTCCTCCACCCCGAGGACGGCCGGCCCGCGCGCGAGTTCCTCCACGGCCTCCTCGCGCGGCCGGGGGCGAGCGCCACGCGCACCTGGCGGCTCCGCCGCGCCGACGGCCGCTTCGTGCGGGGCGAGACGACCGCGACCAACCGGCTCGACGACCCGGCGGTGGGCGGACTCGTCCTCAACACGCGCGACGTGACCGAGCGCCAGGAGCTCGAGGAGCGCCTCGCCCACCAGGCGCTGCACGACGCCCTCACCGGCCTCGGCAACCGCGCCGCGCTCCACGCCCGGCTCGAGCAGGTGCTCACGGCGGCGGCGCGCTCGCGCAAGGCGGTCGGGCTCGTCTTCCTCGACCTCGACTGGTTCAAGCAGGTGAACGACACGCTGGGGCACGCCTACGGCGACGCGCTGCTGCAGGCGGCGGCGCAGCGGCTCCGCGACCTCGTCCGCCCCGGGGACTTCCTCGCGCGGCTCGGGAGCGACGAGTTCGCGGTGGTGCTGGACGGCGGGCGCGAGCGCGCGGCGCTCCTCGAGGTGGCGCAGCGCCTCACCACCGCCTGCCAGGCGCCGTGGCGCGTCCTCGACCGCGAGGTGCCCGGCTCGGCGAGCGTGGGGGTCGCGCTCGCCGCGCCCGGCGACCAGGCGGCGGACCTCCTGCGCCACGCCGACGTCGCGATGTACCTGGCCAAGTCGAACGGCCGCGGCCGCTGCGAGGTCTTCGAGCCGCGGATGCTCGAGGAGGTCGTGGGCCGGATCGCGCTGCGCACGGACCTGCGGCGCGCGCTCGAGGAGGACTCGGCCGACGAGTTCCACCTCCACTACCAGCCGATCGTGGAGCTCGCCACCGGGCGCATCGCGGGGCTCGAGGCGCTCGCGCGCTGGGAGCACCCGGCGCAGGGCCCGATCGAGCCGTCCACCTTCGTGCCGCTCGCCGAGGAGTCGGGGCTCATCGTCCCGCTCGGGCGGAAGATCCTCCGCCTCGCCTGCCGGGACGCCGCGGCGTGGCTCGCGCGGCACCCGACGCTGCACGTGACGGTGAACCTCTCCGCCCGGCAGATCCCCGAGGCGGGGCTCGCCGCCGAGGTGGCCGCGGCACTCCACGCCTCGGGGCTCCCGCCGCGCGCGCTCGTCCTCGAGCTCACCGAGAGCGCCGTGATGCAGCAGCCCGAGCGCTCGCGCGAGGTGCTGCTCGAGCTCCGTGCGCTCGGCGCCCGCGTCGCGCTCGACGACTTCGGCACCGGCTACTCGTCGCTCAGCTACCTGCAGCGGCTGCCGGTGGACATCCTCAAGATCGACCGCTCGTTCCTGCACGGCCTCGACGCCGGCGCCGGCGGGGCCACGCTCGTGCGCGGCATCGTCGGGCTCGCCGACGGGCTCGGGCTGGTGACGGTGGCGGAAGGGGTCGAGACGGCGGGGCAGGCGGCGATCGTCCGGCAGCTCGGGGCGCGCTACGCGCAGGGGTTCCACTTCGGGGCGCCGATGCCGCCCGGGGAGGTCGCGGCGCGCCTCGCCGCCGGCTGACCACGCCCGCCCCGGGCTCCCCGGCGTCCCTCCTACCGCACGACCCGTCCCTCCACGTCCCGCACCTCCACCGGCCCGAGGCCCAGCGCCTCGATCCCGGGCCGGATCTTCGCCAGGTCGCCGACCACCACCACCGTCAGGTGGGCCGGGTCGAGGTACCGCTCGGCCGCGCGCTGGACGTCGGCCGCGCCGAGGCGCTCGATCGCCGCGAGCTCGCGCGGCACCGACGCGAGCGCCAGGCCGAAGCTCATCAGGTTCACGATCCCGGCCGCGACCTGGCCGGTGGTCTCGAAGTCGCCGAGCGCGCCGAGGACGAGGTAGGCGCGGGCGCGCGCGAGCTCCTGGTCGCTCACCGGCTCGGCTCGGATCCGGCGGAACTGCTCGAAGAAGATCGCGAGCGAGCTGTCGGTGACGTCGGTGCGCACCGA
>JBAIWX010000207.1:0-3593 GCA_037916975.1 Gemmatimonadales bacterium
AGCAGGTACGGCAGCGTCGCGTACGCGAAGCGGCGCATCCGGCCGACGTCGCCGGGCTGCCCGTCGAGCGCGGCGATCGCGGCATCCGCCTCGGCGCGGAGCGGCGCCACCGGGAACCCGAGCGCGAGGCGGCTCCCCAGCGCCCACCAGCGCGGCCCCTTGCCGTCCACGGTGGCGAACGGGTTCGCCGCTGCCGCCGCGATGCGCGTGAGCGGGTCTGCCTCCGAGGGGCGCCCCGCGAGCACCGCCGCCGCCCCGCCTTCCAGCAGCACTTCGTAGAGCGTGCCGGTGGCCTCCTCGCGGAGCCGCGAGGTGTCCACCACCCGCAGCGCCTCCCGGAGCGAGTTCAGCGCCGTCGCAGGGTCGAGGTTCACCTCGAAGGCGGGGACCATGAAGCGCTGCATCTCCGACCGCGTCTCGGGCTGCCGCAGCGCTTCCCGCGTGACGGCCGCCGCCGAGTCGAAGCGCCGGGAGGAGGCGTGCAGGAAGGCGAGCTGCACGTAGGCGGCCGGCGACGGGTCCTGCCGGATCCACGCGCGAGCATCCGCCATCGCGCGCCCTTCCGCCGCCGCCTGGGCGCGCTGGAGGCGCTCGGCCCCGTAGGCCTTCCGCTGCGCCGCATCGAGCAGCCGGACCGAGTCGCCCTCGAGCAGCGCCCCCTCGGCCTGCCCCCCCGCCCAGCGGTAGATGTCGATGCGGTGGGTGTAGGCGAGGTAGAACGACGAATCGAGCGCCAGGGTGTGCCGGAACGCCTCGAGCGCCCGGCTCCAGTTGGCGATCGTCCGGCCCGCGCCCCAGCCATCCGGGCGGTGGTGGTAGTAGGCGTCCCCCAGCCCGAACCAGACCTCGGCGTCGGCCGAGTCGCGCGCGAGCACCGCCCGGTAGGCCGCCTGTGCCTCGCGGTAGAGGGAATCCACGCGCGGACCACCATCGGCCTGCGGCGCGCGCAGCGCCGCTTCGAGCTTCGCGTAGGCCTCGACGATACCCCGCTCGCGCGCCGGGAGGCGCGCGGCGAAGCGGAGCGCGCTCGTGAGGGCCGCGGCCTTCTCCCCGTCGCTTCCGCTCCGCCACCCCAGCACGTTCGCGAGCCGGTAGTAGGCCAGCGCAAACGTGCTGTCGGCCGTGATCGCCGCCCGGAAGAGCGAATCGGCCGTGCCCAGCTGCCAGCGATTGAGGGCCCGCACCCCCTCGAGGTAGGCCCGGTACGCGGTGACCGAGCTGGTCGTGCTCTGCGACAGCTTCGCCGTCGCGACGCCCGTGGGGGCGCCGACGAGGTCGAGCAGGTCACGCGCGAGGAGCTCGAAGAGCGGGCGCGGGTCCTCCGCGGCGCCGGCGGCGCGCTCCGCCTGGTCGAGCTTCCGGCCGCTGGCCACGTCGTAGAGCCGTGCGACGACGCGGAGCGAGTCCCCGGCCCGGGTGACCTGACCCGTCACGACCGTGGCGACGCCCGCGCGCCGTGCCATGCCGCGCGCGTCCTCGAGGGAGACGCGCGCCTCGTCGGGCACCTTCGCCTCGCGGAGGAGGTCGAGGCTCCGCTCGTAGTCCACCACCGAGAGGTCGCGCCACTCCGCCAGTGCGAGGGAGAGCATGCTCACGCTCCCCTCGCGGAGCCACGCGAGGTCGCGGTCGCCGGTGAGCACCTCGAACGGGGCGACCAGGTAGCCGTTCCGCGCGAGGCCCGCTCCGGCGGCCCCCCGACCGAAGGCCGCCCACGCCCCTGCCGCGAGGAGCGCCAGGCCGGCGACGGCCGCGCCGAGACGCCGCACGAGCGGGCGGCGCACGGGCGCCGGCGATCCCGACGCCGCCGCGCGGGGGACGCCGCCCGCGGGCGAGCCCGGCCCCGCCCCGCCGAGCGCCGCCGCGAACGCCGCGGCGTCGGCGAAGCGCGCGTCGGGCTCCTTCTCGAGAGCGCGGTCGATCGCCGCCGCCACGTGCGCCGGGACGTCCGGCGCACGCTCGCGGAGCGCGGGCGGACGTTCGGTGAGCTGCTTCATCAGCGCACCCGTCACGCTCGTCGCCCGGATGACGGGGCCGCCCGAGAGCATCTCGTACGCGACCAGGCCCAGCGAGTAGAGGTCGCTCCGCCCGTCGAGCGCACGCTCGCCGGCCGCCTGCTCGGGGCTCATGTAGAACGGCGAGCCGACGACCATCCCGGTCCCGGTCATGCGTCCGTCGCCCTCGCCGCCGCTGAGCGCCTGCGCGACGCCGAAGTCGGTGAGGAGCGCCCGGCCCGTGGCGCGCTCCAGGAGGATGTTCTCGGGCTTCACGTCCCGGTGAACCACCCCTTGGCCGTGCGCGTACGCGAGGGCGTTCGCCAGGTCGGCGAGCGCCGCGACGGCCTCCGGCCCCGACCAGCGGTGCTCGCGCTCGAGCCGGCTGCGGAGGCTCTCCCCGTCCACGTACTCCATCACGAACCAGAGGAGTCCGTCGTTCTCGCCCGCGGCGTACACCGCCACGATGTGCGGGTGGCGGAGCCGCGCCACGGTGCGCGCCTCGCGGAGGAAGCGCTCACGCAGCGTCGCGGAGGCGGCGAGGTCCTGCGCGATCACCTTGATCGCGACGGGGCGATCGAGGGTCGGGTCCCGGCCCAGGAAGACCGAGCCCATCCCGCCCGAGGCGATGAGACGCTCGACCTCGTAGCGCCCGGCGAGCGCACGACGCAATTCGGCCAGCGGGTCGGTAGCGGACACGTAGGATGCTCGGCTGGGGTCTGGGGACGGACGGGGCGCGCATGAAGCGCGGTTCAGGAAAGGTGGACGGGGCCGGAGACCCTGTCCAGTTCGGTTCGCGCATCCCGGCCTCGCGGATGCGGGCGACGCGCCTGCCCGGAAGCCGGGCACCCGTGTCCGCTCCGCGCGTGCTCTCGGCCCCGAGGGCCGCCGGCGAGCGGATACCCCCTTGCGCGCCTCTACTTTGCTTCGTAAAGTGATGGCGTCGCCTCGCGGGAGCCCCGATGTCCGCCGTCGAGAAGTACCTCTTCATGCCCCTCTACCAGCCCCGCGGCTGGTGGGGCGTGGTCCGCTGGTGGGAGGAGCGCCGGCTCCTCTTCAACGTCGTGGTCGGGAGCGCGGGGTTGCTGACGCTCGGGGTGATCTCCCTCTTCGCGCACCTGCCACCGCACGGGCGGCACGCCGGCGTCCCCCTCGGTGCGGTGGTCGCCTACGGCATCGCCGCCAACCTCGGCTACTGCCTGGGCCCGGTCGCGGACATCGTGCTGCGGCGCCTCCTCGGCGAGCGCGCCCCCGCGGTAGCGCCGGCCCTCTTCCGGCACGGGCTCACCTTCTCGATCGGGCTCACCCTGCTCCCGATGCCGCTCGGCGTGCTGGCCTGGATCGCGCGCTTCTTCTGACCACGCCGCGGCGACTGGCCGGCACCGGTCGCGGCCCGTAGGTTCCATCGTCGCCCACCCGAGGCATCGCTGCCCGACCCTCAGGCGCTCGAGGCCGGCCTCGCCGGCCGCTATACCGTCGTGCGCGAAGTGGGGCGCGGCGGGATGGCGACGGTGTACCTCGCGCACGACCTCCGGCACGACCGGCCGGTCGCGCTCAAGGTCCTCCGCCCCGACCTGGGGCCCGCGCTCGGCGCCGAGCGCT
>JBAIWX010000208.1:0-4059 GCA_037916975.1 Gemmatimonadales bacterium
CCTCCTGCCCCGGCATCGTCGCGCCCAGCAGGACGACGCGGAACGCCGGCGTGCCCGCGGCACGCAGCCGAGCGACCGCCCGCAGGAGGGTCGCGTGGTCCTTCACGGGGGAAAGCCGCCCCGCGCAGAGGACCATCGGCGGCTCGTCCGGCACCGCGGCGCCAGGACGGAAGCGGCCAAGCTCGATACCCTGCCCGATCACCTCGAGCTTGTCGTGCCGCCACGGGTAGGCGGAGGGCAAGCTCGTGACCATGCGGTCGCTCATCCGGTGAGCGACCTTGAGCACCAGGTGGCACTTCGGGTGCGCATACCATGTCACGAGCGGAATGCGCCGAGCCCGGAGCAGCGGACCGCCGAGCGCGGAGAAGAGCGGCATCATGTGCGAGAAGCAGGCGTCCACCTGCCGCCGGGAGAGCAGCCTGCCGAGAATCCGGTAGAACCGCGCCAACCGCCGGGGCTCGGAGTAGCCTCGCTCCTTGCCGACCGAGTGCACGCGCACGTTGTCCGGGAGGTCGAGCCGGCCCGCCCGCATCGTCACCACCTCCACGTGCTCGACGCGGGCGGCGAGCGCCGCGACCCAGCGGCTCGCGAAGCCGAGCACCGGATCATCAGCGTCCATGACGAGGTTGAAGACGAGGAGGCGCATGGTCAATCGCTCGCCATGGCCGCGCCAGGCCCGGTGGGGCCCTGTCCCTCGCTCGGCGTCAGCGAGGCTAAGCCGGCCAGGAAGGCGGTCCACGCGACCACCGCCGTCACGAGCGACGCGAGGGCGACCGCCCACGCCATGGCGGTCGCCGAACGGTGCCCGAACAAGATCGCACCTCCGAGCGTCAGCAGAAACAGCAGGCCGAAGGTGAGAGAGCCCGTCAGACGACGCGCGGCGAGGATCACCCAGAATGGAAACCACGCGGTCGCGCCGCCGAACAGCCAGGTCCCGAGGACGAGCACCTCGAGCACCGGCACCGCATCCGCGAAGGCGGCGCCGTACATGCGCGTCACGGCCGCAGGCCCGAACCGGTGGATGAGGGGCAACGCGAGCATCCCTCCGGCAAGCAGCATCGCGGCCGGGAACACCACCCATCGCCGCACCGCGCGACGGTCGCCGCGATGCCAAGCGTGCAGCAACCGCGGGCGAATGGCAGCCCAGATCGGCCCGGCAGCCCGCACCGGGAGGCCCGCCAGCGTGCGGGCCACCTTGTAGACGCCGACCGCCGCAGGCGTCCCCGTCCCGGCGAGCACCAGCACGTCCAGTTGCGACGCTCCGTACTGCAGCACGTTCCGCAGCATCGAGTGCAATTCGGCCTCGCGCCAATTCTCACTCGCCGCCCGCTGGACGTCCTCCTCCGTAGGACGACCGCCCTCCCACCAGGGCCGGACCATCCGCCAGGCGATGATGCTCTTCCCGAGCGAGGCGAGCACCTGGCCTGCCACCAGCCCCGTGATTCCGGCGGTCGCGAGACCGACGAGGCAACCGGTCGCCTGGAGCACCGCGAAGGCCATCTCGAGGCGCGCCTGCTCCCGCACCCGGCCGGTCATGATGAACATGCCCTTGGCCACCCCGTACCCGACCTGCGTCGGCACGCTCGCGACCATGAGGACCAGCAATGCGGCCGGGACCTGAAGCGCCCGCCCGAGCCACGGCGAGGCCAGCGCAGTCACGCCGAAGACGGCCGCGTAGTAGAGCACGTCGCGCTGGACGACTCGCTGCGCGATGGCGTACCCGAATCCGCGCTCGGCGCGCACCCATGCCGGCCCGATGAGCTGCAGCGCAAGCTCGCTGCTCCGAGTGACGAAGACTACCTCGAGCGTGGACGCCACGGCCGTCGCCGCGCCGTATACGCCGTACAGCGCAGCGCCAAGGCTCCGCGCGGCGACCACCTGCACCGCCAATTGGAGGAGCGAGACCCCCACGTGCGAGAGCCCCGCCCATGAGACATCACGCACCAGCGCACGACGGCCATGGTCAGTCACGCGTCAGCACGTACATGGAACTCCACGCCCAGAGCGAGGCCGGGACTCCGAGTGCGCGAGCGACGCGCGCCGCTCGGCCCGTCCGCTGACCGGGTGCCAGCCTGTGACGCTCCAGGGGGGCACCGACCCGCGCCGCGAAGGCCGCAAGGTACTCGTCGGCTTCCGAGAGCGGGGACAGCCAGCGATGGCGGTCCGGTCCCGCATCGAGCCGGAGTGCGTACTTGTCGGTCGACGTGAAGCGCCCGTGCAGGAGGTAGTCGAAGCGATAGGCCACGTGGGACGTGTTGGGCAGCACGAGCATCAGGCGCCTGCGCGCCACGCGAAACAACTCCTGCAGACCCCTCTGGAAGTCGTTCAGGTGTTCGAGCAGGTCGAGCGCGACCACCACGTCGTACGATCGATCCGGAAAGGGCAGTCCCCGCTCGACGTCGTGCACGTGGGCGACGCCCCCCTCGGCGTTCTGGAAGAGGTCAAGCCCCTCGTAGTCCACGAGATCCACGACATGGGGCCGCAGGGCGCAGTCGCGACAGCCGACATCGAGCAGGCGTGCCCGATCTGCCCGCGACGGGAGCGCCGATATCAGCTGGCGGACGAGTTCGAACTTGTTCATGTGCCTCCCGATTCCCGCGCGCAACGGCCCATCGCCCGCCAGATCTCGACCTGCGCCTCGTCGTTCCGCCAGCCGGCAAAGCGCGCCTCGATCCGCGCGCGCGCCGCCGCCCCGAACGCCAACCGTCTCTCGGCATCCGTCGCGAGGTGCACCACGGCACTGGCGAGCGCGTCCGCATCACCGATCGGAACGATCCGGCCAGTCACCCCGTCCTCGATGGCTTCGTCCGCTCCGCTCACCGCCGTGCTGACCGCCGGCACGCCGGCAGCCGCCGCCTCCATCAGCACGCGCGGGAATCCCTCGAAGTCGGAGACGAGCAGGAACAGGTCCGCCCGGCCGAAGACCGCCGGGATCCGCTCCCGCGGTTGCGGGCCGCTCCAATGCACCACCCCCGAGGCGATCTCGGCCACGAGAAGGTCCCGCAGCATCCGCTCCTGGCGGCCCGCGCCCACGATCTCGAGTTCCAGCGGCACCGGGCTGCGTGCGCGTGCCAACTGAAAGGCTCGGGCCAGCAGCGGAAGGTTCTTCTGTGCTTCCAGGCGACCGATGAAGAGTATGCGGACCGGCGCCCCGACCGGCCGCGGCGCCCGGGGCACCGCGAGCAGGTCCGCGAAGTTGCCCGGCACCATCGGCTTGACGCGGACCCGCTCCGCCGGGATTCCGGCCGCGACCAGCCGCGCGGCAGTCAGGCGGCCGTCCACCTGTACGCCGTCGGCACGCCGAAGCACCCAGCGGCCCACCGGGGCCAGCAGCCACGCGTGGCGCGTCGCGCGCGCCCACGCGGGGTCGAAGACGTTTGGTCCGTAGACGCAGACGTTCGACGGCACCCCGTGGAGCCGGCCGAGCAGCACCGCGACGAGCCCGGTGAGGAAGGGGTCCTGCCCCTGCACCACGTCGAACCGCTCTCGTCGGAGTGCCGCGCTCCCCCAGCGCAGCATCCGCAGCGCGCTGCCGACAGGGCCCCCCGCATCGGTGGGCACCGCGTCGAATCCCGGCCCGAGCCGCAACGGGCGCAGCCGGTGCCGCCGGTAGCTGTTCACGAGCACGAGGTACCGGCGCAGGAAGGCGGCATAGCCGCGCAAGCGCACCACGTCCTCCGAGCTGTCGCCCTCCCAGAGCCCCCGGGTGAACCCGAGCGACAGCACGGCCAGTCTGCCCGTCATCCTCCGGCCGCCGAGGCCAGCACCGATTCGGTCGCCTCGATCATCGCCCCGCTGGAGAACCGGTCCGCGAGGACCGCCTGCGCGGAACGGGCCAAGGTGTCCCCGAGCGACGGGGACTCGAAGAGGCGCCTGATCGCTGCGGCCAGCGCCGCATCGTCCCCGGGCTTCACGAGCAGCCCGGTGACCCCGTCCTCGATGAGTTCCGGTGTTCCGCCGACCGCTGTCGCGACGACCGGCGTGCCGGCCGCCATCGCCTCCAGCACGACGTGTGGCAGCCCCTCGTAGGTGGAGTTGAGGACGAACACGTCCGCCCGG
>JBAIWX010000209.1:0-12410 GCA_037916975.1 Gemmatimonadales bacterium
CCGCCGGCGGCCGCGGCCCGCACCACGACGAGCATCCCCTCCGGCCGGCCGAGGGCACCGCGGCGGGGCAGCCAGCGGCCCTCCACGCGCGCGAGGGCGCCCGCGGGGAGCTCGAGGCGTGCGGGCCAGCGCGCCAGCACGTCGCCCGCACACGCGGCCCCGAGCGGATGCACGGCGACCAGGCCGCCCTCGACCGGCGCCGGCTCGCGGAGCGCGACGAGCAGCGCCACCGGTGCCTCGGGGAGCCGCGCCGCGCATGACGCCTCGGCCCGGCCGCGCGCCGCGAGGCCGGTCGCGGTGCCCAGGGCCGTGGCGAGGAGGAGCCACCCGGCCGGCCGGCGCGCGAGGAGGCAGCCCAGCACCAGTGCGACGCATCCCGGGGCCCGGAAATGCGCGAGGCCGGTCGCGAGACCGGCCCCGTACGCTGCGGCAAGGAGGATGGCGGCCGGCGGCCTCACCCGCCGGGACGCGGCCGCGCCTTCGGGCAGCGAGGCGCCATGGAGATCTTCCGGAAGGCCTCCATCACCACCACCTCGATCTCCGCGCGCATCTGCTGCTTCTCGAGCGCGACCTCCGTCACCGCCTGCCCCTCGACGCTCACCACGTAGCGTGGCGGGATGCGGTTGAGCGCGAAGACGAGGACGTCGTCCTTGCAGAGCTCCCCGCCGCAGGGGCAGAAGTGCGGGAAGTGCGGCCGCAGCGCGTCGAACGCCGCGCGCACGTGGTCCTCGACGAGGTTGCGGATCATAGGACGGCGAGCCCCGCTTCGTGGATGGCACCCGTGAAGGTGGCGCCGGTGGTGCCCGTGAGCTGCACGCGGTGGTACTCCCCGACGGATGACGGCGGCAGGGCGAGGAGCACGGACAGGTTGCCGCGCGTGCGGGCGAGCATCAGCTCGCCGCGCTTCGCCGGCCGCTCCACGAGGACCTCGTGGACCTCGCCCACGCGCGCGAGGTTCTTCCGCCGGGCGTTCTCCCGCACCGCCGCGATGAGCCGCTCGAGGCGCCCGGCAGCGGTGGCGTCGTCCACGGCGTCCTTGAGGAGGCGCATCGCCGGCGTGCCCTCGCGCGGCGAGTAGCGGAAGGTGTACGCGTCGTCGAAGTCGGCCTCGGCGACCAGCGAGAGCGTCTCGGCGAACTGCGCCTCGGTCTCGCCCGGGAAGCCGACGATCAGGTCCGTCGTGATCGTGATGCCCGGGACGGCCGCCCGGAGCCGCGCGACGACCGCGAGGTATTCCGCGCGGGTGTAGCGGCGCAGCATCCGCCGGAGCACCGCGTCGGAACCGTGCTGCGCCGGCAGGTGCACGTGCTCGCAGGCCGCCGGCACCGTCGCCATCGCCTCGAGGACGCGGTCGGTGAAGTCGGTGGGATAGGGGCTCGTGAAGCGCAGGCGGCGCACCCCCTCCACCGCCCCGACCGCCCGGAGCAGGTCCGCGAAGTCGTGCGTCCCGTCGTGGTAGCTGTTGACGGTCTGGCCCAGGAGGGTGACCTCCGTGGTCCCCGCCGCCACGAGGCTCCGCACCTCGCGCACCACGTCGTCGAGCCTACGGCTGCGCTCCGGGCCGCGCGTGTACGGAACGATGCAGAACGTGCACTTGTAGTCGCAGCCCCGCTGCACGGTCACGAACTGGGAGGGGCCGGGCTCCCGCTCCGGCGGCACGTCCTCGTAGTGCTCCCAGCTGCGGAACTCGGTGAGGGCCACGCGCTCCCCGCCCCGCGCCTGGTCGAGGAGCATCGGGAGGTTCCGGTAGGCATCCGGGCCGACCACGAGGTCCACCCGCTCGCCGCCCTCGAGGAGGCGGGGCCCGAGTCGCTGGGCCATGCAGCCGACGACGCCGAGGAGGCCGCCGCGCCGCTTGAAGCGCTGCAGCTCGCCGACGCGGCCGACCACCCGCTGCTCGGCGTTGTCCCGCACGGCGCAGGTGTTGACGAGCATCACGTCGGCCTCGTCGGGGAGGTCGGTGCGCTCGTAGCCCTCGCGGCCGAGGATGCCGAGCATGAGCTCGGTGTCGGCCACGTTCATCTGGCAGCCGTAGGTCTCGATGTAGACGCGCTTCGGCATGGCGGGAAGATAAGGGGCGCCCCGGCGGCCGGGTACGCCCCCGTGGCGGGGCTCAGGGGCGGAGGGTCACCCCGACGGCGGCGAGCCAGGCGGACTCCTTCCGGTCGCTGCCCGCCGAGCGCCAGACCTTCTCGAGGGAGAGGTCGAGGCCGGCCCGCTGCTGCGCGAAGCGGATGCCGGTGCCGGCGGAGACGCCGTACTCCTTCGGTGCCTCGCCCGGCGCCACCGGGAACGGGAGCCGGGCGACGCGCGCGCCGACGCGGAGGGGCCATCGCCAGGTGCGCCGGAGGTTCCGCACCACCTCGGCGCCGACCCCGAGGCTCCACGCGTCGTTGGCACCCACGCCGCCGGCGGCGACGAGGTCCCCGTTCGCCGACCCCCACGACTGCCAGCTCGCCTGGCCCGCGAGGGTGACCCGCGGCGAGAGCCGCGCGCGGACCGCGCCGGTGAAGGTCCAGGGGAGGTCGAACTCGTAGCTGCCGGCGGAGTCGCGCTCCACCTTGGCCCGCCCGTCCCACCGCGCGCTGCCCGCGAGGGTGACGTTCCGGCCGAGGGGCCGGACGATGCCGACCGTCACGCCGGCCCCGGCGTAGGAGAGCTCGGCCCGCTGCGCGACCGGCAGGTAGTTCGTGTCCGCGAAGACGCGCCGCACGCTCGTCCGGTTGTTGCCGGTGAGGGCGTGGGCGGAGATGCCGACCGAGCCCCCGAGGATCCCGCGCCACGCGAGCGCCAGGCGCAGGTCGCTCATCCCGCCGCGCGAGGAGGTCGTGTCGCTCACGGCGAGGGGCACGCCGCGCGGCGCGATGGTGTCGGCGCTCACGATGCTGAAGTCGCGGTTCGTGTAGTTGCTGACGCCCACCGCGGCGACCACGCGGGTGCCCTTGATCGGGGTCGCGACCACGAGGAGCGGGAACCGCGTCTCGCGCTGGGACGCGCTCCCCGCCGGGGTGTCGGTCGAGCGGAAGTCCGAGAGCAGCGTGAACGTCGCCGTGAAGGCGGTCTGCGCCGCGAGGCTTGCAGGGTTGAGCGCGGACTCGGGGTCGAAGCTGGCGTCGGCGCCCCCCATCGAGAGCGCGTGTGCCGACTGCTGGCGGCCGGGGAGGCCCGGGCCGCGGACGCCGAACTGGGACGACTGCGCCGCCAGGGCGGCGGGGCCGAGCGCCCCGAGGAGCGCGAGCGCGAGGATGCGGCGCACGGTCACGGGGCCTCGAAGGAGAAGGGAAGCACGTACGAGATCCGCAGGCGTGGCTGGAGCGGGCCGCCCCGGCTCGAGCCGAACTGGAACTGCGTGAACGTCGATGCCTCGGGGAGCAGGCCCAGGAAGAGCGCCGGCGGCCGCCCGGTCGAGCCCTGCCAGAGGCGCACCAGGCGCGCGACCTCGAGCCGCACCGTGTCGGCCGTCCCGGCGGGGAGGGCGACGGTGACCCCGGCCGAGGGGACGAGCGGCGACTTGGCGCCGAGGTCGGAAAGCACGGGCTGCACCTGCAGGACGGCATCGTCGTGGCGGAGCCCGGGCACGGGCTGCGTGGGCAGCAGCTCGAGCGTGGCGCGGAGGACCTGCGCGCTGTCCCGGAGCCGCTCCGGCAGCGCGAAGCGCAGGATGCTGCGCGCCGACGGTGCCCCGCCGACCACGAGCGCCGTCGCGCTCGTGTCGAAGTTCGGGAAGGTCGTGACGAAGGTCGAGATCGTCGCGCCGCGGGGGATCGACTGCCGCTGGCGCGCGGTGTCGGCCACGCTCGCGTGCACGTAGGACGTGAAGAGCGGCCCGGAGCTGCTCGCGAGGCTGCCGATCCGGATGCCGGTCGGCGCGTCCGCGGCCATGGCGATGCCGAGGCTCAGGACGCCGGAGTCCGCCGGCTGGAGGAGGTTCGCCACCTTCGCGCTGTCGCTGAGCACGAGGCGCAGGGTGCCGCGCCGCACCGTGTCGGCGACCACGATGCTGTCCACGAGGTTGCCCGGGACGAGCGCGGCGCTGACCTCCGCGAAGGTGCTGGTGGTGTCCAGCGTGTTGGGCACCCGGTACAGGTACAGCCGGAGGCCGGTCACCGTGCTGTCGCGCGCGACGAGCCCGACCTGCAGCGCCACCGAGTCCACCCGGTACGCCCGGAGCGTGTCGGAGACCGGCACGGAATCGGCGCGGCGGAGGAACCGGAGGAGGGCACGCGCGTCCCCCGCGCCGAAGCCGTTGGAGACGAGGAGCGCCCCGCCGAAGCCCGGCTCCACGTAGCCGCGATAGCTGCTGTCGGCGCCGACGACCGGGGTGAGCACGGTGTCGTACACGGTCGGCGTGCCGCCCGGGCAGAGCCGGGGGCAGTCGCCGGGGGTGGTCAGCTTCTCGGAGCAGGCGGCCACCGCGGCCGCGACGGCGACGAGGGGCGCCGCGCGGCGCAGGAGCCGGGCGAGGCGGGTCATGCGAGGGTCCCGGGGCCGAAGGCGGCGGGGAGGAGCTCGTGGAGGCGCCACGCGTGGCGGCTCGACGGCCCGTGCGACTCCACCACGAGGTCCGTGCCGAACTCGGAGAGGACCTGGCGGCAGGCCCCGCAGGGCGAGGCGGGCGGCTCGGAATCGGTGACGACCACGATCCGGCGGAAGCGCTGCGCCCCCGCCACCACCGCGGCGGCGACCGCCGAGCGCTCGGCGCAGATCGTCAGCCCGTAGGACGCGTTCTCGACGTTGCAGCCGGTGAAGACGGCCCCGTCCTCCGTCTCGAGCGCGGCCCCCACCCGGTAGTGGGAGTAGGGGGCGTAGGCGCGGGCCTGGGCGGCTCGCGCGGCGGCGACCAGCGGATCAGTCACGCCATACCTCGTGCAGGAACGATTCGCCGGCGGCGAGCGGGGCGGCGCCCAGGAAGGCGGCCACGGTCTGCCCGACGTCGGCGAAGGTGCGGCGGACGCCAAGCGCCGCCGGCCGGACTCTCGGCCCCACGACCAGGATCGGCACCGCCTCGCGCGAATGGTCCGTGCTCGGCGTCGTCGGGTCGTTGCCGTGATCGGCGGTAAAGATAAGCAGGTCGTCCGCCCGCGCCCCGGCGAGCAGGCGGGGCAGCCGGGCGTCGAGCTCGAGGAGCCCCCGGTGGAACCCGCCGACGTCGTTCCGGTGGCCCCAGGTCTGGTCGAACTCGATCACGTTGGCCAGCAGGAAGCCCCGCTCCATCGTGGCGAGGGCCTGCTCGATGAGGTCGTACGCCTCGCCGTTCGTCGCGGTGTGGCGGCTCGTGATCCCGCGCCCCGCGAAGAGGTCGTCCACCTTCCCCACCCCGACCCGCGGGATCCCCGCCGCCTCGAGCCGGTCGAGGAGCGTCGGCCCCTCGGGGGGAAGACTGAAGTCCTTGCGCCGCTCGGTGCGGCGCCAGTGGCCCGGCTCCCCGGCGAAGGGCCGCGCGATCACGCGCGAGACCCCGTGGGCCCCGGTGAGCAGCGCGCGCGCCTCCTCGCAGGCGCGGTAGAGCTCGGCGGGCGGGACGGTCTCCTCGTGGGCCGCGACCTGGAAGACGGAGTCGGCCGAGGTGTACACGATCCACTTCCCCGTCGCCCGGTGCTCCGCACCGAACTCGTCGAGCACCGCGGTGCCCGACGCCGGCCGGTTGCAGAGGACGCCGCGGCCGGTGCGCTGCGCGAACGCCGCGATCACCTCCGGCGGGAAGCCCTGCGGGTAGGTGGGGAACGGTCGGGCCAGCAAGTGGCCGCAGAGCTCCCAGTGCCCGGTCGTGCTGTCCTTCCCCGCGCTGACCGGGAACGCCTTTCCGTGCGCCGCCGTCGGCACCGCGACCGGCGCGACGCCCGGGATGTCGTGGCAGTGGCCCAAGCCCAGCGCCTCGAGGTTGGGGAGCCGGAGCCCGCCCACCGCGCGCGCCACGTTGCCGAGGGTGTCGCTCCCGGCGTCGCCGTACGCCGCCGTGTCGGGCGCCGGGCCCGCGCCGAGGCCGTCGAGGACGATGATGGCGGCGCGGCGGCTCACGCGGTCCCGCCCGCGCGCAGGAACGCGAACCGCAGCTCGGTGAGCGCCTGCGCCAGCAGGCGCCGCTCCTCGTCGTCGAGGCGGCCCTGCGTCTTCTCCTCGAGCATCGCGAGGGTGTCGATCAGCGAGCGGGCCACGTCCCTGGGCGGGGTCGCGCCCGCCTCGGGGGGCAGCCGCCCCGCGAGCGCCTGCTGCGCCTGGTGGGCGAGGCCGAGGACGAGGGAGGCGAAGTGGGGGTTCACGGCGGGTCTCCGGTGGCGTCGAGCCGCGGGAGGCGCGGCCCGAGCGCGGTCAGCAGTTCGTACGCGATGGTGCCGGCGCGCGCCGCCTGCGCATCGAGGGGGACGGCGCCGCCGAGGAGCGTCGCGACGTCGCCGGGGCGCACCGGCAGGTCGCCGCAATCGAGGAGCGTCATGTCCATGGTGACGCGCCCCGCGAACGGCACCGCACGGGCGCCCAGGGCGGCGAGGCCCCGGTTGGAGAGCGCGCGATGCACCCCGTCGGCGTAGCCGATGGCGAGCGTCGCGACCGTCGTCTCGCGCGCCGCGGTCCAGGTGGCGCCGTAGCTCGCCGAGGCCCCGGCCGGCACCCGGCGCACCGCCGCGACGCGCGCCTCGAGCCGCACCACCTCGCGCGGCGACGGGAGGTCGGGCCCCGCCGAGCCGCCGTAGAGGAAGATGCCCGGCCGGACGAGGTCGCCCGCCCATCGCGGGCCGCGGAGCGCGCCCGCGCTGTTCGCGGCGTGGACGAACGGCGGGCGCGCGGGCAGCGTGGCCACGAGCGCCGTGAAGCGCTCCCACTGGACCTCCGCGCTCGACGGGTCGGTGTCGGCGGAGTGGAAATGGGTGAAGACCCCCTCCCACGCCGGAGCGGACCGGAGCCCCGCCCGCAGCGCGTCGAGCCCGCCGGGGTCGTCCCAGCGGACGCCGCTCCGCGCCATGCCGGTGTCGAGTTCGACGTGGAAGGGCCGGCCCGTCGGGGCCCACGCGGCGAGCGCCGCGGGATCGCCGATGACGGGCCGCAGGTCGTGCGCGAGCAGCGCGTCGCGCCAGGCGGGGAGGAAGGGCGTGAACACGACGACCGGCCGCGTGATGCCGGACGCGCGGAGCTCGACCCCCTCCTCGGGCGTGGCGACGCCGAACCCCCAGGGATCGAGCGCCTCGAGTGCGCGCGCGGCCGCCACCGCGCCGGTGCCGTAGCCGTTAGCTTTGACCATCGGCAGGAGCCGCGCGCCCGACCGCGTCGCGATCGTCCGCGCATTCGCGGCGAGCGCCGCGCGATCCACCCGCACCCAGGCCCGGGCACGGTCGTCCGGCATCGTCGTCATCAGGTCGGCGCCAAAGTTCACCGTCCGGGAGTCCCCATGCAAGACACGCCGCCCCTCGAGCGCGTGATCGCCCTCGTGCGCGACCTGCGCGCCCGCTGCCCCTGGGACCGGGCGCAGACGCGCGCGACCCTGCGCCCCTACCTGGTCGAGGAGGTCCTGGAACTCGACCACGCGCTGCGCGAGGACGACGCCGACATGATCCGCGAGGAGCTGGGCGACTTCCTCCTCCACCTCGCCTGGCAGTTCGTGATCGCCGAGGAGCGCGGCGAGACCACGCCCGCGGAGACCGCCGACCGCATCGTGCGGAAGATGCAGCGGCGCCACCCGCACCTCTTCGACCTCGGGCCGAAGGAGCCGTGGGAACGGCTCAAGCGGAAGGAGGGGCGCCGCGGCACGCTCGACGGCCTCCCGCCCGCCCTCCCCGACCTCCTCATGGCGTTCCGGCTGCAGGAGCGTGCGGCGAGCGTCGGCTTCGACTGGCCCGACGCGGCGGGGCCGCTCGCCAAGGTGCGCGAGGAGCTGGCGGAGGTGGAGGCGGAGCTGGCGCGCGGCGGCCCGCCGGCGGCGCTCGCCGACGAGGTCGGGGACCTGCTCTTCTCGGTGGTGAACCTGGCGCGGAAGGCCGGCGTGGCGCCGGGGCCCGCGCTCGACCGCACGAACGCCAAGTTCCGGCGGCGGTTCGAGCGCGTCGAGGCGCTCGCCGCCGAGCGGGGCCTCGACGTCCACGCCGCGGGGCTCGAGGCGCTGGACGCCCTCTGGGACGAGGCGAAGCGGGAGGAGACGGCCGGCGCCTAGCGGGCACCGGGCCCGGCGGGCGGCGCGGCCGCGCCCGGCGTCAGGGGTAGAGCCGGTGGAGCTGCCGCGGGAAGGCGATCGCCTCGCGGATGTGCGGGATGCCGCAGATCCACGCGACGGTGCGCTCGATGCCGAGCCCGAAGCCCGAGTGCACGAAGGTGCCGTACTTCCGCAGGTCGAGGTACCAGCCGTAGGCGGCGGGGTCGAGGCCCTGCTCGTGGATCCGCGCGAGCAGCCGGTCGTAGTCGTCCTCGCGCTGCGACCCGCCGATGATCTCCCCGTACCCCTCCGGCGCCAGGCAGTCGTTGTTCAGCACCGTCCGCGGGTCGTCGGGGTTCTCCTTCATGTAGAACGCCTTGACCTGCTTCGGGTAGTTGAAGACCATCACCGGCCGGTCGTACTGCTGTGCGAGCAGCGTCTCGTCGTCGCCGCCCAGGTCCGAACCCCACTGGATGTCCGAGCCGAGCTGGTTGAGGCGCGCCACCGCGTCGGTGTAGGAGATGCGCGGGAACGGGGCCTGCACCCGCTCGAGCGGGGCGGTGTCGCGCTCGAGCTCCTTGAGCTCCTCCTTCCGCCGGTCCAGCGCACGCGCCACCACGTACGCGACGAACTCCTCCTGCAGGCGCATGTTGTCGTTCGAGTCGTTGAACGCGACCTCCGGCTCCACCATCCAGAACTCGGTGAGGTGCCGGCGCGTCTTCGACTTCTCGGCGCGGAAGGTCGGGCCGAAGCAGTAGACCCGGCCGAGCGCCGCGGCGGCGGCCTCGACGTAGAGCTGGCCCGTCTGCGCGAGGTACGCCTTGCCCAGGTCGAAGTAGTCGGTGCTGAACAGGTTGCCCGCCTCCTCGCCGATCGCCCCGGTGAGGATGGGCGTGTCCACCAGGGTGAAGTCCCGCTGGTAGAAGAAGTCCCGGATGGCCTGCTCCACCTCGTTCCGGACCCGGGCGATGGCGACCTGCCGCCGGCTCCGGAGCCAGAGGTGTCTATGTTCGAAGAGGAAGGTCGTCCCATGCTCCTTGGGGGAGATGGGGAAGTCCGTGCTCGTGCCGATGAGCTCGAGGCCGGTCACGGCGAGCTCGACCCCCAGGGGCGAGCGGGGATCCTCGCGCACGGTGCCGGTGACCGCGACGCTCGTCTCCTGGGTCAGCGCGAGGAAGCGGGCCCACGTGTCGTCCGACACCTCGCGCCGGGAGAGCACCCCCTGCACCGAGCCCGAGCCGTCCCGCACCACCAGGAACGCGATCTTGCCGCTCGAGCGCGTGGTGACGATCCACCCGCGCACGGTGACGGTGTCGCCCACGTGACGGACGAGGTCCGCGATGTACGCCTTGCCAACGGCCATGATGGGTCCTGCCCGATGATGCCGGGATTTCGAGGGGTTGGGAGATTAGCCGTCGTGCTCATGGCCGTCAACGCGGCCTGCGTGAGCTTCCGCGCCCCGCCGGCCCCCCTGCCGGCGACGGAGGCCGCCCGGGCCCCGGGCGCCGCGTGGCGGGCCACGCTCGGGCGCCGCGCCCTCGGGACGCCGGTCACCGACGGCGCCACGCTCTGGTTCGCGGGCGTGGACCGCTTCGCCTACGCCCTCGACCTCGCCTCCGGGCGCCTCCGCTGGAAGCAGCGCCTCCTCGGGCCGCCGGTCTCCGGGCTCCTCCGCGCCGGCGGCACGCTCTTCGTGGCCACGGCGCGCCCCGAGGGCACCGTCGCGGCGCTCGACGCGGAGACCGGCCGGCCCCGCTGGCGCGTGAAGACGCTCGAGGCCGCCGGGCCGATGGCCCTCCTCGGGCGCACCCTGCTCATTCCCACGCGGGACGGCACGCTCCTCGGCGTGGACACCGCGCAGGGACGCATCCGCTGGCGCCACCCCGCCGGGGTGGTCCGTGCGGCGCCGCTCGTGTTGGGGACGGATGCGGCACTCGTCGCGACCGCCGACTCCCTCTTCCTCGTCGGCGAGGACGGCCGGGTACGGTTCGCACGCCGCGCCCCCGGCGCGCTGCTCGCCCCGCCCGTCCGGGCGGGCGACCTGCTCGTGGGCGGGACGACCGACTCGCTGGTCGTCGCCCTCCGCGTGGCCGACCTCGCCGAGGCGTGGCGGCACCACGTGGACGCGCCGGTGACGCGTCTGGTCGCGGTCGCCGGCGATACCGCGTGGGCGGTCTCCCGCATCGGGACCGTCTACCGGCTCGGGCTCGACGGCGCCGCGCCGCCCGTCGCCATGGCGACGCTGCGCTGGCCCGCCTCCACCGGGCCCGTCCCCTTCGGCGGCCTGCTCCTCGTGGGCGGCGCCGACGGCGTCCTCCGGGCGCTCGACGCTGCGGGCGTCGAGCACTGGCGGGTGCAGCAGTGGCGGCCGATCGCGGCCGAACCCCTCGCGGTCGGGAGCGACCTCGTCGTCTTCGGCGGAAACGGGGACATCGTGCGCTACCACCAGGAGCCCTGATGCCGCGCGCCCTCACCGGCCTCGTCGGCCTGCTGCTGCTCGCGTCCCCGCTCGCCGCGCAGGACGTGACGGTCCGCCGTCCGTCGCCGCCCGTGCTCAAGTACGGGAAGTGGGTGGTCCTCGCGGCGTCCGCCGGCCTCAACCTCGCCGCCGCGCGGGCCCACGACCGCGCGCAGGACAGCTTCCGCGCGCTCCAGGACCGCTGCGTCGTGGACGCCACGCGCTGCCGCGTCGGGCAGGACGGCACCTACCTCGACCCCGCCTCGGAATCGCTCTACCAGGCGTCGCTGACGGACGACCGGCGCGCCGGCCGCTTCCTCGTCGCCGGCCAGGCGACCCTGCTCGGCGCGGGCGCGATGTTCGTGCTCGAGCTGCTGCGGCCGAAGGGGCTCCCGCCCAACAAGCCGTTCCAGCCGGAGGTCACGCACGACTGGCGCACCGGGACCACGTACGCGGGCCTGCGCGTCGCGTTCTGAGGCCGGGCCCGCACTCCCGGGGCGCCGGGGAGCGCGCCCTAGCCGACGCGGAAGAGCTCGGTGGCGCGCGGGTAGCGCGCCACCGCGCGCTCGCGGAACGCCTGGTGCTCGGGCCGGCGCAGCACGGGGTCCTGGCCGATCACCTCCCGGGCGTGGCGCCGCGCGAGCTCGAGGAGGTCGGCATCGTCGGGGAGCTTCGCGTGCCGGAGGGCCACGCCGCCCGACTGGCGGCTGCCGAGCAGGTCGCCCATCCCGCGCTCCGCCAGGTCGAGCTCGGCGACCTTGAAGCCGTCCTCGGTGCCCGCGAAGGCGCGCAGCCGCTCCGGGGGCTCGCCATCGGTGAGCAGCACGCAGTAGCTGTCCCCCGCCCCGCGGCCCACCCGTCCCCGCAACTGGTGGAGCTGTGCCAGGCCGAAGCGCTCCGGGTGCTCGATGAGCATCAGCGTCGCGTTGGCCACGTCGATCCCCACCTCGATCACCGTCGTCGAGACGAGCAGCTGGACCTGCCCATCGCGGAAGCGGCGCATCACCCGGTCGCGTTCCTCCGGCCGCAGCTTCCCGTGCACCAGCCCCACCTCGAGCGCCGGGAACCGCTCGGCGAGCTGCGCCGCCATGGTCGTGGCCGCGCGCAGGTCCGCCTTCTCCGACTCCTCGATCACGGGCAGCACGACGTACGCCTGACGCCCGGCCGTACATTCCCGCTCGACGAACGCCAGCACCGTGTCCCGCTGGGCGGCGGTGCGGACCGCGGTGCGCACCGGGCCCCGGCCCGGCGGCTTCTCCCTGAGCGTCGAGACGTCCAGGTCGCCGTACAGCGTGAGCGCCAGCGAGCGCGGGATGGGCGTGGCCGTGAGGAGCAGCACGTCGGGCGCCTGCCCCTTGCCGATCAGCGCCGCCCGCTGCTCCACTCCGAACCGGTGCTGCTCATCGATCACGACCAGGCCCAGTCGGTGGAATGCGGTGCTCTCCTCGAGCAGGGCGTGCGTGCCGACGGCCAGCCGCGCCTGCCCCGCGGCCAGCCGCTGCCGCACGGCGGCCTTCTCCGCCGCCGTGAGCCGGCCCAGCAGCAGCTCGGGCCGGATGCCGAGCGGCTCGACCAGTTGGGCCAGCGTCGCCGCGTGCTGCTCGGCCAGCAGCTCGGTCGGCGCCATGAGCGCGGCCTGGTAGTCGTTCTCCACGGCCAGGAGCATGGCGAACAGCGCCACGACGGTCTTGCCGGTCCCCACGTCGCCCATCAGAAGGCGGTGCATCCGCTCGGGCGCGGTCATGACCGCCGTGATCTCCCGGAGCGCCTGCTGCTGGTCCCGGGTGAGTGGCCAGGGCAGGCTCTGCCGGAGGCGGGTGGTAAGCTCGCGCC
>JBAIWX010000210.1:0-4642 GCA_037916975.1 Gemmatimonadales bacterium
ACGGCGCGTGCGCGGACTTCCGGCCGCGACCCCGGGAAGACGAGACGGCGGGCCTCCGTCCCCTCCGGGCCCGACAGGCCGAACCAGACGGTCCCCACCGGCTTCTCCTCCGTACCGCCACCCGGCCCGGCGATCCCGGTGACGCCGATGCCGTATGTGGCGCCGAGCCGTGCCCGGACCCCCTCCGCCATGGCGACGGCCACCGGCTCGCTCACGGCGCCGTGCTCGGCGAGGAGCGCCTCCGGCACGCCGAGCCCACCCGACTTCACCTCGTTCGCGTAGGCGATGACCCCGCCCACGAAGACGTCCGAGCTCCCCGCGACGTCGGTCACCCGCCCGCCCAGGAGCCCGCCGGTGCACGACTCGGCGACGGCGAGGGTGCGTCCCGCCTCGCGCAGCGCGCCCACGACGACCTCCGCCAGCGTGGCATCGCCCTCCGCATAGACCACGTCGCCCGCCCGCCGGCGCAGCTCGGCGACGCCGGCGTCGAGCCGCCGCTCCGCCTCGTCCGCGGCGAGGCGCCAGGCCGTGAGGCGGAGGTCCACCCCCTCGAGCCCCGGCAGGTAGGCGAGCGACAGCGGCGCGACCGCTTGCTCCACGTTTCCCATCCGCTCGGCGAGCGTGGACTCGGGGATCGCCGTGGTGCGCACGGTCCGCGACCGCACGACGACGCCGTCGCCGCGCGCCTCGAGCCGGGGCAGCACTTCGTGGCGGAGCAGGTTCCGCATCTCGAGCGGGACGCCCGGGAGCATCACGACGAGGCCGCGGGGCGCCTCGAGCCAGAGCCCGGGGGCGGTGCCCCACCGGTTCGGGAGGACGGTACCTCCCTGCGGGACCTCCGCCTGGCTCCGGTTCGAGGCCGCCGGCTCGCGCCCGAGGCGCCGGAAGCGCTCGCGCAGCGCCTCCCAGATCTCGGGCCGGAACTCGAGCGGCATCCCGAGCAGGGCGGCCACGGTGTGCTTCGTGATGTCGTCGCGCGTGGGCCCGAGGCCGCCGGTCGTGAGCACCGCGCCGGTGCGGCGGAGCGCCGCGTCCACCGCGTCCCGGATGGCGTCGCCGCGGTCGGGGACCGAGGCGCGATGCACGACCTCGACGCCGATCCCGGCGAGCGCGCGCGCGATCTCGGCGCCGTTGGTGTCCACGGTGAAGCCGAGCAGCAGCTCGGTGCCGACGGTGAGGAGCTCGATCTGCATGGGAACGGCGGGAGAGGGCCCGGCGCGCCGCGTCAGCGGCCGCGGTCGGCGGAGAAGAGGCGGCGGTGCTGGTGCACGTAGTGCACGAAGGAGTAGATCGTCAGCACGAGCGCCACCGCAAGCGCCACGCTCACGAAGCCGCCGTGGAACTGGTTCCAGTAGTAGGCGTAGCGGTTGTGCTCCCATCCGAGCGGCTTGCGCGCGTCGCGGAAGGCGAACCAGAGGAAGACGGCGCCGACGAAGACGTTCTGCAGGACGGCCTTGAGCTTCCCCGCCCCGCCGGCGGCGATCACCACGCCGTGGCCCTTCGCCCAGTGGCGGAAGACGGTCATCGCGACCTCCCGGCCGATGAGCAGGAGCGTGACCCAGAGCGGGATGCTCCCCCACACGGGGATGCCGTACTCGGCCTCGCGCGTGCGCGAGATCCACCAGATCGGGACGAGGGTGGCGAAGAGGAGGAGCTTGTCGGCGAGCGGGTCGAGCAGCTTGCCCAGGTCGGTGACCTGCTGGCGGCTCCGCGCGAGGTAGCCGTCGAGGACGTCGCTCAGCGCCACCAGGACGAAGACGACGAAGCAGACGAGCTTGGGCCAGTACCCCTCGATGAACGGCAGGAGCGCGATGACCGGCGTGAAGCAGATCCGGATGAGGGTGATGACGTTCGGCAGCGTCCACATGGGACGGGCCTTCCTCCTCAGCCCAGCGTCTTGACGACGAGCTTGCTCACGGCCTTGAGGGTGTCGAACACGCCCTCGCCCGTCATCGCGACCGCCTCGAAGTAGGGCGAACGCTCCACCCACTGCCCGCCCTGCTCCTCGACCAGGAACTCGTCCGGCCGGAAGGGGTCCGGCATCGGCCGCTGCCGGGCGGGATCCTCGACGGGCCAGCCGGGGTTGAGCGCCGCCTGCAGCTCGGCGATCGGTGCGGCGTTCGGCAGGTCCCGCTTGTTGTACTGGATCACGAACGGGATCTTCGTGAGGTCGTAGCCGTGCTGGGCCATGTTGTCGTAGAGGTTCTGCATGGCCTCGATGTTCGCCTCCATCCGCTCGATCTGGCTGTCGGCGACGAAGACCACGCCGTCCACGCCCTTGAGGATGAGCTTCCGGGAGGCGTTGTAGTAGACCTGCCCCGGCACGGTGTAGAGGTGGAACTTGACCTTGAACCCGCGGATGGTGCCGAGGTCCACCGGGAGGAAGTCGAAGAAGAGGGTGCGCTCGGTCTCGGTGGCGAGGGAGATCATCTTCCCGCGCGCGGCCGGCGCGACCTTGTTGTAGACGAACTCGAGGTTCGTCGTCTTCCCGCCGAGGCCGGGCCCGTAGTAGACGAGCTTGCAGTTGATCTCGCGCGAGGCGTAGTTGATCATCGACATCGGTCGCGTGCCCTCAGATCCCGAAGAGGCGGTCGATCTCGTCCTCGGCGTCGCCCAGCAGGCCCGTCTCGACCCGCGGGGCCTCGCCGCCCTCCGCCCGCCCGAACATGTCGGTGAACACGCGGCCGAGCTCGGCCACGGCGTGCCGCACCCGCAGCTTGACCAGCCCGAGCGTGGTGCGATTGTCGAAGAGCACCACCAGGATCACGCGCCGCGCCACGTCGGCGAGGTACATGGATTCCTTCTCGCCCTGGTGGAAGAGCGCGCCGAACTCCGGCTCGCCGAGCATCCGCGCGAGCTGGTCGTTGGCGGAGAAGTCGGCGGCGGTGAGGGTGGCGAAGGCGGTGGGATCGAACAGCGGCGGCTCGCCCACCGTGGCGACGAGCTGGCCGGTGCGGTCCACGATGAGCGCGGTGCGCGCGCTCGACTCGCCCAGGAACTCGGCGAGGATGCCCTGGATGCGCCGGGCGTCCTCCTCGCGGAAGGACCAGCTCGACGCGCCGCTCATCGCGCCCCGCCCCGCCGTCCAGCCCTCATCGGACCTCCTGCCGCGCCACGAGCGCGTGCGCCAGGGTCACGCCGTCCACGAACTCGAGGTCGCCGCCCATCGGCAGCCCGCGGGCGAGGCGCGTGACGCGCACCGGCCGCCCGGCGAGGAGCTGCTGGATGTAGGTGGCGGTGACCTCACCTTCCATCGAGGGGTTGGTGGCGAGGATCACCTCGCGCACGCCCCCCGCGTCGATGCGCCGCACCAGCTGGTCGAGCCGCAACGCCTCCGGCCCCACGCCGTCCAGCGGGGAGAGCCGCCCGCCCAGCACGTGGTAGCGGCCCCGGAAGTCGGTGGCGCGATCCACGACCGCCACCGCCGAGGGATCCTCGACCACGCAGAGGAGCGCCGGGTCGCGCCGCGGGTCCCGGCAGACGGCGCACGGCTGCTCCTCGGTGAGGTTGCCGCACTCGTCGCAGGCGCGCACCCGCTCGAGCACCGCGCGGAGCGCCGCCGCCAGGCGCTCGGCCTGGTCGGCCGGCTGCTGGAGGAGGTGATAGGCGAGCCGCTGCGCCGTCTTCCGCCCGATGCCGGGAAGGCGCGCGAACTCGGTGACGAGGCTCTCGAGCGCGCTCACCCCTGGCCCTGCAGCGCGGCCCCGAGCGGGTTGAGCGGCTGCAGCTTCAGCATCTCGCTCTGCACGAGGTCGGCGGCCTTCCGCTGCGCATCGGCGACGGCGCCGAGCACCAGGTCGCCGAGCAGTTCCGCATCGCGGCCAGCGAAGGCGTCCGGGTCGATGTGCACCGCCCGCACGGTGCCGCGCGCGTCGGCCACCACGCGCACCAGCCCCGCCCCCGCCGAGCCCTCGACGGTGCGATCGGCGAGCTCGCGCTGCAACTCGAACAGCCGGCCCTGGACCTGCGGGCCGAACTGCCACCACTGCTGAAGATCCGCCATGCCTGCCATGCCCTCTCCGACGCAAACGTAGGCACCCCCACCCGAGGCGGCAAGTGCAAGCCCCATAGGCGGTTGGGCGCTCGGGCCGGGTTCCCCCGCAGGGGGCCCGGCCCGGCTCAGTCCACGATCTCCAAATCTAACTCGTCGGCGGCGGCGTCGAGCGCCGGGTCACGCGCCCGGAGGCCCTTCAGCCGGTCGGCCCGGAGGGCCTGGTCCGAGAGCCGCTGGGGCCGCGGCGCCTCCGCGGCCGGGGCGCCGTCGAGCGCCAGCGCGACCGCCCCGCCCACCACGCGGGCCAGGAACTGCTCGGCGCGGGCCTTCTGGGCCTCGAGCGTCATGGCGTGCCCCGGGCTCGGATCCTCGAGCCGGAGCCCCACGCGCGGCGGCGCCACGTCGGCGACCCGGCAGAGCGACAGCGCCTCGCCCAGGAAGGGGCTCTCCGCCCGGGCCAGCGCGACGATGTCGCCCCACGCCGCGGCGAGCCCCGCCTGGGTGAACGGCACCCGCAGCGACGCCGCCGGTGGCGGGGTCGCCGGGGCGGTCCGCGGTGCGGGGGCCGGGGCCTCGCCCCGGGGAGCGACCTCGCGGCGTTCCGCGGGGGTCCCGCCGGCCCGCGGCGCCGGCGCCGGGGGAGCGCCG
>JBAIWX010000211.1:0-4793 GCA_037916975.1 Gemmatimonadales bacterium
CCGGAGGCCGACGGGATCCTCTCGCGGATGCAGGTCGGCGAAGGCGACGTGAACGGCGGGTCGCATGACCCAGTGGAGCCCCGGCACCCCGACCTGGTGGTTGCCGAACCAGATCACGACCTCGCCGCGCCCCAGGTCCCCTTCGACCAATTACCAGCCGTCCGGGCCGGGTGGCCAACGCGCCGCCCGACCGAACTCGCCTCGGCGACCGATCAAGCCTGCTGTTGCCCCCGCTGCCCGAGCGCACCCCACGCGCCCACCACCGTCAGCAGGGCGGCCAGGATGCTGGCCCCGACGGTGGCGATGTTCGCCGAGTACGCGACCCATCCCGCGATGGAGCCGTGTGGTGACAGCGCGCGAACGCCGGTGATCGCCTGGACGAGAACCGCCGTGCCGAAGGCGTACGCGGCCGCCAGCAGGGACCAGCACAGCGCTGCCGCCTGGCGGGACGGGAGGACCAGCAATGGCTGCACGGCGGCCGTGGCCAGCAGCCACGTGCCCGCGAGCAGCAGTGCGCCATGCGCCGCGCGCCACGTCGGTGGCTGCAGGTGGGCCAGTTCCTCGGCGACGGCGGGAAGGCCGCACAGGAAGCCGAGGAGGACCAGGACGGCGCCGTGAAGGACGACCAGCCTGCGCTGCCTGTCACTCATGGGTGCATGCTCCGGTTCGGGGCCGCGTGCAAGCGGGCAGCCGCGCAAGGTTTCCCGAGGATTTGCGCCGGCATCGCCACGCCGACCCGCAGGAAGACCCGCAGGCCCAAATGGTCGCGCACGTAGGCCGCGACCAGTTGTTCAGCGATCCCCCGTCGGTGTCGGCCCGAGGTGCGTGCGCGCGAGGCGGTGGCCGGCATGCAGCGCCAGCGCGAGGAGCACGGGGACGCTCGCGCCAACGACGGGCGCCACGGTCGCGGCTCGCACCGGATCCAGCGCACTCGCATCCCACGTCCACCAGCCGGGGGTGCTCCCCTCGCCCGTCGCCCAGCGACTCAGGTTGATGCCGAGGTGAATGCCGAGCGGGAGCGCCATCCCACCGGACACCGCGGCGGCGATGCCGAAGAGGAGGGCACTCGGCAGCACACCCGTCGCCACGGTCGCCGGCGGCCAGCCGTAGGCGAGGTGGAGCAGGCTGAACGCGACGGCCACGAGCGCTTGTGCTGGCCAGAAGCCGATGCTGCGCAGCGCCGTCCACAGGGGGTAGGTCCGGAACGTCAGTTCCTCCATCGTCGTCACCGCGGCGAGGCCCAGGACCGTCGCGAAGATCGCCGTGACAGGAGGAGCCGCAACCGGGGTGAGGCGAATGGGCCCGAGGACGGCGGCGGTGATCAGCAGCGTCCCCACGAAGTTGGCCACGCCGAGGCCGAGCCCGGCGACGAACCGAGCGGGGGTCCATGGGGCCCAGCCGAGTCCGACGTCGGCGAAGGGACGGTGCTCCGCTCGCACGAACGCCTGGAGCAGCAGCACCGCTGCCGATCCCCCGAGTCCCCAGACGAGCGGCCCCAGCGACGCGGGGACGAGACCGCGCACGAAGCCCCAGAAGAGCAGGAGCGCGAGGGCCGCGCCCCAGAACGTCAGGATGCGCGCGAGCGGCCCGAGCGGGCGACGCGGTCGGTCGAAGGACATGCCCGAAGATTCTGACGTGCCCGGCGGCGAACCGGCCGGCCGTGCGCCGGAGCGGCGACTCACCGCGGTCCCGCCGGCAGGTGCTCCTGCAGGTAGCGGGTGAGGAGCGAGTACAGGTGCAGCGTGGTCCCGGGCCCCTCGTAGATGCCGTGCGTCCGGTTGGGATAGGCCATCATCTGGAACGGCTTCCCCGCCGCGACCAGGGCGTTGATGAGCCGCTCGGTCCCCTGGTAGTGCACGTTGTCGTCGCCGGTGCCGTGCACCACGAGCAGGTCGCCGCGCAGCCCCTCGACGAAGTTGATCGCCGACGCGTCGCGATAGGCCGGCTCGTCCGTGTCCGGGAGCCCGACGTAGCGCTCCTGGTAGATGGTGTCGTAGAGGTGCACGTCGGGCACCGGGGCCACCGACATCCCCACCTTGTACACCTCCGGCGCGCGGAACATGAGGAGCAGCGTCGAGGAGCCGCCGCCGCTCCATCCCCAGACGCCCATGCGCGTCGAGTCCACGCCCGGCATCCGGCCGATCACGCGCGCGGCCTCCGCCTGTTCGCGCACGCGCAGCCCGCCCAGCTGCCCCCGCACCGCCTTGCGCCAGGCGCGGCCGCGCGGGACGGGCGTGCCGCGCTGGTCCACGCTCGCCACGATGTAGCCCTGCTGGGCGAGCATCGCGTGCCAGAGCGCCTGCGCGCCGCCGTACTGGTCCGTGACCGTGGTCCCCCACGGCTCGCCGTACACGTAGAACAGCACGGGGTAGCGCTTCGCAGGGTCGAAGCCGGGGGGCTTGAGCAGGGAGCCGTCCAGCACGATGCCGTCGCCGACCGGGATCCTGATGAACTCGGGACGGGGGAGCCGCATCGCGGCGAGGCGGTCCCGCAGCGCCGCGTTGTCCACGAGCGTACGCCGGACGCGATGGTCCGGCAGCGAGACCAGCTCGACCACCGGTGGCACGCCCGCCGAGGACGCGGTGTGCACCGCGTACGTCGCGCCCGGCGAGATGTCGTAGTCGTGCCAGCCGCCGCCCGCGGGCGTGACCCGCTCCGGCGCCCCGCGCCCGTCGAGCCGCGCGCGCCAGAGCTGGCGGTGGATGGCGTCCTCCGGCAGCGCCGTCTGGAAGTACACCCAGCCGCGACGCATGTCGATGCGGAGCACCTTCATCACGTCGTACGCGCCCGGCGTCACGAGCCGGCGGGCGCCGTCGCGCGCGATCGCCCAGATGTGGCGCCATCCGTCCATCTCGCTCAGCACGAGGAACGCCTTGCCGTCGGGGAACCAGTGGACGCTCGGGCCGGGGCCCCACGCCTGGTGGTCGTCCCAGATGTCGATCCAGGCGCTGTCGCGCTCGACGAACAGCTCGCGCACCGCGCCGGTGGCCGCGGTCCCGACCCAGAACGTCCGGCGCTGCTGGCGGCGGTCGAGCTGCTGCACGAGCAGCTCGCTCGTGCTGGCGGCCCAGTCCATCCGGGCGAGGTAGTTGTTGCGCGGGTCGCCGGGCACCTGCAGCCACGTGGTCGGGCCGCCGGCGGCGTCCACGACGCCGATCCGCGTCGCGGCGTTGGTCGTGCCGGCCTTGGGGTACTGCACCGGGATCGTGAACGAGTAGAGCGAGTCGGTGTCGTTGATCAGGAGGAAGTCGCGGACCCCGGAGACGTCCACCTGCCAGTAGGCGATGCGCGTGCCGTCGGGGCTCCACCGGAAGCCGTCGCGGAGGAAGAGCTCCTCCTCGTGCACCCAGTCGAAGGTGCCGTTGAGCAGCGTGCGCGACCCGTCGCTGGTGAGCCGGATGGCCGGCCCCCCCGCGACGGGCTCCACGTAGAGGTCGTTCTCGCGCACGTAGGCCACCCGGTCGCCGTCCGGCGAGAACTTCGCGAACTGCAGCACCTGCGGCGGCGCGCCGGCGCCGAGCTGGCGCAGCGTGCCGGCGGCGAGGTCGAGCACCCAGAAGTCGCCGCGCGTGTTGGCGCGCCAGACGCGGGCGCTGTTGGTGAAGAGCAGGAGCCGCCGGTGGTCGGCCGACCAGCTGTAGTCCTCGATCGGGAGCGGCTCGGTGGCGCCGGCGGGCGTCAGCTGCGCCGCCGACACCAGCACGCGCCGCGCGCCCGTGCCGGCGTGGTACGCCGCGAGCTCGACGCCACGGCCGGCCGGCTCGAGGACGGTGTACGTGGAGTCGTCCCACCAGCGGAGCGCCGGCGGCCGCTGCCCCCGGAACTCCGCGCTGCCGAAGATGCGCTGGAGCGTGAGCCGGGGGTCGGGCGCCGTCTGGGCGTCGAGCGTCGGCAGGCCGCCCAGGGCGAGCGCGGCGAGGCCGGCAAGCGCGAGGCGACGGATCGGGAGGAGGGGGAGACGGGTCATGGGCGCCTGTTCAGGGGATCGGATGATGGAGCGGACGGGCACGGACCGGTACCGCACGTCGGACGCTGTCACCTGCTGCGGGGCGTCACGCGGGGTCCTCAGCGGCCGAGCACGCCGACCGCCCGCGCGGCGGAGGCCGACCAGGCGTCGGTCCGCGCCAGCAGGAGCTTGAGCGGCTGCGAAGCGACCAGCACCAGTCCGCCCCAGAGCGTGTCCGGATGCGGTCGCCCGCGGGAAGCGACGTCCCAAGCGACCATCGGCACGAGGAACGCATCCACGAACAGGTCCTGCACGCTGAACCCCGGCACGGGCACCGCGGCCGTCATGATCGCGAACGGCCAGCGCGCGATGGCGGCGTCGAGGAGGCCGAGGGACGCGAGGTGCACGTAGCGCTTGTGCCCTTGCACGTCGCGGCGCCGCAGGAATCCCGGCGTCACGAAGGTCCCGAACAGCGCCATCAGGTCGAGTGGGACCACCGGCATCTGCAAGCGCGGCAGCGGCGCGTCGACGCCGGCCGGGTCCCCTGCGGACTCGAGTGCCATCGCGGCAATCTACGCCTCGACTCGGCCCGGCGCATCGGCCGGCGCACGCGTCGCTAGTCGGTCTGCGCCAGGCTCGGTGGAGCGCAGCCGCGGCGCAACTTGTCGTCGAGCACCCGGCGATGCGCCTCCAGCTGTCGGATCATCGCCTCCACTCGCGCGCGATGCTTCCGCAACATGGCCTGCCGCTCCGGCCACGTGGCGTCTCCCTTGGTCACCAGGCGAGCGTAGGCCCGCATCTCGCGGACGGGCATCCCGGCCGCACGGAGATTGCGCAGGAACGCGAT
>JBAIWX010000212.1:0-5269 GCA_037916975.1 Gemmatimonadales bacterium
AGGACCGCGGAAAGCTCGGGGTGGAGGACCTTGATGGCGACCTTGCGGCCGTGCTTGAGGTCCTCGGCGAGGTAGACGGTGGCCATGCCGCCCGCGCCGAGCTCGCGCTCGACGCGGTAGCGGTCGGTGAGGGCGGCCGCGAGGCGTTCGGCGACGGTCATGCGGCGGGCCGGCCCACGCGTGCCGCCGTCACCCTTCCTCGCTCTCGTACTGGTCCTTGAGCCGCGCCACGACGCCCGGGTCCGCGAGCGTCGTCGTGTCGCCCAGCGCGCGCCCCTCGGCGATGTCCCGCAGGAGCCGGCGCATGATCTTCCCGCTGCGCGTCTTGGGGAGGTCGGCGGAGAAGAAGATGTCGTCGGGCCGCGCGATGGCGCCGATCTTCCGCGCGACGTGCTCCTTGAGGTCGTCGCGGAGCGACGGCGTGGCCTTCTGTCCCTCCTTGAGCGTGACGAAGGCGCTCAGCGCCTGTCCCTTGAGCTCGTGCGCCTTGCCCACGACCGCCGCCTCGGCGACGCTCGGGTGGTCCACGAGCGCGCTCTCGACCTCCATCGTGCCGATGCGGTGGCCCGCCACGTTGAGCACGTCGTCCACGCGGCCCAGGATCCACCAGTAGCCGTCCTCGTCCACCTTGGCGCCGTCGCCGGCGAAGTAGCGGCCGGGGAAGCGGCTCCAGTAGGTCTCGCGGTAGCGGGCGTCGTCGCCATAGATGGTGCGGAGCATCCCGGGCCAGGGCTCGGTGAGGACGAGGAAGCCGCCCCCCTGCGGGATCGCCGTGCCGCTCGCGTCCACGAGCGCCACCGAGACGCCGGGGAAGGGAATGGTGGCCGAGCCCGGCTTGGTGGTGACCACGCCGGGAAGCGGGGTGATCATGATCCCGCCGGTCTCGGTCTGCCACCAGGTGTCCACGATCGGGCAGCGGCCGCGGCCGATGTGCTCGTGGTACCACATCCACGCCTCGGGGTTGATCGGCTCACCGACCGAGCCGAGGAGGCGGAGCGTCGAGAGGTCGTGGCGGGCCGGGTGCTCGGGGCCCCACTTCATGAACGCGCGGATCGCGGTGGGTGCGGTGTAGAAGACGGTCACGCCGTAGCGCGCGATGATCTTCCAGAACCGGTCGCGCTCCGGCCAGTCGGGCGCGCCCTCGTACATGAGCACGGTGGCACCGTTGGCGAGCGGGCCGTACACCACGTACGAATGGCCCGTGACCCAGCCCACGTCGGCGGTGCACCAGAAGACGTCCTCGTCCTTGAGGTCGAAGACGTGCTTCGTCGTGGCCGTGACCTGCGTGAGGTAGCCGCCCGTCGTGTGGACGATCCCCTTCGGCTTCCCCGTGGTCCCGGAGGTGTAGAGGATGAAGAGCAGGTCCTCCGCCTCCATCGGCTCGGGCGGGCAGTCGGGGCTCGCGTGGTCGAGGAGGCGGTGCCACCAGTGGTCGCGGCCCTCCTGCATGTTCGCGAAGCTCTCGTCCCCCTCGCCGCCGGGGCGGCGGCGCACCACCATGACGTGACGGATGGAGGGGCACCCGGCGATCGCCTCGTCGGCGAAGCGCTTGAGGGGGAGCACCTGGCCCCGGCGGTAGCCGCCGTCGGCGGTGATGAGGACGGTGGCCTGCGCGTCGTTGATGCGGTCGCGGAGCGACTCGGCGGAGAAGCCGCCGAAGACGACCGAGTGCACCGCGCCGATGCGGGCGCAGGCGAGCATCGCGATGGCGGCCTCGGGGATCATCGGGAGGTAGATCGCCACCCGGTCGCCGCGGGTGACGCCGAGCGCCTTGAGGGCGTTGGCGCAGCGGCCGACCTCGCGGCCCAGCTCCCAGTAGGTGTACACGCGCCGGTCGCCGGGCTCCCCCTCCCAGATGATCGCCGCCTTGTTGCGCCGTGCGGTGCGGAGGTGCCGGTCCACGCAGTTGGCCGCGACGTTGAGCCGGCCGCCCGAGAACCACTTGGCGTGCGGCGGGGTCCACTCGAGCACCGTCTGCCAGGGGGCCATCCAGTCGAGCGCCGCGGCCTGCTCGGCCCAGAAGCCGAGGCGGTCGGCGCGGGCCCGCTCGTAGAGGGCGGGCGTGGCGTTGGCCTGGCGGGCGAACTCCGCCGGCGGCGGGAAGCGGCGCTGCTCGGAGAGGAGGGTGTCGAGCTGGCTGGACATGGCGCGTCGGGTTGGGGGTTCCGGAAGTGCCGGCGCCGGCCGCGGGCGTGCAGCGCCGTGCAGTCGCGCAAGTGCAAGAATCGGCAGTCGTTGCGGGGCCGCCGGGATCCTGCGGCGGTGTGCCGCAGGGTGCGGCGTGACGCGGCGCGGGTGCCGCGGGTCGTACCGGGAAAGTGGCCGTAATATACGGCCCGCGCCGGGGTGGCATCAGTCTCGCTAGGAGAGCAGGGCGTCCCGGCGGTGGCCGGGACGGGACCAAAACGTCCGCCCGATAAGAGCACACCCGGGGTGACCCGGGGCCGCAAAACTAGAGGTCTCCCGTGCCGCACTGGGGCGGCGCGCGAGATAGCTCGGTGCCGAAGGTGGAGCAACGCGGGACCCGCGGTCCACGCGTTCCTTATCGGGTGTGGGAGATCGTCAGATGCGATCCGCACACCTGCACACGCGCGAGATGGCCGCGCCCGCGACCCTGGGTCTCGAGACCCGGGTCGAGTTCCGGAAGGCCGCCATCGCCCTCCTCGAGGCGCTGCCCGAAGGCGAGGGGCGGCTCCTCATCGACCTCGCCGCCACGCGCCACGTGGATTCCGCCGGGCTCGGCGCCCTGATGCTGGTGCAGCGCCGCGCGGCGGAGCGCCGGCAGGCGGTGGTGCTCCTCAACCCGACCGACGAGCTGCGCTTCCTGCTCGCGATCACCAAGCTCAACGCCCTCTTCGAGCTCGAGCCGGCGGCGGTGTAGCCGCCGGCGCTGCGGGGGCCGCGCACCGGGGGCGCGGGCCCCGTGCCGCCGGGGCCCGGGCGGGGCGTTCCGCCGCCGTCCCCGGCGCGTTACTCTCCACGGCGCATGCCCGTCCCGCCCGCCGTGCCCGTTCCCCCGTCCCGTGCCTGAGGCGCCGCTCCTCGAGGCCCGCGGCCTGCGCCGCGCCTTCGGCCCGCGCGTGGTGCTGCGCGGGCTCGACGTCGTGCTCGCGGCCGGCGAGACGCTCGCGATCGTGGGGCCGAACGGGGCGGGGAAGACGACGCTGCTCCGCTGCCTCGCGGGGCTCATGAAGCCGAGCGCGGGGGAGATCCGGCTCGACGGGCGGCGGCTCGCGCCGCAGGAGCCCGACTCGCGCCGCGCGGTGGGGCTCCTCTCGCACCGCTCGATCCTCTACGACGACCTCACGGTGCGGGAGAACCTCGAGTTCGCCGCGCGGCTCTACGGGCTCCCCGACCCGCACGCCGCGGCCGCGCGGGCCCTCGAGGAGGTGGACCTCCTGCACCGCGCCGGCGACGTGCCGCGCACCCTCTCGCGCGGGCTCCTCCAGCGCGCCGCCCTCGCGCGGGCGCTGCTGCACGGCCCGCGGCTCCTCCTCCTCGACGAGCCCTTCACCGGCCTCGACGCGGCGGCGGCGGAGCGCCTGCGGGTGCTCCTCCGCGAGCGGCGCCCCGCGGGCCTCGGGACGATCGTCGTGACGCACCAGGTGGGCGAGGTCTGGGACCTCTGCACGCGGGTGCAGGCGCTCGTGGCCGGCCAGTGGGCCCTCACCGAGGGGCGCGAGCTCCCGCTCGACGACTTCCTGCGCCGCTACCGCGAGGTGGTCCCTGCCTGACACGCTGCGCGCCGCGCTTGCCATCGCGGCCAAGGACCTGCGCGCGGAGTTCCGGCGCAAGACGGCCCTGGTCTCGGGGATCGTCTTCGCGTCGCTCATCCTCGTCATCTTCAACTTCGCCCGCGACCCGACCGCGATCCGGCCCGAGCACCTGGCGCCGAGCGCGCTCTGGATCACGTGCACCTTCGCGTCGGTGACGGCGCTCAACCGCGCCTTCGCCGTCGAGCTCGAGCACGGCGCCATGGACGGGCTCCTCCTCGCCCCGGTGCCGCGGGAGGCGGTCTTCCTCGGGAAGTTCCTGGGGAACCTCGTGTTCGTGGGGATCGTGGAGGCCATCGCGATCCCGCTCTTCGTGCTATTCTTCAACCTGGACCTGAAGGGGGCGCTGCCGGGCATCCTGGCCCTGGCGGCGCTCGCCACGACCGGGTTCACGGCGGTGGGCACGGTGTTCAGCGCGCTCACGGTGCGGGTGCGCTTCAACGAGCTCATGCTGCCGGTGCTGCTCCTGCCGTTCATGATGCCGCCCCTCGTCGGCGCGGCACAGGTGACGGCGAGCCTCCTCAACGGCCGGCCGTTCCTCGAGAACGCGTCCTGGCTCCGACTGCTCCTGGCCTATGACGTCGTCTTCGTCACCATCTGCCTCCTCGTCTTCCCCAGCGTCCTCGACGAGTGACCCGGGGCTCGCGGCCGCCGCGGGCGCGATCCGCTCGGGCCGCGTCCTCGTCGTGCTCGCGCTCCTCGCGATCGCCGGGGTGTACCTGCGCGCCATCTACTACACCCCCGTCGAGGCGGTGCAGGGGCCGGCGCAGAAGATCTTCTACGTCCACGTCCCGGCGGCGTGGAGCGCCTTCCTGGCCTTCGGGCTGGTGGGGATCTGCAGCGGCCTCTTCCTGTGGCTGCACGAGCGCCGGCTCGACCTCTTCGCCGAGGCCTCGGCGGAGGTGGGGGTGGCGCTCACGGCGATCGTGCTGAGCACCGGCCCCATCTGGGGGAAGCCGATCTGGGGCACCTGGTGGCAGTGGGAGCCCCGGCTCACCTCGACGCTCTTCCTGTTCTTCCTGTTCGTGGGCTACCTGACGCTCCGCCGCGCCGTGCTCGAGCCGACCGAGCGCGCCCGCTACAGCGCCGTGGTGGGGATCCTGGGCGCGCTGCTCGTGCCGTTCATCCACCTCAGCGTGTACATGTTCCGCACGATCCACCCGAAGCCGGTGATCCTCAAGCCGGAGGGGCCGACGCTGCCGGGCTCGATGCTGGCGACGCTCATGTACGGGCTCGCGTCGTTCACGCTGCTCTACCTGGGGCTCGTCACGGTGCGCTACGGCATCGGGCGCCTGCGGGAGGTCGAGGAGGCCGAGCGTGCTGCTGCTGCGTGAGCCGCCCGACAACGGCGCCTTCATGGTCGCGGCCTACGTCGTGGTCGCGGTGATCGTGCTCGCCTACTCGGGGACGATGCTGCGGCGCGCCGCGCGCGCGCTCGCGGAGATCCGCCGCCGCGGCGGGTGAGCGGCGCCGGGGGCCGGAACGCGGAGGGGGGG
>JBAIWX010000213.1:0-3235 GCA_037916975.1 Gemmatimonadales bacterium
CGGGTGGCACTGCACCTGCACGATACCGGCGGCCGGGCCGTAGCCAACGCCCTGGCGGGCGCGGAGCTGGGCGTCACCCGGTTCGACGGCAGCGCGACCGGCCTGGGCGGGTGTCCCTACGCGCCCGGCGCCCCGGGCAACGTGGCCACCGAGGCGCTGGTCGCCGCCTTTCCGGGACGGACCGGCGTGGACGCGGACATGGTTCGCGCGGCGGGACGGGCGGTGCGGGCCGCGATGGCCGCCGCCCCCGCGGCGCCCTGAGCTTCACCCCCTGCACGAGGAGCCCGTGGCTCTCGACAAGACCTTCCCCGACGCCCGCTCGGCGGTGGCCGACGTCACCGACGGGATGACCCTGCTGGTCGGCGGGTTCGGCCTCTGCGGCATCCCGACCGACGCCATCATGGCGCTCCGCGACCTCGGGGCGAAGGACCTCACGATCGTCAGCAACAACGCCGGCACCACCGACCACGGGCTGGTGCACCTGCTCCGCAACGGCCAAGTGAAGAAGATGATCTCGAGCTACGTCGGCGAGAACGACGTCTTCGAGCAGCTGATGCTCACCGGCAAGCTCGAGGTCGAGCTCGTGCCGCAGGGGACGCTCGCCGAGCGGATCCGGGCGGGCGGCGCGGGGATCCCCGCGTTCTACACGCCGACGGGGGTGGGGACGGTGGTCGCCGAGGGCAAGGAGACGCGCACGTTCGACGGCCGCGAGTACGTGATGGAGCGCGCGATCACCGGCGACTTCGCGATCGTCCGCGCCTGGAAGGGCGACCGGCAGGGGAACCTCGTCTTCCGCCGGACGGCGCGGAACTTCAACCCGCCGATCGCGACCGCGGGGCGGGTCACCGTCGCGGAGGTGGAGCACCTCGTCGAGGTCGGCGAGCTCCCTCCCGACCAGGTCCACGTGCCGGGCATCTTCGTCCAGCGCGTCTTCCTCACCACGCGGCCCGAGAAGCTCATCGAGCGCCGCACCGTCCGGAGCCGCTGAGCATGGACGTCCGCCACGCGCTCGCCCGCCGCGCCGCGCAGGAGCTCCTCCGGCTCGACGCGCGCACCGGCTTCTACGTGAACCTGGGCATCGGCATCCCGACGCTCGTCGCCAACTACATCCCGCCCGGCGTGGAGGTGGTGCTCCAGTCGGAGAACGGGATGCTGGGCGTCGGCCCCTACCCCTTCGAGGGGGAGGAGGACGCCGACCTGATCAACGCGGGGAAGGAGACGGTGAGCGAGGTCCCCGGCACCGCCTACTTCGACAGCGCCACCAGCTTCGCGATGATCCGCGGCGGCCACGTGGCGCTCACGATCCTGGGCGCCCTGCAGGTCTCCGCACGCGGCGACCTCGCCAACTGGATGGTGCCCGGGAAGATGGTGAAGGGGATGGGCGGGGCGATGGACCTCGTGGCGGGCGCGCAGCGGATCGTCGTGGTGATGGAGCACCGCGCGCGCGACGGGAGCCCCAAGATCCTCCCCGAGTGCACGCTGCCGCTCACCGGCCGCCGCTGCGTGCACCGGATCATCACCGAGCTCGGCGTGCTGGACGTGACGCCGGACGGGCTCGAAGTCGTGGAGCTGGCCGAGGGCGTGACGGCCGACGCGATGCGTGGCGCGACGGGCGCCCCGGTCCGCTTCGCGGCGGGGGTCGCATGAAGACCCTCATCGTCGCCGGGGCGCGCCCCAACTTCATGAAGATCGCGCCGATCCTCGCAGCCCTCGACCGCGCCGGCGAGCGGCGCGTGCTGGTGCACACCGGCCAGCACTACGACGCGAAGATGTCGGACGCCTTCTTCCGCGACCTCGGCATCCCGGAGCCCGACCACCACCTGGGCGTGGGCTCCGGCACCCACGCCGAGCAGACGGCGCGCATCATGACCGCGTTCGAGCCGGTACTCGTGGCGGAGCGGCCGGACTGGGTGGTCGTGGTGGGCGACGTGAACTCGACGCTCGCCTGTGCGCTCGTCGCCTCGAAGCTCCGCGCCGCGCTCGGCTGCCGCATTGCGCACGTCGAGGCCGGGCTCCGGAGCGAGGACTGGGGGATGCCCGAGGAGGTGAACCGCGTCCTCACCGACCAGCTCGCCGACCTCCTGCTCCTCCCCTCGCGCGACGCGCACCCGAACCTCCGCCGCGAGGGGATCGGCGACGAGCGGATCGCGTTCGCGGGCAACGTGATGATCGACACGCTGCTCCTGCAGCTCGACGCCGCGCGCGCCGCGGCACTGCCGGCCTCGCTCGGCCTCGAGCCCGGCCGCTACGTCGTCTCGACGCTGCATCGCCCGTCCAACGTGGACGCGCCGGAGACGCTCGCCGCTGCGCTGGGCGGGCTCGCGGCGGTGGCGGAGCGGATGCCGGTGGTGCTCCCGCTCCACCCGCGCACGAAGCGGAACGCGGAACAGTTCGGGCTGGGCTCGGCGCTCGCGAAGCTCCGGGTGATGGAACCGGTCGGCTACCGCGAGATGCTCTCGCTCACGTGCGACGCGGCGGTGGTGCTCACCGACTCGGGCGGGCTGCAGGAGGAGACCACGGCGCTCGGCGTCCCGTGCGTCACGCTCCGCCAGCAGACCGAGCGCCCCGTCACCGTCACCGAGGGGACGAACCGCCTGGCCCCATGGCCCCTCACGACGGCGGGCGTGGTGCACTCCTTCGAGGAGGCGCTGGCCCGCGGCGCCGCCGGACGGCAGCCGTGCACGGTGGAGGGGTGGGACGGTCGCGCCGCGGAACGGATCGTCGCGGCGCTGCAGCGGCACGTCGCGCGGCCGCCGATGGGCGCCGGCGGGGGCTCGGCCGACTGACCCGCCGGCGCGGGGCGGCGCTCGCGCTGGCGGTCCTGGGCCTCGCGGGGATCGCCTGGGCGACGCTCCGCCCCACCCCGCGCTTCGAGGACGAGGCGGCGCTCACGCCGCTTTGGTGCCTCGTCTGCGGCGACACCGGCGCCACCGACGTCCTCCTCAACCTCGCGCTCTTCGCCCCGTTCGCCGCCGGCCTCGCCCTCCTCGGCGCCGGCTGGCGGCGGGTGGCGCTCGTCGCGTTCCTCGTGAGCGCGTGCGTCGAGACGGCCCAGCTCGCCTGGCTCCCCGGCCGCGACGCAAGCCTGAGCGACCTCCTCACCAACACCGGCGGCGCGACGCTCACTGCCTGGCTCGTGGCGCACCGCGCGGCGCTGCTCCGTCCGGGGCCGGCGCTCGCGCGGCGGCTCGCGCTCGGCTGGCTCGCGCTCGTCGTCCTGGTGCTCGGCGGCACC
>JBAIWX010000214.1:0-1775 GCA_037916975.1 Gemmatimonadales bacterium
GTGAGGTACACCCCGGTGACCGGAAAGTGTACTACCGCGTCGCCGACGACGTGGCGGCGCGGGTGCTCGAGCGGCGGCTCCGGCTGATGCGGCGCTTCCGGGGGCTGGTGCTGGACGCGGCGCGCGCGCTGCCCGCCCGGGACGCCGCGGTGCGGCGGCGTCTCGCCGCCTTCGCGCGGGACTACGGCGCCGCGATCCGCTCCCTGGGCGGTTCGGCTCGATGATGCGGCCACTCCGCGCCGTCTTCCTGTCGCTCGCCGGCGCCGGATGCGCCGCGCCCGGGCCGGCGTCCCTCGTCCCGGACCGGCAGCTCGAGCCGCGGGAGGAAGTGGGGGTCTTCCACGAGGGTGGGCGGACGACGCTGCACGGCGTTCAGGCGGCGCGGCGGCCGCGCCCCACCCCCGGCAGCAGCGCCGGCACCACGAAGAGCGCCCCCAGCGTCCCCGCCACCGTGCCGCCCGCGTTGGCGATCGCGATCGCGCCGAAGAGGCTGTCGGCGTCGGTGCCGACCGCGAGCGGGACCAGGCTCGCCAGCGTGGTGAGGGTGACGAGGACGATCATCCCCACCCGGTCGCGCGCGCAGGCGAGCACCTGCGCCGCCCGCAGCGGGCCCCGCCGCCGGTGCTCGAGCGCCGCGTCCACGAGCAGGATGGACTGGTTGACCGCGAGCCCCACCACCAGGATCACGCCCACCGCCGCCTCGCGGCTGAACGCCACCCGCCCGACCCAGAACGCCGCCCCCACGCCCGCGAGCGCGAGCGGGAGGCTCAGGAAGACCTGCCACGCCGCCCACGCCGAGTCGAAGACGATCGCCACGCTGAGAAGCACGAGCACCACGCCCAGGAGGAAGACGAGCCAGAGCCCCTTCGTGCTGTCGTCGTCCTGCCAGTCGAAGTCCTCGTCGCCGACGGTGTAGCCCGCGGGAACGCTGATCGAACGCATGAACGCCTCGTGCGTGCGGTTGGCGAGCTTCTGCGGGCCGCGGAAGTCGTAGCTCACCACCCGCACGTACTGCTGGTCCTCGCGGCTCACCTGGCTCAGCGACTCCCGCTCGTCCACGCGAGCCAGGTCGGCCACGCGCGCGGGACTCCGCGCCGGGTTGGGGACGAGCGCCTCGCGGAGGTCGCCGAGGTCCCGGTCTCGCGCGCCGTCGGCCTTGAGCGTCACGGGCAGCTCCTCGCCGGCGATCTCGACCCGCTGCACCCCCACCGGCCCGCGCACCTCGCGCCCCACCGCCTGCGCGAAGTCGCGGGCGGTGAGCCCCACGCGGCCGAGCGCCGGGCGGTCGGGCGCGAGGGTCACCGTGAAGCCGCGCTCGCTCCGCCAGAAGCTCCCCGCCGCCACGTCCACCTTCTTCACGCGCGGCATCCGGAGGAGGCGCTGCCGGAGGTCGTTGGCGAGCGCGTCCACGCCGTCCCACGAGTAGCCGAGGACCTTGATGCGGAACGGGACGCCGCTCCCCGCCGAGCCGCCGGCGTAGAATCCCGGCCCGTTCCCCTGCACGCTGACTTCGGCGCCGCCCACGAGCACCGCGCGCTGGGTGAGCTCGTCCTGGAGCTGGTACGGCGCCGGGCCGTACTGGCTCTCGCGGGTGAAGAGGACGCGCATGAACGCCGCGTCGGGGAGGCCGCGCGTCACCACCTGCTCGACGCCGGGATAGCCGACCGCGCGGGCCTCGAAGTCGCGCATCGCGGCGTCGAGGCCCTGCGGGTCCGAGCCGCGCGGGAAGCCGAGGCGGACGTTGAGGGTGGTGCGCTGCCCGTACCAGAGCGAGA
>JBAIWX010000215.1:0-5843 GCA_037916975.1 Gemmatimonadales bacterium
GCTATGGATTGGGCAGAAAAAAGCCCGCCGACCTCACTGGCTCGGCGGGCTAACTCGTTGTGCTTGTTGCGATGGGCCTGGGTAGAGTTGAACTACCGACCTCACGCTTATCAGGCGTGCGCTCTAACCACCTGAGCTACAGGCCCTTGCGGGAGCGCAAACATAACCGGCGGCGAGCGGCCCGACAAGCTGGCTCGCCGCTGAGCCGCCGGTCCGGCCCACGGGCGGTGGCTGCCATCCAACCTGTAATCCGACAACGACTTAGAACACACCGAGGCCGGCCAAGAGAGGCGACGGCCCGCCCCGCCACCGACCCCGATTCAACCCCGCCGTCCCGCGCACGATAACCGGAGATGGTCCGGCACGGCGGGAGGGGCCCGCCGCCGGGGACAACCAGCGCGATCGGAGCGGAGGACAGGCCATGCGGATCGGACGACGGAGCGGCTACTGGAGCGTGCTCGTGCTGGGAGCGACGCTCACGGGGTGCAATGCAACCAGCACCGCGCCCGCCGGCGCGACGCTCACCATTCGTGGCGCATTGCGTCAGGGCGCCGCCACGCGGCTCGCCGCGGTGATGCCCCCGATGGCCGCCGACAGCGTGACGTACGGGGACCCGGCGGAGGCGTGGATCGCCTTCCGGCAGATCGACGTGAGCACCGGCGCCGACTGCACCACCCCGGTCACGGTGCAGCGCCTCGCGGGGGACGCCGACAGCGCCGTCGTCTTCGACCTGGCGAGCAACCCCACGATCGTGACCGGCGCGATCCCCGCCGGCACCTATCGGTGCATCCTGGTGCACCAGTCGGACGTGCTGCGCTTCCGCCCGAAGACGACCTTCGGCAGTTGCGACTCGACGCAGGTCTACACGCAGGACCTCTACCGCGCCGAGTCCTTCGCCGACTCGACGTACTGGTTCAAGGGCCCCACGGGGGCGCGCATCGCGCCGTCGGGCACCGACGCCGCACCGGTGGACAACCGGGTCCTGACGCTCCTCACGACCGATTCCGCGGCCGCGGTCTCGGCGGGCTGGTCGCCGGCGCAGGTCACGACACTCGGCGCGCCGCTCGTGGTCTCGGAGGCGGGGGCCGTGAGCACCTTCGTCTGGGGTGGCCAGGGCAGTGTCATGAGCAACCCCGCCTCGATGACCCGTCCCTGCGACCTGGGCCCGACGCACCCGACCTTCCAGTGAGCGGCGGGGCGCCCGCCCCGGCCACCTTCCGGCAAACGCAGACGCCGCCCCGGCCCCGCCGGGGCGGCGTCCCCACTTCACGGATCAGGCCCCCGTCCGATCCCGCCGCCCGCGCCAGTTGAGCGCCTCGCGCACCCGCGCCGCGAGTTCCGCCGGGGCGAACGGCTTCTGCAGCACCGAGGACCCTTCCGCCACCACCTCCCGGAGCAGCGCGACGTCGTCGGTGTAGCCGGACATGAAGAGGACCGGTACCCCGGGCCAGCGGGCGCGCACGGCCTGCGCGAGTTCCCGCCCGCTCATCCCCGGCATCACCACGTCGCTCAGCAGGAGGCCCACGCGGCCCTCGCGCGCCGCGAGCGCGGCGAGCGCCGCCTCGCCGTGCTCGGCCTCGAGCACCTCGTACCCGCGCTCGCGCAGGAGCCGGGCGGCGAGGGCGCGCACCATCGGCTCGTCCTCGGCGAGGAGGACGACCTCGCCGCGGCCACCGGCCGCCGGCCCGTCGCCGCGGGACGGCTCGGCCTCGACCGGCGCGTCGCTCACCGGGAGGTAGATCCGGAACGTCGCCCCCGCCCCCGGCGCGCTTTCCACCGTGATCCGCCCGTTGGCGCGCTGGACGATGCCGTACACCATCGAGAGGCCGAGGCCGGTCCCCTTCCCCGGCTCCTTGGTGGTGAAGAAGGGCTCGAAGGCCCGTCGCATCGTGGCGGGGTCCATGCCGACGCCGCTGTCGCGGGCCACGATCCGCACGTAGCGGCCCGGCGCGAGCCCGGATCCCTCGCCGCCCTCCTCGTGCACGGTCACCGCCGCCGTCTCCAGCTCGAAGCGCCCGCCGCGCGGCATCGCGTCGCGCGCGTTCACCGCCAGGTTCACCAGCACCTGCTCCAGCTGCGACTCGTCCACCCAGACCGCGGGCAGGTCCGGCGCGAGCACGGTGCGAAGCTCCACGTGCTCGCCGATGGTCCGGCGCAGCATCCCCTCGACCCGTTCCACGACGGCGTTCACGAACACGGCACGCGGCTGCCACATCTGGCGACGGCTGAACGCGAGCAGCTGCCGCGTGAGCGACTCCGCGCGCAGCGCGGCGCCCCGGATGAGCTCGACGTCCTCCCGGCCGGTCGAGCCGGCCGGCACCTGCTCGGCGAGGAACTCCGCCGCGGCACGGATGACCGTGAGGATGTTGTTGAAGTCGTGCGCGATGCCCCCGGCGAGCTGGCCGACCGCCTCCATCTTCTGCGCCTGGCGCAGCTGCTCCTCCGCCACCGCGAGCGCCCGCTCGGACTCGGCCCGCTCGAGCGCGATCCCCGCCAGGTGCGCGAGGGTGCCGAGGAGCCCCATCGCGTCCGCGGTCGGTTCCCCGGGCTCGCGGCGGTACACCACGAAGCTCCCGAGCACGCGGCCTTCGGCGCCCCGGATCGGCACGCTCCAGCAGCTGCGCAGGCCATGCGCCTCCGAGAGCGGGAGGAAGGTCCGCCAGTTGGGATCGGCGCGCAGGTCGGGGCTGACGACGGGCCGGCCGTGGTGCATCGCCGCCCCGCAGCTGCCCTCGTCGGCGCTGAGGGCCATCCCCTCGAAGGCCCGGAGGTAAGCGGTGTCGAGGGACGGCCCCACGCCGCCGCGGATGGTCCGCGTGTCGAGGTCGAGCAGCAGCACCGACGCGAGCGCCCCGGAAATGCGCCCCTCGACGAGGCGGCAGAGGGAGTGGAGCACCTCGAGCGTGGGGGCACCGCCGGCGATCCGCTCGAGCACCTCCCGCTGCGCCACGGCGAACGCCTCGTCGCCCTTCTCGTCGGTGATGTCCAGCAGGATGCCGTGCCAGACGACGGCGCCGTCCGGCCGCCGGCCCTCCGGCTCCGAGCGGCCCCGGAGCCAGCGCAGCTGCCCCTGTGCGTCGCGGATCCGGAACTCGTGCATCCAGGTCGTGAGGTCGCGCGCGGATGCGAGGATGCTCGCCTGCATCGCGGGCAGCTCCTCCGCCGGCACGCGCGACCACACGTCCCGGGTGTCGATCAGGTCCGGCCCGGGCGGGAGCCCGAGCAGGTCGCGCGCACGACGGCTCACGAGGGGGAAGCCATCCGTCCCGTCCGGCCGCAGCTCGTAGCTGTACACGATCCCCGGGACCGCGTCGGTCACCCGGCGCAGGAGCGCCGCCCCCTCGCTGACCCCGAGTTCGGCCCGCGCACGGCGCTCCACCTCGGCGGCGAGCAGCAGGCCGGTCAGGGTGATCACGGCGACGAAGACCTGCGTGGCCACGAGCCCGCGCTCGAAGCCGGGGAGGCCGAGCGCGGGTTCCGCGAGCACCGTCCCGGCCACGGCCGCGAGGGCGAAGCCCGTCGCCGTCGCCGCGCCACCCCGCATCCCGAAGCGGAGCGCAGCCCCGGTGAGGACGGGGAACGACAGGAGCACGGCGCCGAAGCTCCACGGCGAGCCGTCGCGGAGCGCGAGCAGTACGAGCAGGCTGGTGAGCGCCACGATGGCCACGAGGATCGCGGCCGCGCGTCCCTGGCGAGCCGGCGGTGGCGCCCCCTCGCGCGGGCCCAGCCAGGCGAGCAGCACCGGCAGCACGGTGAGCGTGCCGAGCGCGTCGCTGACCCACCAGGTCATCCAGAGGGAGGAGCCGCCGGTCACCACCTCGTACTGGCCGAACAGGCGGAGCGCGATTGCACCGATGGAGGCGGAGATGGTGCTCGCCGCCATCGCCACCAGGAAGGCGAGCACCAGCACGTCGCGCGCATCCCGTGGCGCCCCGCGATGGCCGGTGAACCGGCGGTACAGCCACGCCCCCGCCCAGGCGTGGAGGGTGTTGCCGGCGGCGCCGAGCAGCGCGCCGGCCCAGACAGCCCCGGTGGCGTTGACGGCGAACCCGCTGAGGAAGACGGGCAGCAGGTACCAGGGTCCCCCGAGCAGGACGGCGCCGACGGCCACGCCGGTCGCCGGCCACAGCGGGGTGAAGCCGTCCACCGACACGCTGACGCGCATGCCGGCCCAGACGAGGAGCCCGTGCACGAGCGCGACCAGGCCCAGCCTGGCGAGGCTGGGCCGGTGGCCGTGAAGGGGAAGCTGCGTCTCGCTACCGCCGTCGGGCCGCATCGGACTCCGGACGCGGGGTGGGGGCAGGGGGATGGAGGAAGCTGGCTCGGGGGACTATCGGACGCCAGTCGGCGGGAGTTGAGGCACCGGAGACGCGACGGGGGGCCCCGCCCGGGGCCCCCCGTCCGCCTCGTCACCCCTGCGAGGGGGCCGTCCGCCGGTCAGTCGTCGTCGCCGTCGTCGTAGTCGTCGAAGTTGTCGAGGTCCTCCTCGAGGTCCTCGTCCTCCAGGTCCTCGTCGTCGAGGTCTTCCTCGTCGTCGAGCAGCTCGTCCTCGTCCTCGTCGTCGTCGTCGAAGCCGAAGCCGTCCTCCAGCTCCTCCTCCTCGTCCTCGCCGAAGCGCCGGCGCATCTCGAGGGCCTCCAACGACGTCGTGCTGGCCAGCATGCTGTCCTCCGGCTGGGGTGGTCCTGGTGCCTGGTGCGCGATCAGCTGGCGTCGGCGACCCGGGCGGCCCGGGCGGCCTTCCGCCGGTCGTTCGCCTGCAGGACGCGCTTGCGCAGGCGAATGCTCTGGGGCGTGACCTCGATCAGCTCGTCCTCCTCGATGTACTCCATGGCGTACTCGAGGGTGATCTGCCGAGGCGGCTCGAGGAGGATGTTGTCGTCCGACCCCGAGGCCCGCATGTTCGTGAGCTTCTTCTCCTTCGTGACGTTCACGTCGAGGTCGCCGGGGCGCGAGTTCTCGCCGGCGATCATCCCCTCGTACACGAGGTCGCCCGGCGCCACGAACATCTGCGCCCGCTCCTGCAGGTTGCCGAGGGCGTAGGCCACCACCGTGCCCTCGCGGTCGGCCACGAGCACGCCGCGCTTGCGCCCCGCGAGGGGGCCGGCCCAGGCGCCGTACTCGAGGAACCGGTGGTTGAGGAGCCCGGTGCCCCGCGTGTCCGTCAGGAACTCCGACCGGTAGCCGAAGAGGCCGCGCGAGGGGATGCGGAAGGTCATCCGCACCATCCCCTGGCCGGGGTTCCGCATCTCGGTCATCTCGCCGCGCCGCGGCCCGAGCTTCTCCATGACGGCGCCCATGTACTCCTCGGCGACGTCCACGATCAGCTCCTCGTACGGCTCGAGGCGCTCGCCGTTCGGGCCCGTCTTGGTGATGACCCGCGGCCGCGAGACCTGGAACTCGTACCCCTCGCGCCGCATCGTCTCCATGAGGATGCCGAGGTGGAGCTCGCCGCGGCCGCTCACCGAGTGCGTGTCGGGGCTCTCGGTCGGCTCGACCCGGAGCGCCACGTTGCGCTCGAGCTCCCGGTAGAGGCGGTCCTTGAGCTGGCGGCTGGTCACGTACTTCCCCTCGCGGCCGGCGAAGGGGGAGTTGTTGACGATGAAGTCCACCGAGATCGTCGGCTCCTCGACCGCGATGCCCTGCAGGCGCTCCGGCCGGTCCACGGCGGTGAAGGTCTTGCCGATCTCGATGGACTCGAAGCCCGAGAGCGCCACGATGTCGCCCGCCTGCGCCGAATCCACCTCGACCCGGTTGAGCCCGTCGAAGGTATACAGCTTGGTGACCCGGTTCCGCTCGAACGGCTCGTCGGTCACCATGCCGGGCTCGCCCAGCGGGAGCAG
>JBAIWX010000216.1:0-3128 GCA_037916975.1 Gemmatimonadales bacterium
CCGACGGTGATCACGGTGAACATGGCGCGCGCCGCGGGCGACGAGTTCTTCTATGGCCCGGGCCGGCTGGTCGAGTTCGCGGCGGCAGGGGAAGAGGTGGAGGTGGCGTGGCTCGGCGGCGGGACGAAGCGGGTGACCGGCTCGAGCTACGCGGCGCCGGTCGTGGCGGGCCTGCTGGCGCGACTCCTCGAGCGGTGGCCGGCGCTCCCGCCGCTCGAGGCGAAGGCGCTGCTCCACCGGCTCGCCGAGCCGCTCCGGGCCGAGGTGGCGGCGGGGAACGTGAGCTGATGGCGGGCCCCGGCGCCCCGGTGCCGGCTTGGCGCTTCCTTCGCACGCTGGCGCTCGTCCTCGCAGTGGCCGCGGTGGCCGGCACGGTACGCGCGCAGGGGGTGCCTGCGGCCGATCCGGGCGCTCGATACCGGGCCCTGCTCGACTCCGCCGACGCGCGCGGCCGGCGGCAGGAGGTCCCGGCCGCCCTCGCCACCTACGACTCGGCACTCGCCCTCGCGCGCGAGCACGGGAAGCCCGCGACCCAGGTGCTCCCACTCGCCGGCGTGGCCGCCCTGCTCGCCCGCACCGGCCGCCTCGACTCGGCGCTCGTCCTCCTGCGCCGTGCCCGCGACGCCTCCCTCGACGACGACGATCACGGGATGCTCCTGCTGGCGCCGCGGCTCCTCTCCGCGCTGTTCCAGCGGCTGGGTCGCCCCGACTCCGCATTCCGCTACGCCCAGGAGGCGGCGTACTGGTCCACCTCGCCGCGCCTCGGCGATCGCGACCGAGGCGCCGCGCTCGCCGACCTCGCCGAGGTGGAACGGCTGCTCGGCCGTGCGGACTCCGCGCTGGCGCACGGCCGGCGCGCAGCGGCATTCCTCGAGGCGGTCCACGACTCTGCCGGTGCCGTGGGTGCATGGCTCACGGTGGCGAGCACCTGGTTCCCGCTCGCGATGCAGCCGGACTCGTCACTGACGGCACTCCGCCACGCGCGGGCGCTCCGCCGCACGCGCCGGGATGCCGTGCGTGACGAACTGCTGATGGCGAGCGGCTGGATGGTGCTCGGCCGGCTCGATTCCGCGCTCGCCATCTCCCGGCGCGTCCTCGCCGAGGCTGTGGACTCCGGGGACACCACTACGGCGATCGGCGCGCTGCAGGTGCTGGGCTCGACCTTCCAGCTCGTCGCCCCGGATTCCGCGCGGTCATACCTCGGGCGCGCGGTCGCCCTCGCGATCGCGAAGGGGGGTACTGACCTCGAGGCGGATGCGCTGGGCCGGCTCGCGGTGCTCGAATTGCGCGACCCGCCGCGCGCGGAGAGCCTGGCGATACGCGCGATCGCCCTGACCGAGGGGCGCCCTGCGGCCGAGCGGATCGGGGCGATGGAAATGCTCGCGGTCGCTCGTCTCCTGCAGGGGGACTACACGGGCGGGCGCGCCGCGGTCGGCGCACTGCTCGATTCCATTCCCCGGGAATACGGCGGCCTCGCCGCGATGCTCGAAGGGCTGCGAGGGGTGAGCTACCTCCTCGAAGGGAGCGTCGACTCCGCTGTTCGGTCGCTCGGGAAGGCGACGGCGCCCGGGGGTGTGGCCGCGCAGGGCTCCGGGATCTTCCTGCGTCTCCTCGCCCGCGCGCTCGCGAGTGCGGGTCGGACGGACTCGGCGCTCGCCGTCTACCAGGGCGCCGCCGACGCGGTCGAGGAGAGCGCCGGCAGCGCGCCCTCCGACGCACTCCTGCTCGCCGCGTTCGGGCTGTTCACCGACGTGTACGCCGAGTGGGCCACCCTCGCCGCGAAGCCCGGCGATCGCGACGCCGCCCTCCGCGCGCTCTACGCCATCGAACGCGGGCGCGCGCAGGCCCTCCGTCGCCTCCGTCTCGGGCGTGCGATCGCGGCAACGCCGCGCGAGGACCCGGTACGGTCGATCTCGGACCTGCTCGACCGACTCCCGCATCGACACGTGGGCTACCTCACCTACGCGGTGGCCGACTCGAGCGGCGTGATCTGGTCGTTCGGGCCGGACGGCACGTGGGCCGTGGCCCCGCTCCGGATCTCCCGCGACTCCCTCGCCCGGCTCGTCGCCGGCGTTCGCGCCGGCCTCCAGGTGGCGCGCCCCGACACGCTCGCGGGGCGCGGTGCGCCCGGGACCACGCTCGCCCTCGCGCGCGGCGGCTTCGACGACCTCCCCGACGCGGACCTCGCCCCCGTGGACCCCGCCGCGCTCGCCGCGGTGCTGCTCCCGGACCACGTCCTCGCGGCGCTCGAGGGCGCGCGCGAGGTCGTGATCGTTCCCGCCGGCCCGCTCGCGCTCGTGCCGTTCGCGGCGCTGCCGGTGCACGGCGCGCCGTGGGGCGCGCAGGTGGCGATCCGCTACGGCCCGTCGCTCCGGATCCTCGCCGACCTTGCCGCCGGCCGTGCGCCCGACCGCGCGACGATCGGCCGGGAGGCGCTCGTCGTGGGCGATCCCGTCATGCCACGCGGCTTCCACCCCCTCGCCGGCGCGCGCGCTGAGGCGAGCTGGGTCGCGGGGCGCCTCACGGGGAAGCCTGCGGCCGCGCTGCTCGGCCCGCAGGCCACCGAGGGCGCCGTACGGGCGCGGCTCCCCAAGGCCTCCATCGTCCACCTCGCCACGCACGGTGTGGCGTTCGCGGACACCGCGCTTGCGCGCGCCTCGTTCCTCGTGCTCGGGAAGGATGGTGCCAACGACGGCGAGCTCCGGGTCGCGGACCTGATGGACGACCCGGCGCTCGGGCTCAAGGCGGAGCTCGTCGTACTGAGCGCCTGCCAGACGGGAATCGGCGCGATCCGGGAGGGAGAGGGCACGGTGGGGCTGCAGCGCGCCTTCCTGGCGCGCGGCGCGCGGTCGCTGCTCGTGAGCCTCTGGAACGTGGACGACGCGGCGACGGCGGCGCTGGTCCGCGGCTTCTACACGCACTGGCTCGGCGACCGGGACCGGCCCACGAAGGCCGAGGCACTCAGGCGCGCGCAGGAGGAGGTGCGACGGGTGCCGAAATGGACCGCGCCGAAGTACTGGGCCGCGTTCCAGGTGGTGGGGGCGGAGTAGCCCGCCGCCGGATCACGTCCGCTTCCGGTACCCCGGCAGCCAGATCCTCCCCGGGCAGTCGGGCTCCGCGTCGCCGTG
>JBAIWX010000217.1:0-16109 GCA_037916975.1 Gemmatimonadales bacterium
GGCTTCGCGCGGGGCGTCGTCGAGGCCGGCGGTGTCGCGGCGGTCGAGGGCCCGGACGCCGACGGCGACGCGGCGCTCGCCCGCGCGTTCCGCGCCGCAGGCACCGCGGCGGTCATCATCTGCGGCAGCGACGCCGCGTACGCCGAGCGCGCCCTCGACGCGGCCCGTGCGCTCTGGGCGGCGGGTGCCGGGTTCGTCGCGCTCGCCGGCCGGCCCGGGGATCGGGCCGACGAACTGCGCGCCGCCGGCGTGGACGCCTTCGTGCACCGGGGCTCGGACCTCGTCAGCTTCCTCGAGCGCCTCCACGCCCGGCTGGGGGTGGGGCGGTGAGCCGGGTGCCCGACTTCGCGGCGCTGCCCTGGCGCCGCCCGGCGCCCCCCCCCGCCGCCCCGCGCGCGGGGGCGCCGTGGGAGACGCCCGAAGGGATCGCCGTGCCGCCGCGGTTCGACGCCGCGGCACTCGCGGGCCTCGAGCACCTCGCCAGCGTGCCCGGCACCACCCCGTTCGTCCGCGGGCCCTACCCGACGATGTACGCGGCGCAGCCGTGGACCATCCGGCAGTACGCCGGCTTCTCGACCGCCGAGGAGTCGAACGCCTTCTACCGGCGCAACCTGGCTGCGGGGCAGATGGGTCTGTCGGTCGCGTTCGACCTCGCGACGCATCGGGGCTACGACTCCGACCATCCCCGCGTCGTCGGCGACGTCGGCATGGCGGGCGTCGCGATCGACAGCCTCCTCGACATGCGCATCCTCTTCGACGGGATCCCGCTCGACCGGATGAGCGTCTCCATGACGATGAACGGGGCCGTGCTCCCGGTACTGGCCCTCTACGTCGTCGCGGCGGAGGAGCAGGGGGTGCGGCCGGAGCAGCTCCAAGGGACGATCCAGAACGACATCCTCAAGGAGTTCATGGTCCGGAACACCTACATCTACCCGCCCGGGCCGTCGCTCCGCATCGTCGCCGACATCTTCCGCTACACCAGCCGCCGGATGCCGAAGTTCAACAGCATCAGCATCAGCGGCTATCACATGCAGGAGGCGGGCGCCACCGCCGACCTCGAGCTCGGCTACACCCTGGCCGACGGCCTCGAGTACGTCCGCACCGGGCTCGCCGCGGGGCTCGACGTCGACGCCTTCGCGCCGCGCCTCTCCTTCTTCTTTGCGATCGGGATGCCGTTCTTCATGGAGGTCGCGAAGCTCCGCGCCGCGCGCCTCCTCTGGGCGCGCGTCATGCGGCGCTTCGGCCCGCGGAACCCGAAGAGCCTCGCGCTCCGGACGCACTGCCAGACGAGCGGCTGGAGCCTCGCGGCGCAGGACGTCTACAGCAACGTCGCCCGGACGGTGCTCGAGGCGATGGCCGCCACGCAGGGCGGCACGCAGAGCCTGCACACGAACGCGCTCGACGAGGCCCTCGCGCTGCCGACGGATTTCTCGGCCCGCATCGCGCGGAACACCCAGCTCGTGCTCCAGCACGAGACGGACACCTGCCGGGTGGTGGACCCGTGGGGCGGGAGCTGGTACGTCGAGTGGCTCACCGCCCGGCTCGCGGAGCGGGCGTGGGCGCACCTCGAGGAGGTCGAGGCGCTGGGCGGCATGGCGCGCGCGATCGAGGCCGGCCTCCCCAAGCTCCGGATCGAGGAGGCGGCGGCGCGCACCCAGGCGCGCATCGACGCGGGCCGGCAGGTCCTGGTCGGGGTGAACCGCTACCGCCCGGCGGACGACCCGCTCCCCGAGGTGCTCCGCATCGACAACGCCGCGGTGCGGGCGCAGCAGGTGGCCCGCCTCGAGCGGCTCCGCCGCGAGCGGGACGCGCGCGCGGTGGCGGTCGCCCTCGGCGCGCTGACGCAGTGCGCGGCGACGGGGGACGGCAACCTGCTCGAGCTCGCGGTGGACGCGGCCCGCGCCCGCGCCACGGTGGGGGAGATCACGGGAGCCCTCGAGTCGGTGTTCGGGCGCCACGCCGCGCCCATCCGCGCCATCCACGGCGTGTACGGAGGGGAAATGGGGAACGACGGCGCCCTCGCCGAGCGGGTCCGCCGCGCCGTGGGCCGCTTCGAGCGGCTCGAGGGGCGCCGGCCGCGGCTGCTCGTCGCCAAGGTGGGGCAGGACGGTCACGACCGCGGCCAGAAGGTGATCGCCACCGCCTTCGCCGACCTCGGCTTCGACGTGGACATCGGCCCGCTCTTCGCCACGCCCGAGGAGGCGGCGCGCCAGGCGGTCGAGAACGACGTGCACGTGGTCGGCGTGAGCTCGCTCGCCGCGGGGCACCTCACCCTCGTCCCCGCGCTCCGCCGGGCGCTCGCGGTGCTCGGCCGGGACGACATCATGCTCGTGGTGGGCGGGGTGATCCCGCCGCAGGACCACGACGCCCTCCGCGCCGCGGGCGCGTCGCTCGTCTTCGGGCCCGGCACGGTGATCCCGGAGGCGGCGCTCGCGCTCCTCCGCGAGCTCGCCGGGCGGCTCGGCTTCGCCGCCGACGCCGTGGTGGACGGCCCCGCCGGCGGCTCGTGAGCGCGCCCCGCCGCCGGGAGCACTCGCTCCAGGAGCTCGTCGAGGGCGTCCGCCGCCGCGATCCGGCGCTCCTCGGGCGGGCGATCTCCCTCCTCGAGTCGCGCGCCGAGGCCGACCGCGAGCGCGGCGCGGCCCTGCTGGCGCAGCTCCTCCCGCTCGCGGGCGACGCGATCCGGGTCGGCGTCACCGGCGTCCCGGGCGTCGGCAAGAGCACCTTCATCGACGCGCTGGGCGCCCGGCTGGTCGCGGAGGGGCGGCGCGTCGCGGTGCTCGCGGTGGATCCCTCGAGCGAGGTGACCGGCGGCAGCATCCTCGGCGACAAGACCCGCATGGAGCGCCTCGCCGCCCACCCCGATGCCTACGTGCGTCCCTCGCCCACCGGCGGCGCGCTCGGCGGCGTCGCCGCGCGCACCCCGGAGGCGATCGCCGTCTGCGAGGCGGCAGGATTCGACGTGATCCTCGTCGAGACCGTCGGCGTGGGCCAGTCCGAGACCGCCGTCGCGGACATGACCGACGTCGTGCTCGCCCTGATGCTGCCGGGCGGCGGTGACGAACTGCAGGGGATCAAGCGCGGCCTGATGGAGCGCGCGGACGTGATCGCGGTGAACAAGGCGGACGGGCCCGCCGCCGAGCGCGCCACCCTCACCGCGCGCGACTACCGCGCGGCGATGCACCTGGTGCGAGGGGGCGCGCCGGGTGGCGCCCCACCGGTCCTCACCTGCAGCGCGCAGGCGGGGACCGGGATCGCGGAGGTCTGGGCGGCGCTCGTGGCGCGCCGCGAGCAGCTCGTCGCGGAGGGGTTGCTGGTACCGCGCCGGGCCGCGCAGCGGCTCCGCGTGATGTGGGGGATGGTGGAGCGCGGCGTCCGCGCGGCGCTGGAGGCGCACCCCGCACTCGCCGGACGGCTGCCCGGGCTCCTTGCCGAGGTCGAGGCCGGGTCGCTCCCGCCGCGCGTCGCCGCGCGCCGACTGCTCGAGGCCGTCGGGCTCGGCTGACCTGCGTCGGCGGGCGCCGGCACGCGCAACGGGGCGGCTCCTCGCGGGGCCGCCCCGTCGCACGTTGGGGCATGACCGTCGCCCTCGTCGGCCCGCTCACCGCGGCGCGCGCCGCCCTGCGGCACCACTTCGGCCATCCCGACTTCCGGCCCGGCCAGCGGGAGGTCGTGGCCCACGTCCTCGCGGGCCGCGACGTGCTCGGCGTGCTGCCCACCGGGGCGGGGAAGTCGGTCTGTTTCCAGGTCCCGGCCATGGTGCTGGGCGGCTGGACCGCGGTCGTCTCGCCGCTCCTCTCGCTCATGGCCGACCAGGTCGCCGCCGCGCGCGCCCGCGGCATTGCCGCGGCCTCGCTCACGAGCGTCGAGAGCGCGGAGGCGCAGGCCGCCACGCTCGCCGCCCTCCGCGCGGGCGCGCTCCGGCTCCTCTACCTCAGCCCGGAGCGCCTGGAGCACGCGGCCGCGACGCTCGTCCGCCTTGGTGGGCCGCCCGCGCTCCTCGCCGTGGACGAGGCGCACTGCATCGCGGAGTGGGGCCCCGACTTCCGGCCCGCCTTCCGCCGGCTCGGCATCGCCCGCCGCCGCCTCGGGGACCCGCCGGTTGCGGCGCTCACCGGCAGCGCCACGCCCCTCGTGCGCGAGGACATCGCGCGCGTGCTCGGGCTCGGGCGCCGGGGCCGCTCCCTCGCCGTGCATGTCGGCTCCTTCGACCGTCCCAACCTGCGCTTCGCCGTCACCACGGTGGACGGCCCAGCGGCCCGGCTCGCGACGCTTCGCACGCTCGTGGACCGGCGGCGCCTCGAGGGCACGGCGATCGTGTACGCGCCGACGCGGAACGTCGTCGAGGGGATCGCGCACGCCCTGCGGCGGGACGGCCATCGCGTGGCGCCGTACCACGCGGGCCTCGCGCCGGGCGAGCGCCGCACGATCCTCGCGCGCTTCCTCGCCGACGATGTCCACGTGGTCGTCGCCACCTGCGCCTTCGGGATGGGCATCGACAAGCCGACGGTCCGCCTCGTGGTGCACTGGACCCTGCCGCCCACTCCCGAGGCGTACTACCAGGAGGCGGGGCGCGCAGGGCGGGACGGACAGCCCGCGCGCTGCATCCTCCTCCACAAGCGCGGGGACGGCGTGGTGCACCGCCGCATGCTCGACGTGACCTTTCCCGCGCCCGCGCGCGTCGAGCGCCTCTGGCGGGACGCGGCGGCGCTGGCGCGCGAGCCGGCCAACCTGCGCGACGCCGTCGAGCGGCTGCGGCGGGAACTCCGGCCCGAGGAGGGGCGAGTGGACTGGGGGCCCGTCCGTGTACGGCGGCGCGCCGCGCAGGAGCGGCTGGGGATGATGGAGCGCTACGCCGGCGGCCGGGCCTGCCGCCGCCGGATGCTGCTTGGCTACTTCGGGGAGCGGGCCGGCGCCTGCGCCGGCTGCGACCGGTGCGCGCGGGGCAGCTAGACGTGCCGCTCGGCAAGTCGCCGGCGCGCGGCACCACAGCCCGGGCTACCGTGCCGCGCCCGGCACCCCGCCGGCGGTGAGCACCGGCCCGTCCGGCCCGAGCTCGAGCGCGCCGCTCCGGCCCCGGGCTGCGTCCAGGATCCGGACCGCCGGCGCGCCGCCCTCGCCCAGCTCCAGGCCCAGCTGGCCGACGCCGCTCGACGACTGCATGCGGAACTGCGGCAGCCCGCCGCTCCGCACGCTGAGCGACGCGAGCACGCGTCCCGCGCTGTCCACGGCGATGAGGCTGGGCTGGCCGCTCGGCGAGGTGCCCACGTCGAGGCGGAGCGTCCCCGCGGAGTCGAAGACGCTGAGCCCGCCGCCGCCCCCTTCCGCCTTGAGCACGAGCCGCTGCTGGCCGGTCGAGTCCCGGATGATCAGCAGCCCCGTCTCCACGACGTCGGGCCGGCCGATGCCGAGCCCGAGGAGCAGCGCGGCCGTCGCGACCGCCAGCACGAGGTAGAGGATCAGGCGGAGCCGCGCGAGGCGGCGCTCCGCGAGGAGGAGCCGGGCGGCGAGGCCGCCCTCGGAGAGGTCGGGTGTCTGGGTCATGCCGGAAGGTAGGGGGCCCACCGGGTGCCGGCCACGGCCGGGCCGGTCGTCGGGCGCCGCTATATTCCGCGCACCTATGGACACCTCCCTCTACCTCTCCGAGCAGCACCACCAGGTCCGCGAGATGGTGCGCGAGTTCGCCCGCACCCACGTCGCCCCGGTGGCCCGCGAGTACGACCGCACCTCCACCTTCCCGTGGGACAACGTCGCCCGCATGGCCGAGCTCGGCCTGCTCGGCGTGCCGTGGAGCGAGGAACTGGGCGGGGCGGGGATGGACGAGCTCTCCTACTACGTCGCGATCCACGAGATGGCGAAGGTGGACGCGAGCCACGCCATCACCATCAGCGCGCACACGAACCTGGGCACGTCGCCCATCGTGCAGTTCGGCACGGAGGAACAGCGCCGGCGGTTCGTCCCCCTCCTGGCGTCCGGCCGTGTCCTCGGCGGCTTCGGCCTCACCGAGCCCGGCGCCGGCAGCGACGCGGGCGGGACCGCCACCACCGCGATCGACCGGGGCGACCACTACGTCCTCAACGGGGCCAAGATCTTCATCACCCACGCGGGGGTGGGCGAGATCTTCGTCGCCACCGCGCGCACCGAGCCGGGGGCGGGGAGCCGCGGCATCACGAGCTTCATCGTGACCAAGGAGACCGTGGACCTCGACGAGGCCCGGCGCGTCGGCATCGGGCACGCCGCGGACCTCCCGAAGACCCCCGGCGTCCGCGCAGGCAAGAAGGAGGACAAGATGGGCTGGCGCGCGAGCGACACGCGCGAGCTCATCTTCGAGGACGCCGTCGTCCCGAAGGAGAACGTCCTCGGCCGGCCCGGTGAGGGGTTCGTCAACTTCCTCAAGACGCTGGACGCCGGGCGGATCGGCATCGCCGCCCTCTCCCTCGGCATCGCGGAAGGGGCGTTCGAGGAGGCCCTCAAGTACGCCGGCTACCGGAAGCAGTTCGGCAAGGCGATCGGCGCCTTCCAGGGGGTCAGCTTCCAGCTCGCCGACCTCGCCCTCGAGATCGAGGCCGGCCAGCACCTCCTCTACCATGCCGCCTGGCTCAAGCAGCACGGCAAGCCGTTCAAGAAGGAGGCGGCCATGGCCAAGCTCTTCTGCTCGGAGCTGGCCATGCGCGCCACCACCAAGGCGGTCCAGGTCTTCGGCGGCTACGGGTACACCGCCGAGTACCCCGTCGAGCGGATGATGCGGGACGCCAAGGTCTGCGAGATCGGCGAGGGCACGAGCGAGATCCAGCGGCTCGTCATCGCCCGGCACATCCTGGGCGAGGTGGTGAACGGCTGAGCGTTGCCGTAAGCCCCGTCCGTTCCTATCATTAGCAGGTCTTCAGGTCGGTCGGCCGGACGCGGCGGGACGCCCCTCGGGGCGTGCGCGCCGGACGGCTGCCGACCCGGCAGCTGCCCGCGCCCGCCTGGGCCCGGGCCGAATCCTGTCGGGCCACGTCCGCCCAGGGCATCCGGGCGAGGGGCAGGGCCCGCCTCACACGCGCAGTCCCGTACTCCGATGCCCCCGGGCCTCACGCGGCCGGGCGCGGCGCGGGTATGGCCAGGGCAGGTCCCGTGAAGCGCGAAATCCTGATCAACGGAAGCCAGCGCGAGACGCGCGTGGCGATCCTCGAAGACGACAAGCTCGTCGAGCTCCTGGTGGACCGCCCCGACCATCGCCGCATGGTCGGGGACATCTACCTGGGCCGCGTGGACGCCGTGCTGCCCGGCATCCAGGCGGCCTTCGTCGATATCGGGGCCGAGAAGAGCGCCTTCCTCCACGCCTCCGACCTGCTCGAGCCGGACGAGGACGACGACGATCCGGGGAGCCAGAGCGAGGACGACGTCGAGCACCCCGCCGACGAGGAGCCCGCCTCGGAGGGGGCCGACGGGGGCGACGGGGCCCGCCGGGGGCGGAAGGGGGGGAAGGGCAACGGCAATGGCAACGGCGGCGGCGAGCCGCGCCAGCGGGAGGTCTCCTCGCGGCGCCAGCTGCCCAACATCGCCGAGATCCTCAAGAAGGGGCAGGTCCTCCCCGTCCAGGTCACCAAGGAGCCCATCTCCACCAAGGGCTGCCGCGTCACCGCCCAGATCTCCCTCGCCGGGCGCTTCCTCGTCTACATGCCCTACGCCTCCAAGGTGGGGGTGAGCCGGAAGATCGAGAGCAAGGAGGAGCGCGCGAAGCTCCGCGAGATGGTCTCGCGCCTGCTCCCCGAGGACGCCGGCGGGATGATCGTCCGGACCGTGGCCGAGGGCGTCACCGAGGAGCACTTCCGGCGGGAGATCGAGTCGCTCCTCAACCAGTGGCGGAAGATCAACCGCAAGAAGACCTTCGTCCGCCGCGCGCCGGCGCTCCTCCAGCGGGAGACGAGCCTCACGCGCGGGATCATCCGCGACCTGTTCAGCTGGAAGGTCGAGGCGATCCACGTGGACTCGAAGGAGCTCTACAACGAGATCGAGCAGTACATCCTGCAGGTGGACCCGGACCTCATGCAGCGGGTGCACCTCTACCAGGAGCAGACGCCGCTCTTCGACAAGTACGACATCGAGTCGGAGATCCGCGACCTCTTCAAGCCGCGCTGCGAGCTCGCCACCGGCGGGTCGCTGATCATCCAGCCCACCGAGGCGCTCACCTCGATCGACGTCAACACCGGGCGCTACACCGGCAAGAAGGACCCGGAGAAGACGATCCTCCGCACGAACCTCGAGGCGGCCCGCGAGATCGCCCGGCAGATCCGCCTCCGGGACATCGGCGGGATCATCGTCTGCGACTTCATCGACATGGAGACGCGCGCCAACCGCGACCGCGTGCTCCAGGAGCTCCGGACGCACCTCGGCCGGGACCGCGCCCGCACCAAGGCCCTGGCCGTGTCGGAACTCGGCCTCGTGGAGATGACCCGCCAGCGCGTCCGCCCCTCGCTCTGGCACTCCCTGACCACCGATTGCCCGACCTGTTCCGGGACGGGCCGGGTCTTCACCCCCGAGGTGGTGACCCGCCGGCTCGAGCGGTCCCTGAAGCGCGTGGCCCACGAGCACCGGGAGCGCCAGCTCACCGTCCGGGTCCATCCCGAGGTGGCGCTCTACCTCCTCGAGGAGGAGCCCAAGTTCCTCCAGGCGCTCCAGAAGCTCACCGGCCTCGACCTCGAGCTCCGGGACGACCCCCTCATGCGCCTGGACGAGTTCCGCCTGATGAGCCGGCCCGCCGGCCGGGACGTCACCGAACAGTACGCCGTGGCCTGACGGCCCCGCGGCCGCTCCGAGGCCGGGGGGAGCTGCGCCGACCGCCCTCCCTTGCACCAAAGTGCTCCCGGGTCTATACTTCCGGGCTCTTGTGCAGTCCGAAAACTCGACCGGGATGCAGGCCATGTACGCGATCTTCCAGGCGCTGGGCAAGCAGTTCAAGGCGGAGAAGGGGCGCACCCTGCGCCTGCCGCTCATGGACGAGAAGCAGCCCGGCGACAAGCTGACCTTCGGCGAGGTGCTCCTCACCTCCGACGGCACCACGATCAAGGCCGGCACCCCGGTGGTGCAGGGCGCCCAGGTCGAGGCCGAGGTGGTCGGGCACGGCAAGGACGCCAAGATCTACGTCTTCAAGTTCAAGCGCCGGAAGAACTACCGCCGGAAGACGGGCCATCGGCAGAAGTTCACCGAGGTCCGCATCACCGACGTGAAGGTGGGGTGACCCATGGCTCACAAGAAGGGCGTCGGCTCGAGCCGTAACGGCCGCGACTCCAATCCGCAGTACCTCGGCGTCAAGAAGTACGGCGGCGAGTTCGCCACCGCGGGCAGCATCCTCGTCCGCCAGCGGGGCACCAAGTTCCACGCGGGCAAGAACGTCCGCCGCGCCAACGACGACTCGCTCTTCGCGCTCGTCGATGGCGTCGTGAAGTTCGAGTGGAAGGACAAGGGCCGCCAGAAGGTCTCGGTCTACCCGGCCGCGACGGCCTGAGCGCCAGCGCCTCCTCGAACGCCCGACGGGGCACCGGTTCCGGACCGGTGCCCCGTCGTCGTTGTGGCCGCCCGCCGGGGGTCGGTCAGTACTTCGGCGGCAGCGTCCGGTAGCGCGACAGCAGCTCGGTCTGCCGGCTCGTGAGCGGCAGGTCCCGGCCGCGGATGAAGACGTGCTCGACCCGCGTGCTGGGCTCGAACGGGTCCCCCGACCACACCACCACGTCCGCCACCTTGCCGCGCTCGAGCGACCCGTAGCGGTCGGCGATCCCGAACGCGCGGGCCGGCTCGAGGGTGAGCGCCGCCAGCGCGTCGTCCCACGCCATGCCGTTGCGCACGGCGTGGCCCGCGCCGAAGCGGAGCCGGCCCGCGCCGCCGTCGTCGTTGCCGGCGAGGATCACCGGCACCCCCGCCTTCCGGAGCAGCGCCGCGTTGTCCCAGCGCCGGCCGAGGCCGTCGAAGGACGGGATGTTCTCGTGCGCGTCGAGCACGACCGGCACCTGCTGCGCGGCGAGGTCGGGCGCGACCTTCCACGCCTCCGCGCCGCCCCGGATCACCATGCGGAGGCCGTAGTCCTTCTGGAGCCGCAGCGCATTCTGGATGTCGCTCATCCGGTTCGCGTTCACGAAGGCGACGGTCTCGCGCCGGAGGAGGACCAGCAGCGCCTCGAGGTCGGCCTGCGTGGCGCCGAGGGGCTGGATCTGGTTCTTCTCGAAGTCCCCGCGGCGGCGCTCGTACGTGCGCGCCGCGTCGAGCAGGCGGCGCAGTCGCTGGTACGCGGCCGCCCGGCTCCCGCCTCCGGCAGGACGGCTCCCGTCGCCGAGGTCGATGGACTGCGTCACCGCGCCCGGCCGCACGAGCATTGCGTCCACGCTCGTGCCGTCGAGGTCGATGAGCACGCCCTGGCCGGCGAGGAGCCCGCTGCTCGGCGCCGACAGCGCGGTGGTGACGCCCCCGGTGCGGGTGATCGGGATCGCGACCGCGTTCGGGTCGATCGCGTCGCGCACGAGGAACGCGGCGTTGATGTCGCCCGACTCCTCGACGTCGGTGGTCCCGCCGATGGCGGTGTAGTCGCCGTGGTCCGCGAGGTGGTTCTCGAAGAGCGAGACGCCGACGCCGAGGCCCAGGGCGGTCGTGGCGTGGATGAGTCCCGGGGTCACCACCTTCCCGCGGCCGTCCACGACCGTGGCACCGGCGGGGACCGGCACGGAGGTGCCGACCGCGGCGATCCGCCCGTCCTGGATGAGCACGGTCGCGTGCTCGAGCCGGGGGCCGCTCACCGGGTACACGGTCGCGTCGGTGATCGCCACGGCCTGCGCCGCCAGCGCCGGGGCGAGGAGGCCGAGCAGCAGGGCGGCGCCGGCGGCGCCGCGGACGGTGAGGCGGCTCACTGGCCCACCCCCGGGGCCGTCTGGCCCAGGTTGAAGTCGGTGGCGGGACGGGCCGACGGGTCGTTCCGGTCGAACACCAGCCACCCGTCGTTGAACACCTGCTCCGCCTTGCTGTAGATCGAGAAGGGGTCGCCCGACCAGACGACGACGTCGGCCGCCTTGCCCGGCTCGAGGCTTCCCGTGGTGCCGTCGATGCCGAGCGCCCACGCCGGGTTGAGCGTGATCCAGCGGATCGCGTCCTCGCGGGTCACCTTGATGCCGGCCTGGATGCCGGCGTAGAGCGCCTTCGCCGCCTCCTGGTTGAGGCGCTGGATGCCGTCCGGGCTGTCGGAGTGGATGATGGCGCGGGCACCCGCCTGCGTGATGAGCGCCGCGTTCTCCGGGATCCCGTCGAACGACTCCATCTTGAACCCCCACCAGTCCGCCCAGACGGAGGCCGCCGTGCCCGCGGCGGCGAGCCGGTCGGCGATCTTGTAGCCCTCCACGACGTGGTGGAAGGAACGGATCTGGAAGCCGAACTCGCGCGCGAGGTCGAGCATCTGCGCCATCTCGTCGGCGCGGTAGCAGTGGTTGTGCACGAGGATGTGCCCGCGCAGCACCTCGGCGAGCGTCTCGAGCTGGAGGTCGCGCGGCGGCGGGTCGCCCTTGCGCTCCCTGAGCCAGCGGTCCCAGTCGCGCCGGTACCGCTCCGCCCGGATGAACGCCGCGCGATAGCCGGCCATGTTGCCCATGCGCGTGGAGGGCCCGCGGTTCTGGTACACCCGCTTCGGGTTCTCGCCGCAGGCCATCTTGAGGCCGTACGGGGCCCCGGGGAACTTCATCTCCTGCACCGTGCGCGCGGGCACGAGGCGGAGGGTGGCGGAGCGGCCGCCGATCAGGTTGGCCGAGCCGGGGAGCACCTGGATCGCCGTCACGCCCCCCGCGATCGCGAGCGGGATCTGCGGGTCCTGTGGCCAGACCGAGTGCTCCGCCCAGACCTCGGCGGTCACGGGGTTCGTCGCCTCGTTGCCGTCGCTCTCGGCGAAGGTGCCCGGCGCCGCGTACACGCCCAGGTGGCTGTGGGAGTCGATGAGCCCCGGGGTCACCCACTTGCCGCGACCGTCCACGACGAGCGCGCCCTCGGGTGCCTTCAGGTCCTCGCCGATCGCGACGACCTTCCCGTCCTGGAAGAGCACGGACGCGCGCTCGAGCTCGGGGCCGGCCGCGGTCAGGACGTGCGCGTCGCGGATGAGCACCGGCCGGAACGGGTGCCGCTGGTAGGTGCTCGGGTACTGCGGACGATCCGCGGACTCGGCGGGCGGGGCGCTGGCGGGGGCGGCCGCGGGCGCCGGGGCGGGAGTCGGGCGCGGCGATCCCGCGCAGGCGGCGAGCGCGAGCAGCGCCGCGACGGACGGCACGAACCTCATCGGGTCTCCCAGGGACGGTCGGACGGCGGGACGGGCGGTTGGCGTACCCTACGAATGCCGGTGCAGGGCGGTTACACGTTCGGGAAAGTCGGAGCAGATCGCGTCGACCCCGGCGCTCGCGAGGCGCGCCAGGTCGGCGGGGTCGTTGGCGGTCCAGGCGACGATCCGGTGGCCGGCGGCGTGGAGCAGCGCGACGAGCTCGCGATCCACCCAGCGGTGCTGCTGCCACAGCGTCGCGGCACCGGCCGCCTCCAGCACCGGGAGGACGTCCACCACGCGCGCCTCGAGCAGGACGCCGCGGCGCAGCGCGGGTTCGCGCGCCCCGAGCCGGCGGATCACGCGGTGGTCGAAGGAGTGGACGCCGTAGCGTTCCGGCTCGGGGCCGTCAGCCAGCGTGCGCAGGAGCGGGGCATCGAAGTACTCCTCGAGCTCCTTGACCTCGACCCAGACGTCGAGGCCGCGCAGGAGCGGGAGCACGTCCGCGAGGGTCGGCACCGGCTCGCCATTGGGGAGCTGGTGCGCCGTCACCTCGGCGGCGGTCCGCTCGCCGATCCGGCCGAGGCCCGGGATGGCCGCATCGTGGTGGACCACGAGGGTTCCGTCGCGGGTGGCATGCACGTCGAGTTCGACGGCGTCCGCCCCGAGGGCACGGGCCTGGCGGAAGGCGGCGCGCGAGTTCTCGAGCGCGTGACCGGAGGCGCCCCGGTGCGCGATGCTGCTCGGATGGGCCATGGCCTGGGACCTTTCGGCGCCACCGGACGGTGGCGGAGTGCGAAGCGGGCAATATACTTGCGCGTGGCCGGGGAGGGGATCGGGCCGCGCCGGGCGCCCGCCGGGGGCGGCGCGGTTAACGGCGGGGGGCGCGGGGCGTCTATGACCACAGCATGGCCGCGATGACGCACGCCGAGGCGCCCGACCGGGAACTCGTCTCGGCCTACCGGGCGGGGGACGAGCGGGCCGCGGCCGAGATCGTGCGCCGGCACGCCGAGGCGCTCGGGCGCTTCCTGTACGGGGCCGGGGCCGGCCGCAGCGACGTGGACGACCTGCTCCAGGAAACCTTCTTCCGCGCGTTCCGGCGGATCGAGAGCTGGCGCGGCGAGGCGTCGCTGCGGAGTTGGCTCTGCACCATCGCGGCGAACCTGCTCCGGGACGACTATCGCCGGCACCGCGGCCGGACGGTGGTGTCCATCGAGGATCGGGACCTCGCCGACGCCGCGGACCCGCACGAGGAGGCGGCCGCGAACGAGTCGGAGGAACGGCTCCGGCGCGGGCTCGCGACGCTGCCCCGGCTGCAACGGGAGGTCTTCCTGCTCCGGGCGCAGCAGGGTCGGGAGTACGGCGAGATCGCCGAGGCGCTGGGGACGACGCCCGGCGCGGCCCGGGTGCACTACCACCACGCGGTGAAGCGGCTGAAGGAGTACCTGGCATGAGTGCTTGCGACGACCTCTCCGACCGGATGCCCGACGTCGCGCGCGGCGCGGCGGCGTGGACGCCGGCGCAGGCGGCGCACCTGGCCGCCTGCGGGGAGTGCGCGGCGGAGTTCGCGCTCGTGCGGCAGGCCGCCGGGCTCGGGACGGGCCTGCGGTCCGGGCGCGATGCCGAGGCGATCGCGTCGTCGGTGCTCGGTCGCGTGCGGGAGGCGACGGCGGCGGACCGGGCGCGGCGCGCGCGGACGGTGCGGTGGGGCGTCGCCGTGGCCCTCGCCGCGTCGCTCGCGCTCGTGGTCCTCGTCCGGCGGCCGCCCGAGGCGGGCACGCCGCCGGTCGCCACGCTGCCGGGGGCGGCGCCGCTCGCGCTGCCGCTGGCCGAGGCGGAATCGGCGGACGAGGCCCAGCTCGAGGCGGCGCTCGACGCGATCCAGGGCCCGCTGGCGGGCTCGTCCACGCTCGACGCGCCGCACGCCGGCGACCTCGATACCCAACAGCTGGAGCGCGTGCTGCGCGCTTGGGAGGGATGACCTGATGCGACGGATGGTGCTCGCGCTCGTGCTCGTGGCCGCGCTGGCGGCGCCGCTCGCGGCGCAGGACGAGGGGCCGGTGGCGCCGCAGGCGCAGGAGCTCCGCCGCCGCCTGGAGGAACGCTTCGCCGCGCGGGTCAAGGAGGAGCTCGGCCTCACCGACCAGCAGACGCTGCAGCTCCGGCAGGTGGCGCAGGACTATGCCCAGCGCCGGCGCGGGCTCGAGGCGGACGAGCGGCTCCTCAAGTCGGCGCTGGCTGCGCAGCTGCGGCCGGGCGTGGCCGCGAACAACGACAGCGTGGCGCGCCTCACGCAGAAGCTCCTCGACCTCAAGGTCACCTACGCGCGGACGTACTCCGACGAGAACCGGGAGCTCGGCTTCCTGACGCCCGTGCAGCGCGCCCAGCTGCTCGTGCTGCGCGAGCGGATGCTGCAGGCCTTCCGTCAGGCGCGCGAGGGGGCGGCGGAAGGCGCCGCGGACCGGCCGCTCCTCCGCCGGCGGCTGGGCCGGAACTTCTAGCCGTCGGCGCCGGGCGGAGGGCCCCCCGGGGCCCGGCATGGCGGCGGGCCCGGCGCGCGGGCCCGCCGCCATTACCTTTCACGGCATGACCGCGCTCGCCCTCCTCCTGTCGAGCCCGATCGTCGCGACGCTGCTGCTCACGGTCGGGATCCTGGGCCTCGTGGCCGAGATCAAGCACGGGGCCTTCGGGCTGGGTGGCCTCGTCTCCGTCCTCTCACTCGGGCTCTTCTTCGGCGCGAGCCTGGTCCTCGGGCTGGCGGGCTGGGCGGAGGTCGTGCTGCTCGGCGCCGGCGTCATCGCCGTCGCGCTCGAGGTGTTCGTCCTCCCGGGCTTCGGCTTCGCGGGGCTGCTGGGCGCCGCGTGCATCGCCACCGCCATCGTGATGAGCATGCTGGGCGGCGCGCCCACGCCGGGCGACGTCGCGACGGCGCTCGCGGTGCTGGGCACGAGCGTCGTGATCAGCGGCGCGGTCGCGTATGCCTGGCTCCGGCACCTGCCGCGCAGCGAGCGCTTCCGGGGCCTCCTCCTCCACGGCTCGACCGGCTCCGCCGAGGGCTACGTCGCGGCGCTGCCGCGGGCCGAGCTCGTGGGGCGCGACGGCGTGGCGGTGACCGACCTCCGCCCGTCCGGCGCCGCGCAGGTGGGGGAGGAGCGCCTCGACGTCGTCACCGACGGGGAGTTCGTGCCGGCCGGCACCCCGGTGCGCGTGATGCGTTCCGAGGGGTACCGGCACGTGGTCCGCGCGCTCCCGCCCTCCTGACCGTCGTCCACCCGTCTCCGACCCGGAGGCTGTCCCGATGCAAGACCCGTCCGCGCTCTCGTTCGGCATCGTCCTCGTGCTGCTGTTCTTCGTCCTGCTCGCGGGGACGATCTTCTTCCGGTTCATCCCCGTCGGCCTCTGGGTCACGGCGCTCTTTTCGGGGGTGCGCGTCTCGTTCTTCACTCTCTTCGGGATGCGCTTCCGGCGGGTGAATCCGCGCGAAATCGTCCTCCCGATGATCAGCGGCCACAAGGCGGGGATCAGCCTCGGGGTGAACGACCTCGAGGCTCACTACCTCGCGGGCGGCAACGTGACGCGGGTCGTGAACGCGCTGATCTCCGCCGACAAGGCCGGCATCCCGCTCACCTACAAGCAGGCGACGGCGATCGACCTCGCCGGCCGCGACGTCTTCGAGGCGGTGCAGGTGAGCGTCAACCCGAAGGTGATCACCACGCCCAAGGTGGCGGCGATGGCCAAGAACGGCATCCAGCTCCTCGCCATCGCGCGGGTGACGGTGCGCGCCAACATCAACCGGCTGGTCGGCGGCGCGGGCGAGGAGACGATCCTCGCGCGGGTGGGCGAGGGG
>JBAIWX010000218.1:0-27408 GCA_037916975.1 Gemmatimonadales bacterium
TGCCCGGCGCCGCGCTCGTGGACGGCCCGCATGAAGCACTCGAGGACCGGGTCGAGGTCCGACGGGCGGTAGGGGCGGATCACGGCGGCGGCGCCAGCGCCGCCGAGACCCGTGCCACCGCCTCGGATCCGCCGCGCTGCCGCACGAGCCCTTCCTTCGCGACGCCGCGGATCCGCACCTCGCATCGTCCGGCCGCCCCGCCGCGCACCCACACCGTCACCACGGCCGGGTTGAGCCCCATCTCCCCCGTGCCGAGCACGGCGCTCTGGCCGCCCGCGGCCGCCGGCTCGTCGAGCGCCACCGGTTCCCCGAGGGCCGCGAGCACCTCCGCGACACGTCGTGCCGTCGCCTCGACGCTCCCCTCGAGTGCGAGCGTGGCCTCGCCGACGTCGCTGGGGAGGAGGCGCGCCATCCAGCGGGCGCCAAGACCGCCGATCCGGCCGAGGCGTTCGGCGAGGAGCTGGTTGATGGTGGAGGGCATGCGGACCTCCTGATGCGGGTGGGCCGTCGTTCTCGCTGCCCTGCTAGCCGGCGCGGCGTGAGCGGTGCCGGGCGCGCCCGTCGCCCGGCAGGATCGCCACCTGCCACTCGTCCCGGTAGACGACCTGCGACGCCGGCGGCTCCCGACGGCGGATCACCGACACGACGTGCCCGCGGCGCACCGCCTCGGCGTAGACGTGCTGCCCGACGAGGTGCCAGCCCAGCTCGGTGAAGTAGAAGCGGGCCCGCGGGTTGGTGATCCTGGGCGCGGGGAGGCCGCGCCAGTACTCGCCCGTGAGCCCCGCCGCGATGGGGCCCATGAGGCGCTCGCGGATCACCCGCCATTCCTCCGCGATCTCGTCGTAGTCCCAGATCCGCCCGTCCACGCGGATGCGCAGGATCAGCCCTGCCATCGTCCCCCGCGCCGGTCCCTGCCGCGGCGCCGCGTCACGCCCCGAACGCCTCGATCGCCCGCCGCAGCTCCTCGTGCGCCGCCGCGTGCGCCGCGAGCGGCACGCCGCGCACGATCGCCTCCCACGCCTGCCGGATGCTCGCGGCGCCCGCCGCCGGACCCATCGGGTGCCCGAACACCCCACGCCCCGGCACGAAGCCGAAGTCGGTGCTGCCCACCCGCCGGTAGATCCCCTCGAGCGTGCCCGCCCAGTCGCTCCCGCCGGGCACCGGGAGCGCCGGCGCGATCGGGCCCATCGGCTCGAGGCAGGCGCGCACGTTCGCGAGCACCTCCGCCTCCGCCATCATCATCCGCCCGCCGAAGCCGGGCATGATCACCGCGTCGCACCCCGCGAGGCGCTGGAGCCGAGTGATCACGCGCGAGTGGACGCCGTGCCCGGGCATCCGCGCGAAGGCCGCAATGAACGGGAAGTGCCCGAACACCGGCACCGTCGCGTGCGCCGCGAGGTGGCGGACGCCGCTCAGCCCCACCGGCATCGCGTTCACGAGGAGCGCGTTGGCGCCGCCCGCCACCGCCACGTCGTGCAGCGCGGGGAGCCGCGGCACCTCGTCGGTCACGCTCGCCATGTACATCTTGGGCACGCCCGTCGCCGCCTCCGCACGGCGCCGCGCCGCCCCCATGCACGCCGCGCGCTCGGCGAGCGGCGACCAGGGCGCGTCGGAGAGCATCTCGTCGTCCTTCGCGATGTCGAGCCCGCCCAGCAGTCCCTGCTCGCCGATCGCCGCGAAGTCCGCCGGCGCGAGGCCGAGGTTCGGCTTGATGACGCCGAGGAAGATCGGGCGGTCGTGCGCGTCGAGGAGGCGGCGGATCCCCGCCACGCCGAAGCGCGGGCCCGCGAACTGCGCGAGGTACGAGGCCGGGAAGCGGATGTCCTCGAGGCGGATGAGCGGGATGCCCGGCGTGAAGTACGTCCCCTCCCCCATCACAGAGGTGACGAGGTTCGGGAAGCGCGGCCCGAAGTTGCCGTGCGGGTGGGCGATCGTCGCGCGGCAGGCGTGCACGGGGCCGCTCGGCGCACCCGGCACCTCGACGCTGAAGCCGGACGGCCGCGGCACCGCGTCGAGCGCGACCACCTTCGCGGCGAAGCGCGGGCGGTAGTCCTCGTCCACACCGACGCGGCTCCACTGCGTGGTGGACTGCTCGCTCGCTAGGCGCGCCGCGGCGAGGCGCGGGTCGCCGGCGCACTCGAAGCCGAACTCGAGCTCGACGTACGCCTCGGGGTCGAGCTCGCTGCGGCGCGCGAAGAAGCCGGGGACGTCCTCCGACCTCATGCGTCGCCCTGGAGCTGGAGGTGCACCTCGCGCCGGGCGCGCGGGCCGTCCAGCTCGACGAGGAAGAGCGCCTGCCACGCGCCGAGGACGAGGTCGCCGCCGGCCACGGGGATCACCTCGGTGGCGGGGAGGAAGAGGCCAAGGAGGTGCGCGTGCGCGTTGAGCCGGTCGTCCACGGGTGCCACGTTGTGGCCGTAGGCGGCGTCGGCCGGGGCGAGGCGCTCGAGGAAGCGCACCATGTCCTTCTGCAGCTCCGCCTCGCGCTCGTTCCGCGTGATGCGCGCGGTGGTGTGCGGCGAGGTGACGGCGAGGAGGCCGTCCCGGAGCCCGGCGCCGCGCACCCAGGCGCGCACCGTCTCGGTGAGGTCGATGAACTCGATCGGCGCCGTCGTCTGGACGGCGAGCTGGTGGCGGAAGACGGGCATCGGTCTCGCTTGGGGATGGTCCGGGCACGGCCGCGGGAGGGCGCGGCCGCCGCTCCCGACGCATCCAAGGTACTCGATCGGGCGCGGGGCGCGCCGCTCCCGCTCGCGGAGCGCAGGTGGGCGGGTTATCTCTCCACGTACCCATGCCGCCGCCGACCCCGACCGCCAAGGACCGGCGCTTCCTCGCCTGCCGGACCAAGCGCTGCTGCCGTGCCGGCGCGGTGACCCTCACCGACCGCGACCTCGTGGAGCTCTGCGGGCGCCTGGGCATCGCCGCCGACGCCTTCGTGCGCGCCGTCCCCGCCGCGGCGCCGCGGCCCGACGCCTTCGCGCTCGACGACGGCCCCGAGCGCTACCTCCTCGTGCTGGGCAAGTTCGCCCCGCGCGAGGGCGAGGCCCTCGGCCGCTGCGTCTTCCTGCTCGGGACCGAGGGGGGCCACCACCGCTGCGGCGTGGGCGACGGCCGGCCGCTCACCTGCCGCGCCTTCCCGAGCGTCGAGGCGGGCGGCGTCGTGCTGCCGGACGACGGCGGCCTCTGCGACTGCGGCGGCTGGTCGCCGGCCGACCTGGATCCCGCCGAGGAGCGCGCGGTGCTGGAGGAACTCGGCGCCGCGCGGCTCGCCTACGCGGCACGCGTCGCGGAGTGGAATGCGGGGGTCGCACGGCGAGGAACGCGCGCGAGCGTCGCCGACTTCCTCGCCTGGCTGGGCGTGCCCGCGGTGACGCCGGCGCCGAGCGCATGAGCGCCGCGATCCCCTGCACCAGCTGCGTGATCGGGTGCTGCCGCGCCTACTGGGTGCCGCTCACCGGGTTCGACCTCTGGCGGCTGGTGCGTGCGCAGGCGCTCCCGCCCGCGGAGGTGGCCGCACCGATGGTGCAGGAGAAGGAGACGCCGGCCGGCTTCCTGCTCGCCGCCGAGGGCCCGCTCCACCACCTCGTGCTCCACAAGCGCGGCGGCCTCCTGCCGGGCCACGCCTGCAGCTTCCTCGTCGAGTTCCCGAACGGCCACTCGCGCTGCGGCGTGTACCGGGACCGCCCCGACGCCTGCCGCCTCTATCCGTTCGAGACCGAGGGCCGGCGGATGGGCCTCCGCGCCCGGACGGTGTGCCCGCCCGGCGGCTGGACCGCCGAGCACCTCGCCGATCCCGCGTGGCGCGCGCTCGGCATCGAGGTGGACCGCCAGCTCCTCGCGTACTACGAGGTGGTGCACCGCTGGAACGTCTGGCTGCGCGCGACCGGGCCACGCGAGCCGGTGCCATTCACGCTCTACGCGGCGTACCTGCTCGAGGCGTACGACCGGATCTCTCGAGCTCCCGCGGACGGTGCGGAACCGCTCCCGCCGATGCCGGACGCACGCGCCCTCCCCGGCTTCGAGCTCCTGCTCACGGAGGGAGAACGCTGGCTCCGGCACCACGTCGCCGTGCGGCGCGCGGTGGACGCGATCTTCCCGCTCCTCGAGCCGCTCCCCTGGATCTGGGAGTCGGTGACGCTGGGCTCGGCGGCCGCGGACGGCGGCCACATCCCCGCCGGCGCCTGAGGGCTACGCCCCGCCCGGGAGCGCCGCCAGGTCGCCCCGACAGAGCGCGCCCACGTGGCGCGTCACCGTCTCCGCGTCCCAGTCCCACCAGCGGATCGCCAGCAGCCGCGCGATCGTCGCCTCGTCGAAGCGGTAGCGGATGATCCCGGCCGGGTTGCCGCCCACGATGGCGTACGGCGGCACGTCCCGCGTCACCACCGAGCCCGTCGCGACGATCGCGCCGTCCCCGATCGTCACGCCCGGCATGATCGTCGCCCCGTAGCCGATCCAGACGTCGTTCCCGACGACGGTGTCGCCGCGGTTCGGCCAGGCCTCGGGCATCGCCGCCTCCCAGCCGCCGCCGAAGACCGGGAACGGGTAGGTGGTGAGCCACGTCGTCGGGTGGTTGCCGCCGTTCATGATGAACCGCACCTCGGCGGCGATCGAGCAGTACTTCCCGATGACCAGCCGGTCGCCGATGAAGTCGAAGTGGTAGAGGACGTTGTCCTCGAAGTGCGCGGGCCCGCGCGGGTCGTCGTAGTACGTGTAGTCGCCGACGACGATGGTCGGCCGGGTGATGAAGGGCCGGAGGAACCCGGTGCGCGTGACGCCGGGGATCGGATGGCGGGTGTCGGGCGAGGGGCCGTGCGGCATGGCGACGTGGCGCTCCGCGAGCGAGGTGAGGGCGAGCGGCGACCGGGCGGCGGGGGAAGGTGACGCCGCGCGCGGCGCCTGGCAATCGCCGCCGTGCCCCGTGCCGCCCGTCAGCCGCCGGCGCGGATCTCCCGCACCCCGCGCCCGAGCCGGCGCCGGAGCAGGACGCGCAGCGTCGCTCCGTCGGCGTAGCCGACGCGCGCCGCCACCTGGTCGACACTCAGCGTCCCGGTACGAAGCAGGTGCACCGCCCGCTCCACGCGGAGCCGCTGCACGTACGCGAGCGGCGTCGTACCGAGCACCGCCTGCAGCCGCCGGGCGAGGGTGCGCTTGCTCGCCCCCACCGCGCGCGCGGCGGCGTCGAGCGACACGTCGCCGCCCAGGTGCGCCCGTGCCCACTCCTCGAAGCGCTGCACCACCGGGTCGTCGTGCGCCAGGTGGTCCGCGAGCGCGTACGCGCTCTGCGACGGCCGCGCGTCCACGATCAGGTACCGCGCGGTCAGCGCGGCGAGGCGCGGGCTCGTGGCGCGGATGAGCCAGAGGGCGAGGTCCATGTGGCCCAGGGCCGCGCCGGCCGTCACGACCCGCCCGGCGCGCACGACCATCCGGGTGTCGTCCAGCTCGACCGTCGGGTACCGCCGCCGGAAGAGCGGCGCGAGCCACCACGTCGTCGTCGCCTGCCGCCGGTCGAGCAGGCCCGACTCGGCGAGCACGAAGGTCCCGACGCAGGCCGCACTCACCAGCGCGCCGCCGCGCGCCCAGCCGCGGAGCGCCGCCGCGGCATCGCGGACGTCCGGGCGCGCCAGCGCCAGCTCGAGCGGTCCCGGCATCTTGACCCCGAGCGCGGGCACGACGACGCAATCGGGTCGCGCGCCGCCCGCGGGCACGAGCGGCAGGCGGAATCCCTGGGCCGTTCGCGCCGAGCGGCGCACCCCCACGAGCCGCACGTCGAAGGGCGGGACCTCGAGCGCCAGCGCCCCGGCCAGCTCGTTCGCCGTCCGGAAGGCATCCAGCACGGCCGAGAGGCCGAGATCGAAGGTGCCGTCGAGGGCGAGGACGTGGACGCGCATGGCAAGAACGATACGAAAGTTGGCGATCCTGTCCATCGCGGCCCGGGCGGCCGGGCCGTACCTTGCCGGCGTCGGGGTCCCGGACCCCGGCACGCCCCGAGCCCAGGAGGATGCCCCATGTTCCCGCCACGCACGCCACCCCACGTCCGGGAGGCGCACGCGCGCATCCGGCCGATCCACGAGTTCCTCGCGCGCCATGAGCGCTGGCTCGCCGCCGCCGGCGGCGACGCCTGCGACCTCGCGCTCGGCAACCCGCAGGCGATGCCGCTGGAGGGCGTCGTCTCGGCGCTGGCGGACGCCGTCCCGCCGCGCGACCCCGCCTGGTACGCCTACAAGACGAGCGAACCCGCGGCGCGCGAGGTCGCCTGCCGCTCCCTCGCGGCGGTCACCGGGGCCGAGTACCCCGCCGAGAACGTCTTCCTGACCAACGGCGCCACCGGCGCCCACCTCGTCGTCCTCCAGGCGCTTGTCGGCCGGGGCGACGAGGTGATCGTCAACCGCCCGCCCTGGTTCTTCTACGAGGGGATGATCCTGCAGGCGGGAGCGCGGCCGGTGCTGGTGGACACCCTCCCCGGCACCTTCGACCTCGACGTGGAGGCGATCGCCGCCGCGATCACGGATGCGACGCGCGTCGTGATCGTCAACTCGCCGAACAACCCGACGGGCCGCATCTACCCGGCCGGCACCCTGGCGCGGCTCGGGACCGCCCTCGAGGCGGCGAGCGCGCGCCTCGGCCGGCCCATCTACCTCGTCTCCGACGAGGTCTACCGCGCCGTGGTGTATGACGGCGCGACGTTCCCGAGCCCCGCGGCCTTCTACCGGAACTCGATCGTCGTCTACAGCTGGGGGAAGGCACTCCTGACGCCCGGCCAGCGCGTGGGCTACCTCGCGCTCGGCCCGGCGATGGACGACCTTCCCGCGCTGCGCCGCCTGATGGCGTCGAGCCAGATCCTGGCCGGGTGGGCGATGGCGAGCGCACTCATGCAGCACGCCCTGCCCGCGCTCGACCGGCTCCTGATCGACGTCGGCGCCCTCGAGCGGCGCCGGGACCGCTTCGTGGAAGGGCTCCGCGCATGCGGCTACGAGGTGGCGCGGCCGGAAGGCGCGTTCTACGTCACGCCGCGCTCCCCGATCCCCGATGACGTAGCCTTCGCCGACCGCCTCGCGCGCCGCGGTGTCCTGTGCCTTCCCGGCAGCGTCGTGCACATGCCGGGCTACCTGCGCGCGTCCCTCACCGCAAGCGACGCGATGATCGAGCGCGCGCTGGCGGCGTTCGCCGCGGAACGGCATGCGGTGCGCGACCGGGTCGCCTGAACCGCCCCGCCGTGGACGAATCCACGGCACGGTCACCTCGCACGCCGCCGGGTCGCCGGCCCGGCGGCCGTGGCGCGCCGAGGCGCCTCACGGGTCCGCCGACGGCACGGCCGCCACGTGCCCGCCCACCACGCGCCACGTCCCTCCCTCGCGCGCCCACACCCGCGTGTAGCGCCACGTGCCCGCGCTCGGCTCGCCCATCACCTCCACGGTCAGCCGGGCCCGGAGCGCCGTGACGGCCACGTCGTCGCCCACTCGGCGCACGCGAAGTTCCTCCGGCTCGTGGGCCCGGAATCGCACCACGCCGGAGGCGTGCGCCGCGAGGTCCTGCGCCTTGGTGCCGAGCTGGCCGTCGGGACCGGTGAAGAGGAGCTCGTCCGCGATCAGCCGGTCGAGCTCGGCGACGTCGGCGGCGAGCTGCGCGGCGCGGAGCCGCGCCTCGAGGGCGACGAGCTCGGGATCGGCGGGGCCGACGAGGACGGCGGCGAGTGCGTCTGCGGACATCGTGTGCTCCGGCGGTGCGGCACGCGCGTCGGGGCGGACCCGGCGGACCGGGTCCGCCCCGCCGCCGGGATCAGGTGTGGGCGTGCAGCGTGTAGAGGATGATGCGATGGCCGTCGGGGTCCCGCAATTCGACGGCGTGTCCCCACCCCATCTGCTCCGCGTGGTCCTCCCGCACCCCGAGCTCGGCGAGGCGCGTGCGCGCGGCCCCGAGATCCTCCACCTCGAAACCGAGCTCGGTGCTTCCGGGAGAGGCCGCGACACCGCCCGACGGCAGCGCGATGGTCACGTCGCACCCGGGGCCACGGAGATACGCGAACCCGGGCGCATGCGAGCGCGAGGGTTCCTCGACGAACCCGAGCACCTCCGTGTAGAAGCGCTTCGCGCGCTGGGGGTCGTGCGACAGCAGGTTGACGGTGGCGAGCCTGGCGCGCATCGGAGTCTCCGCGTTGAGTGGTGGCGTCGTGCACCCGCGGAGCCACGTTAGGGCCGCCGTGCCTCCCGGTCTTGAACGAATGCGACGTCCTGGCGGGCGAGCCACGCCTGGCGCTCCCGCGACTCCCGCGCGAAGCGCCGCGGCGTCTGTCCGGCGTAGCGCCGGAATTCCCGCGTGAGGTGGGACTGGTCGGCGTAACCCGCCTCCAGCGCGAGGCGTGAGAGGTCACGCCCCGGATCGGCCCAGATCAGGTCGCGCGACCGCTGGAAGCGGGCGAGCCCCGCCAGCTGCCGCGGGGAGGTCCCGGTGAGCGCACGCACCCGCCGCTCGACCTGCCGACGCGACGTGTCGCCCCGCTCGGCCACGCGGCCCGTCGGGGGCGCGTCGTCGCCGAGGAAGGCCGCCACCATCGCCCGGTCGTCGGCGTCGAGCCCCCAGCGGCCGACCTCGCCGAGCAGCGCCTGCTCGAGCACCTCGGCCGCGTCGTCCCAGGCGCCCCGGGTCACCATCCCGAGCGCGAGGTCCCGGTGCCGTCCGAGCAGCGCGCCCGCATCGGCGCAGCCCGCGACGCGCGGGCCCGGGAGCCGGTCGGCGAGCCGGCCCACCGCCCAGGGACGGAGCCGCAGCGCGGTCACGCGGGTCATGCCGGGCGCCTCGACACGGAGCGGGCCGGCGAGCAGCGGAAGGAGTGTGCAGGACGGGAGTGCAGCGCGCGCGCCGTCCGCCACCGCGACGAGCCCGTCGGGGCAGCAGAGGAGTTCACCGAAGGCATCGGGGGTGATGGTGAACCCGCCCATCGCGCGCAGGTCACGCGCGAGGGCCCACGCCTCGACGACGAAGGGACGGAGCACCGGGTGCGGGTCGCGTCGCCACCGGCCGCCGCCCGCCGGCGGGATGATGGTCCCGTCACCGCCCGCGCGCGTCAGTGGCCCCACGCCTCCGGCCTCCGGCCGTACCACGTTCCTGCGCTCTCGACGACCCGGCAGCGGGTGAACGACGACCGGTCGGCATTCGGCGCCCGGCGGTGCCGGTCGAGCTGCAGCCGGTGCGTACCGGGCCCGTAGGCGAACTGGCGCATCGCGTCGAAGTCGCGCCACAGCGTCACCGTCACCGGATCGAACTCGATCACGCCCGGGAAGAAGAACGACTGCTGCGCATGGAGCCCGGGCACGGACGTCATCCCCGCGCGCACCGCGCCGACGCCCAGCGAGAAGGTGCGCACGCGCTCCATGTCGAGCGCGGGCCCCAGGTCCCAGCCCGCCGAGGTGATGGACACCATGGGCCCGGGCGGGGCCACCGCCTCGGCGGGCGCGTCGAAGAGCGGGCCCGGCGCCGCGCGATCGAGGTGGTTCGCCGTGCCGTGGTGCCGGAACGGCTGCAGCACCGACGCCCACGTCTCCCGGGCCCCGTCCCACCACGGCGCGACGGAAGGCCGTGCGGCGACGAACGCGCGTGCGCCGGCCTCGGTCGCATGCAGGCCGAGGAGCAGGAAGACGAACGCCTCGCGCGAGGCGGGGTCGGCACCGGAGGCGCGGCAGTCGGCGCCGACGCCGCCGAAGAGGAGGTCGTCGAGCCCGGTGGTGTCGGCGTCGCCGGCGGGACGGATCGCGTCGAACCGCGCGAGCTGCACGGAGACGAAGGAAGGGCGGGTCATCGGGAACCTTCCGGGGTGCCGGGGTGCTGTTGCGCCTCGATCCAGGCGCGGAGGCTCTCGTGCCGTGACGGGTACTCGAAGTCGACGAAGTGCCAGCGGCCTTCCGGCGCGACCAGGGCGACGACGCGCGGGAGCGGATCACGCCGCCCGTCGCACACCTGGTGCACCGCCACCCGCCAGGCGCCATCGCCGCGCTCGACGGCGCCCGTCTCGTAGCGGGCGCACGGATCCTGCGCGTCGAGGAACGGGTCGCCATCCAGGCCCACCACCTCGTCGGTCGCACGCGCCCGCATCGCGGAGTCGGCCCGGAGCGCGGCGACGAGGCCCGAGTCGAAGGGCGCGCCCGGCCGGAGCGCGAGCTCCCACGGCGCACCGCCCGTCGGCCGGTCCCACTCCGCACGGTAGCGGTCGTAGAACTCCTGGACGAAGCGGCGCGCCTCGGCTGCACCGGGATCGGCGGGCGGCACGGTGCGCCCGCAGCCGGTGGCGACGGCGAGGAGCGTGAGGCAAGGACGGAACCAGCGGATGCTCGGCACGCCGGGACTCCGGGGGACGAGGGTGGGTACCGCTTCAGGACTCCGCGCGGAACCGCCGGACCGCGAGCAGCGCCGCCACCGGCAGCACGAGCGCGTAGCCTGCGACCGCGACGTTCTGCAGGCGCATCGCGCCCGAGAGCGGGCCCGCGAACCCGGCGAGGCAGGCGATGCCGCCCAGGCGGAAGGCGCGGCAGGCAGCCACTCCCTCCGGCCGGCCGGCGAGCGCCACGCTCGCGAGGACCATCGTGAGCCCCACGAGCAGGTCCCACGCGACGTACTCGATCGCGAAGAGCGCGGAGGGCCAGACCAGGCGATAGTCCGGCAGCCGGCCCGCGCGCCAGAGCGGCCGCACGACGGCGAGGTTGATCGCGTGCACCGCGGTCGTGACGACCGCCGCGAGGATCCCCGCGACCGGCATCCCCCGCGCCGCCCGCTCGCGGCCCGGAACCGCCACCGCCCGTGCCGCCACGACGAACCCCACGAGCGCCGCGGCCGAGAGGATCGTCAGCACCTCCATCACCGCCAGGTACGGGTCGCCGATCGGCTCGGCGGGCGTCCGCTCGCGCCCGAGCCAGAGGGCGATGGTGCCCACGTACAGGGCACCGATCACGGCGATGGCGCGCGCGCTGGCGACGCCGAGGCGGCGGGCGGCGGCGCTCACCCCCGGACCGCCCCCTTCACCTCCGTGCTGATCACGTGGATCGGCGCCGACCCCACGTTCTCGAGCGAGTGCGGGCCCAGCGCCTCGCCCCACAGTGCCGCCGGCGGCGTGCCGGCACGCACCGACGCCCGCGTGTCGAGCATCACCCGGCCGTCCGCGTCCCGACGCACGAAGTCGCTCCAGCTCACCACGTAGTGCGCGGCGGGCCAGCGGTGCGTGTGCACGGGCGTCCGCTCCCCCGGGGCGATCCGCGTGTCGAGCACGCGCACGTGCTCGTTCTCGAAGAGGAGCCGGTGTTGTGCCGGCGCCGCGACGAGCGCGTCGAGCGCGTCGGGCCAGGGCCAGTCGGCGGTCATGAGCTCCCTCGGCGTTCGGGCGGTCGCGGGGTCCGCGGATCATGCCTCCACGGCCGCGCGGCCGCGCTCGTCAATCCCCGCGCAGCGGCGTCACGCGCTCGAGGACGAGCCGGTCGTCGCGGATCACGGCGCTGACGCCGAGGCCGGGCCCGTCGCCCTGCGGGCGGATGTCCACGCGCCAGCGAATGCCGCTCACCGCCACCGTGTCGCGTTCGCTCCGCCCCGCGAGGACCGGGATGGTGTCCCCGGGCGCCATCGGGCCGGCGAGGCGGTTCTCCGCGACGTAGTGCGCGAAGCTCGTGTCGCCGGGGACCTCGAGCCGTTGGGCAGGGCCGCTGCCGGTGCCGTACTGCAGCACCGCCACCGTGCCCGGCGACCACCGCTCCACGGGCGCCCGCGGGGCCTGCGTGAGCACCGCCAGGTAGCGCACGGTGCCGTTCGCGATGAACCAGCGGAGCGGCGACGAGGCCGCGAAGGCCGGCCGGCCCGTCACGAGGTCGTAGTAGGCGTCGAGGTCGAGGCTGCCGCAGCAGCCGGTCCGCGTGATGCGCAGCAGCGGCACGAAGGCGCGGGCGCGCTGCAGCTCCTCCGGGATCGCGAGGGCGGCGAGTTCGCCGCTGTCGGCGATGACGGACCGCGGGGCCTCGAGGCGCGCGTCGTCCCAGGTGCGCACGCGGACCGTTCCCTGCGAGCCCTCCGCGCAGTCGCGCTCGACCACGTCCGTGCTGGTCTCCACGACCAGGTAGCCCGGGTCCCGGAGCCCGATGCGGTCGAAGCGGGTGTTCACGATCCGGCGGCCGCGACACCCGGGCGAGTCCACGGGGACGTACCGCGAGGCACCCTCGAGGCCGGCGCCCGGCGCGACGTCGCCGCCTCGCGTCCCGGCCGGCGGCGCGGGCGGCCGCGTGCAAGCGGCCGCGAGCAGGAGCGCGACGGAGCCCGCGAGGAACGCGTGTCCTGCCACGTGACCTCCCGTGCCCGCCGCTACCCGCGGCTCACGATCTGGACGAGGTTGCCGCACGTGTCGTCGAGCACCGCCATCGTGACCGGCCCCATCTGGCGCGGGGGCAGCGTGAAGCGCACGCCGGCCGCGACGAGCCGCGCATGCTCCGCGCGCACGTCGGCGACGGTGGTCGCCCCCCCCACGATAGGCACGGCCGGGCTCGCCCATCAAGGCGCGCCGCCCGCCCTACCCCAGCCCGACGCCCCCCAGCGGCCGCGTCTCGTGCCGGTCGCTGAATCCCGCGATGAGCGGGCGCGCCCGCGCGATCGTCGCCTGCACCGCCGGGAGCGCAAGGGACGCCCGGTGGTGCGCCTGGTCGGTCCAGACCTCGGTGATCCAGAGGCTCACCTCGTCCGCCGGGTCGGCGGCGACGACGTAGCTGAGGCAGCCGGGCATCCCCTTCGTGCCCTCGAGCATCAGCGCGGCGAGCGCATCGCGCTGGCCGGCGACCGCGGTCATCCTGCCGATCAGGCCGTACATGGCGTGGTCCTCGACGGGTGGGTGGTGGTGGAGACGCCGGCCCGGTGCCGGCCCGCACCACCGGCACTCGGCCCGGTGCCGGTCACGCGGCGCGGGCAGCACCCCCCTCGCGCGCCCGCGCCTCCCGCGCCGCCTCGGGATCGGCGATGAGCAGGCCGCCCCGCACCGTGGCGCCGAGCAGGATCGCCGCACTCACCAGCACCACGTTCTTGATGATGTACTGCCCCTCGAGCGTCGGCGCAAACGGGGCGGCGGTGAAGGTCTCGCGCGGGAAGAGCAGGAGCGGCGTCACCGTCCCGGCCATCTGCAGGAGGAGGAGCAGCAGCGTCGCGCGCAGCCACCGCCCCGTGACGAGCCCGAGGCCGATCGCGGTCTCGAGCGCGGCGAGGGCCGGCACCGACACGGCGCCGGGCACGAGCCCGAAGCTGAGCGCGCCGATCGTGCGCGCGGCGAGGTCCTGCGCCGGGCTCACCCCCGGGAAGAACTTGAGCACGCCGAACCAGAGGTAGACGATCCCCACGCTCACGCGGAGGAGCGGGACGGCGCGGCGGGCGGTCCACCGCGTGAGGCGCACGTCGAGGGCGTCGAGGGTGGCGGGCAGCGGGAGCATGGGTCGCCTCGGGATCGGGGGTGGATGGCCGGTGGCCGGTGGCGCCGCTCAGGCGGGCGGCGCGCCGAGGATCGTGATGTGGTGGCGCAGGCAGGCGGCGAGCACCTCGCGGAGTTCGGCGTCCGTGGGCGGGCCCGCGGGCGGGGCCTCGCGCCGGCCCAGGTCGCGGAAGAAGGCGGCCATCGCCCGCTCCACCACGACCAGCATCGCCGCGGGCTCGGCGCTCGCGTTCCGGTAGTTGTGCGGCACGCGGGACGGCACCGTGACCACCGTCCCCTCCCCCGCCACGACCTCGCTGGGCGGGCCGTCGCCGAAGCGGCCGAAGGTGAGCTCGCCGCGGAGCACGCGGAAGATCTCCGGCGACGCGTGCACGTGCGGCGGCGTCCCCGAGCCCGGCGGGACCTCCACCTCGAGCACGGCGAGGTCGGTGCCCGCGAGCTCGCCCATGAAGCGGACGCGGTCCCGCACGACCCAGAGCGCGTCGGCGTCGGCGGGGTGGACGATCGCGATCGGTGACGGCATGTCAGGCCTCGGTGTCGGGACTGGGAGTGGCGGCGGCGCGCTGGCGCACCGCCTCGACGAGGATCTCGAGCGCCCACGCCGCGGCGTCCCCCGCCTGGCGGCCGCTGACGCCGGCGTAGTCGCGCATCGCCTCCCAGGCCGCGGCGCTGTAGAGCGCGTGGACCACCGCCTCGAGGCGGCGGCGGTCGGCCGAGGAGGCGCCGCGCGTCGCCTCCCGGAGCGCCTCGCGGAAGGCCTGCCGGCGCGCGGGCACCGCGGCGAGGCGCATTGCCCGCCCGGCGGGGGTGTGGAGGCTGGCACGGATCACCCCTTCCTCGTCGTCGAAGCGCGCGAACGTCTCGCGCGGCGCGGCGACGAGCTCGGCGAGGGAGCCCGGCAGCGTGCGGGGAACGAGCCGCTGGTTGATCCACGCCCAGAAGGCCTCGAGGAGCGCCTCCTTGGTTTCGAAGTGGCGGAAGACCGTGCGGCGCTCGACTCCCGCCTCCCGGGCGACGGCGTCGAGGGTGAACTCGCCGGGGTCGCCAAGCTGCATCCAGGTGGCGACGCCCTCGAGGATCCGCTCGCGGGTCTCGCGGGCGCGGGCCTCGCGGAGGGGGCTGGAATAGGGACGGGAGCGCTTATTCATGTCACTCAAAGTGACATGAATTGTGGATCCTGTCAAGCGGGGCGGGATCGGGGGCCGGGGCGGGCCACCCGACGCTCAGGGGCCGGGATGCGGGCGCGGGGGCGGCACGAACCGGCGCGACTGCCGCTCGTACGCGTGCGCGAGCGCGAGCACCCGCGCGTCGTCGCCGGGCAGTCCCACCACCGAGAGGTTGAGGGCGGGGAGTCCGTCCCCGCCGAGGCCCGCGGGCACCGACACCTCGGGGAGGCCGAGCCAGTTGCCGTAGCCCAGCGGCGTGCGGATGTCCGGCCAGCCGTCGGCGACGCGGAAGGCGTTGAACGGCATCGTGGGGTACACCATCGCCGCGATGCCGGCCGCCCGCATCGCGTCGGCGAGGGTCGCCACCACCGCCCGGCGCGAGCGCGCGAACGAGGCGCCCGCCGGGTCCGCCATCATCGGCCGGTCGAGGAGCGGCTCGCAGGCCTCGTACGTCCCGGGCAGCACGTCGTAGAACCGGCGATAGGCGTCGTAGCCCCGGCGCACCGCGGCCCGGGCGTCGCGGGTGCGCCCGGCGAAGTAGCGGAGGAGCGCGCTGGCGGTGGGGGCGGGCGCCTTGGGATCCGGCGCCACGTCGCCGCGCGCGGTCGCCGCCTCCGCGAAGGCGTCGCGGTAGTTCCGGAGCGTCACCGGTGCCGGGAACGGCTCCACCACCGCGCCCGCGGCGCGCAGGTCGTCCAGCGCGCGGTCCCACGCGGCGAGCGCGTCGGCGGACATCTGCTCGCGCGGGACGTGCGCCTCCACGAGCCCGAGCCTGACGTCGGCGAGCGCGTCGTCGCGGAGCGCGGCGAGGGGGGCGCCATCGAACCCCTCCGCGAGCGCGAGCGGATCGGACGCCTCGGCCCCCGCGATCGCCGCGAGGAGGAGCGCCGCGTCGGCGACGTGCCGCGCGAGCGGGCCGTGCGTGTCGAGGAAGGGCCAGGTCGGGATGACGCCCGTGCGCGGGACGAGCCCGAAGGTCGGCTTCATCCCCACCACGCCGGTGCACTGCGCCGGGATCCGGTTCGAGCCGCCGTCGTCGGTGCCGAGGGCGGCGAACGCCATCCCGTCCGCGACGGCGACGGCGGAGCCGGCGCTCGAGCCGCCCGGGGTGCGGGTGCCGGTCGGGTCGTGCGGGTTGAGCACCTGGCCCGTGTGGCTGCTCGTCCCCTCGCCGTGGTACGCGAAGTCGTCCGCGGCGGTCTTGCCGAGCACGACGGCGCCGGCCGCGCGGAGCCGCCGCACCTCGAGCGCATCGCGCCGCACCGGCTCGGGGAAGAGCCGGGCCCACTCCGCGCTCGAGCCCGTGGTCGGGTAGCCCCGCATGTCGTAGATGGATTTCGCGAACACCGGGACGCCGTCGAGCGGCCCGCGCGCCTTCCCCGCGCGCAGGCGGGCGTCGGAGGCGCGCGCCTCGGCGAGGGCGGTCGTGGAGAGGACGTCGATCGCGCGCCACGCGGCGCCGTCGGCGCGGCACCGCTCGAGCGCGCGCTCCACCGCCTGGGCCGCGGTCCAGCTCCCGCGGCGGCGGCCGGCCTGGTAGTCGGCGATCGTGCCCGCGAGCGGATCGTCGTCCTTCGCGAGGCGCGGGAGGTGCGGCAGCAGGGCGAGCGCCGCGAGCTGCGCGAGGACGTCGCGCCGGGACGGGGTCATGGGCACAGGGATGGGAGGTGGGTGGAAGGAAGGTGGCTCCGGGCGCGGGCCCGGTCCAGCACCGGGCGCGAGTGTCTCGGCTGTCTCGCCGGCGGAACGCCGTGCCCGCGTGCGGCGCGTGCCCTCGCGCTCTCCTCGCCGGACGCCCGGTGTGGTACATTCTTGTCTCGCGAATCATCCGTCGTTCGCGCGGCTGGCGTGACCAGCCGACGGCGGGCGGCGTGCACGACTCGAGCAGTCACCCCAGGCAGCGTCACTCAGGGAGCGCGTCATGGAAGGACATTCCGGCGGCAATGGCGGCAAGTGCCCCGTCATGCACGGTGAGCGCCACGGCACGATCGTCGGCGGCCGGTCGAACCGCGACTGGTGGCCGAACCAGCTGGACCTCGGCATCCTGCACCAGCACTCGAACCTCTCCAACCCGATGGGCGCGGACTTCGACTACGCGGCGGAGTTCCGGACCCTCGACCTGGCGGCGGTGAAGGCCGACCTGGCGAAGCTCATGACGGACTCGCAGGACTGGTGGCCGGCCGACTACGGGCACTACGGTCCCTTCTTCGTCCGCATGGCGTGGCACGCGGCCGGCACCTACCGGACGGCCGACGGCCGCGGGGGCGCCTCGGCGGGCACGCAGCGCTTCGCGCCGCTCAACAGCTGGCCGGACAACGGCAACCTCGACAAGGCGCGCCGCCTCCTCTGGCCGATCAAGCAGAAGTACGGCCGCAAGCTCTCGTGGGCCGACCTCCTCGTCCTCGCCGGCAACGTCGCGATGGAGACGATGGGCTTCAAGACGTTCGGCTTCGGGGGCGGGCGTGCCGACGTCTGGGAGGCCGAGGGCGACATCTACTGGGGCCCCGAGGCGGAGTGGCTCGGCGACAAGCGGTACCAGGGCGACCGCGAGCTGGAGCAGCCCCTCGCCGCGGTGCAGATGGGCCTCATCTACGTGAATCCCGAGGGCCCGAACGGGAAGCCCGATCCGGTCGCCTCGGCGCGCGACATCCGCGAGACCTTCGCGCGCATGGCGATGAACGACGAGGAGACCGTGGCGCTCGTCGCGGGCGGCCACACCTTCGGCAAGGCGCACGGCGCGGCGAGCCCGAGCTTCGTGGGCCCGGAGCCCGAGGGCGCCTCGATCGAGGAGCAGGGCCTTGGCTGGAGGAACAGCTACGGCACCGGCAAGGGCGGCGACACGATCACCAGCGGCCTCGAGGGCGCGTGGAAGCCGAACCCCACCACGTGGGACATGGGCTACCTCGAGACGCTGTTCAAGTACGACTGGGAGGTCGTGAAGAGCCCGGCCGGGGCCTGGCAGTGGGAGCCGACGGACAAGACGGCGAAGGTCGTCGTGGACGCGCACGACCCCACGAAGTTCCACCTGCCGATGATGTCCACGGCGGACATGGCGCTCCGCATGGACCCCGTGTACGAGCCGATCGCGCGGAAGTACCTCGCGGACCCCGCGCTCTTCGCGGACGCCTACGCGCGCGCCTGGTTCAAGCTCACGCACCGCGACATGGGCCCCAAGGTCCGCTACCTCGGCCCCGAGGTCCCGGCCGAGGACCTCATCTGGCAGGACCCGATCCCGGCGGTGAACCACCCGCTCGTGGACGCGGCGGACATCGCGGCGCTCAAGGCGAAGATCCTCGCCGCGGGGCTGCCGATCGCCCAGCTCGTCGCGACGGCGTGGGCCTCGGCCTCCACCTTCCGCGGCTCGGACAAGCGCGGCGGCGCCAACGGCGCCCGCATCCGCCTCGCGCCGCAGCGGAACTGGGAGGTCAACCAGCCGGCCAAGCTCGCGCGCGCGCTCGAGATCTACGAGACGATCCAGCGCGAGTTCAACGAGTCCGCGAAGGGCGGGAAGAAGGTCTCGCTCGCCGACCTGATCGTCCTGGGTGGCTGCGCCGCGATCGAGGCGGCCGCGAAGAAGGCGGGCGTCAGCGTCACGGTGCCCTTCGCCCCGGGCCGCATGGACGCGTCGCAGGAGCAGACCGACGCCGACTCGTTCGCGGTCCTCGAGCCGGTGGCCGACGGGTTCCGGAACTACCAGAAGGGCCGGTACACCGTGAGCGCCGAGGCGCTGCTGCTCGACAGGGCGCAGCTCCTCCGCCTGACCGCGCCGGAGATGACGGTGCTCGTCGGCGGCCTCCGCGTGCTCGGCGCCAACCACGGCGGCGCGAAGCACGGCGTCTTCACCGACCGCGTCGAGGCGCTGACGAACGACTTCTTCGTCAACCTCCTCGACATGGGCACCACCTGGACGCCGATCTCGGGCTCGACGGACGTCTTCGAGGGGCGCGACCGGCGGACGGGCGACGTGAAGTGGACGGCGACGCGCGTGGACCTGGTCTTCGGCTCGCACTCGCAGCTGCGGGCGCTGGCCGAGGTCTATGCGCAGGACGACGCGAAGGAGAAGTTCGTCCGGGACTTCGTCGCCGCGTGGGACAAGGTGATGATGCTGGACCGCTTCGAGCTGGCCTGAGCGCGGCGCGGTCACGGGCAGGAAGGAAGGCGCCCCGGCACGGTCCGGGGCGCCTTCGTCATTCCGGGGGATCCTTCTCCGCCCGGCCGAGCGCGCGCCGGGCCGCATTGCGCCCGCCACTGCCGCTGGTGGCCGGATGTCCCCTGCCCCGCGGCGTCAGTTCCGCCTCGCCGCCGCCCGGCGAAGCGCCGCGAGGACCTCGGGCTCGGCAGCGAGCCGCGCGTCGTCGAGGGTGGCCGGCGGGACCGCCGCCCCGGCCTCCACGAGCGTCAGCACGATGCGCCGGTACGCCTCCGCCTCCGGGCGCTGCTCGGTGAGCCAGGCATGCAGCGCCCAGACGAGCGGCGGCGTGCCGTACACGGCATCGGTGACGTCGAGCGGCGCGCCGTGCCGGAGCAGCAGCGCGACCATCGCCACGTCGCCCCGGAAGGAAGCGACGTGCAGCGCCGTCTGGCGGTCCGTCTCCCGTGCCGCGCCCGCGGCCACGCCGAGGCCCAGCAGGAGTTCGATCACGTCGCGGCGGCCACACCACGCCGCCATCACCATCGCGGCCCCCTGCTCGGCCGCCGGCACCGTCCGCGGCGGCGCGAACGCCGCGCGGAGCTGCTCGAGCCGCCCGATCCCGGCCGCGTCCTCGACGCTCACCGGCGCCCCACGGTCCGCGAGGTGCGCCGCCGCCTCGGGACAGCCGTTCACCAGGCAGTAGTGCACGATGCCCGGATCCATCCGCGCGCCGCGATCGAGCAGCAGGTCGGCGAGCGCATCCTGCACGCCGGCGTTCCGCGGGTGTGCGCTCGTGACCACCAGCGCGAAGGTGGTCGTGCCGCCGTAGATCTCGGCGCGGGCGTCCACTTCGGCGCCGGCGTCGAGCAGGGCCTGCGCGATGGCGACGATGTTGCCCGGTGTCCGCTGGCGGTAGTTCTCGACGCCGTTCGCCGCGACGTAGTGAAGGAGCGTCGCGCGGTGCTCGCGGCTCGACCGCGCGCGGACGAGGCCCGGGTCGGCGCGGAGCAGCTGCTCGAGCGTCGCGAGCTCGCCATTGACGATGGCGTCCGCGGCGCGCTCGAAGGCGGCGACGCCCGACTCCCGCTGCGCGAGCCCCTCGACGTGCTCGAGCAGCCGGGGCCAGCTCTCGAAGCCGTGGGCGCGCGCCATCACGAAGTACGCCTGCGAGAGCCCGGCGTCGGCGCCGCGCAGGCGTTCGCGCGCGAAGAGCGCCACCTGGTGCGCGCGGCGCTGGCGGTCGCGCGGCGGCGTGCGGTCGGTGTCCGGCTGGAGTCGCTCCAGCGCCTCGACCCACGCCGAGGCCCACGCGAGGAGCGCGGTGTCGCCGCCCTGGCACGCCGAGGTCAGTTCACGGGCGCGCTTGCGGTACTGGTCGAGGTCGGGACGCGGGGGAAGCGGGAGGACGTCCTGCGGGTTCGGATACACACGAATCTCCTTTCAGAGCGCCTGGAGTCCGCACTGATCAGGCTGAGAGGAGGTTCGTCCGTATTGTGGTACTGCGGTGGGTGGGCACGGCCCTTTACGCGGACTGAATGCGCCCCTGTGCGCAGCGGCATTGTAGCCCGGGGCCGTCGGCAACGCAATGGCGACCGGCGCCGTGCGGCTACGGCGCGATGGGGCCGGTGCCGTGGCGGTGACGACCCGCGATCGCGTGCGCGCCGGCCGCCGTCACCGCCGGGCTCGCGGCCGGGCCACCCGCCCACTCCGCCCGGGCGGCGCGTCGAGCGCGCGCACGATCGCCGCGAAGGTGTTCCAGGTGCGTGTCGTCAGCGGGACGTCGAAGAGGCGGTCGATGCGGCCGAGGGCGCCGATCGTCCGCACGTCACGACGGTAGGTCCCGGCGACGAAGCGATCGGTGCGGCGCACGAGCTGCACGAGCCAGCGCGGGCCTGCCGGGATCCGGAACGGCAGTTCGGGCTCCACGGTGGGCGCCCTGCCGAGGACGCTCACGAAGCGCACCGCGCCGGCCGGGAGCCGCAGGCCGGCGAAGGGGTCTCCCGCGACGAGGGCCCTGACCCGGGTCCCTTCCGAGATCATGATCTCGGTCTCGAACGCCAGCTCCCGCGCGAGGGCACGCCGCAGCTCCGCCTGCGGCATCCGCCGGTGCACGACGAACGTGCCCGCGGCGCCGATGTTCACGAGGCCGAGGTCCGGCAGCCGCGCTGGGAGGGTGGAGGGTCGGAACACCCGGTGCCCGCCCACGTTCACGCCGCGCAGGAACACGACCAGTGCCATCGGCGCCTCCCGTCGGCGCGCCTCCACGGGTTCGCGCTCCGGTCGATCGATCCGGCCCGCGCGGCGCTCGAGGTTCACGTCATCCCAGCGTACGTCGTTCTGGTCGGCCAGCCGGCGGCGCCGCGCACGCGATGGCGCATCGCCCGAGGTCGCCCGTCGGCCGATCCGACCGTAAGATACCGGGTTACGATGGACGCCCTCTCCGACCTGCTCCGCGTGGTGCGCCTCGACGGCGCCTACTTCTACCGCATCGAGGCGGCAGCTCCCTGGCTGGCGGAGGTGCCGCACGTCCGGCAGCGCACCCCACGGATCCTCCCGGAGTCGGAGCACCTGATCGGCTATCACCTCGTGACCGAGGGCCGCTGCTTCGGTGGGCTGGCCGGCGAGCCACAGGTCGAGCTGGGGCCGGGGGACGTGATCCTCTTTCCGCACGGCGATGCCCACATCATGGGCAGCGAGCCGGCCGGGACGCGCGCCGCCGACTACTACACCTCCATTCCGGCACCCTACCCCAGCACGCTGCGCATGGGGCGCGCGGGCCCCAGCAGCGCACAGTTGCTGTGCGGCTTCCTTGGCTGCGACCGGCGACCCTTCAATCCGCTGCTGGCGTCGCTCCCGGCCGTGATCCGCCTGAGCGGCGGCGTCAGCCCGTGGCTCGGCGCCGCGGCCCGGGAGCTCATGGAGCAGTCGTGGGCCGGGCAGCCCGGCTCGAGCGGGGCGCTCACTCGGCTGGCGGAGCTGATGTTCATCGAGGTCCTGCGGCGCTACTTCCACACGCTGCCTCCCGGGCAGACCGGGTGGCTCGCCGGGCTGCACGACGAGATCGTGGGCCGGGCCCTGGGCCTGCTGCACGCCCGCCCGGCGCATCCCTGGACGCTTGAGGAGCTGGCCCGCGAGTCCGCCACCTCCCGCTCCAGCCTCGCCCGGCGATTCCAGGAGCTGATGGGGCAGCCGCCGATCCAGTACCTCACGAGCTGGCGGATGCAGCTGGCGGCCAACCTGCTCGTGCAATCCGGCGCCAAGGTCGCCGCGATCGCCTCCGAGGTCGGCTACGACTCCGAGGCCGCCTTCAGTCGTGCCTTCAAGCAGGCGACCGGGATCGCACCGGGCGCGTGGCGTGCGGGGCGGCGCGACGGTTCGGCGTAAGCGCCTCCGGCAGTTCCCGTTCCCGGCGCCGGTTCGCCTCCCGCCCGTCCCGGCTGACACGCCGGGGCAGGATCTCGGGCATTGCGGTCATTGGACGACGGGCAATGGCGGAGCAGCTTGGGTGAGCACCTCACGCGGAGGTGTCCGACCATCACCCAGGAGGCAACGATGTCAGGAACGACGGGAACCCGCCGCAGCGACGCCCTGGCTGACCGGCTCGAGGCGGGCGCACGCGCCCTCGCGCGCCTCGCCGGCGCGCTCACGCAGGACGAATGGGAGACACCGGTCCCCGGGGACGGCCGCACGATCGGCGTGATCGTGCATCACGTCGCCTCGATGTACCCGCTCGAGATCACGCTGGCGCGGCAGCTGGCCGCCGGCGAGCCGATTGTCGGGGTGACGTGGAACGACGTGCACGCCCTGAACGCCGAGCACGCGCGCACCCACGCGAAGGTGTCGAAGGAGGAGGCGCTGCGGCTGCTGCGGGAAAACAGCGACGCCGCCACCGCGGCCGTCCGGGCGCTGAGCGACGCCGAGCTCGACTCGGCCGCCGGCATCTCGCTCAATGCCGACGCGCCGCTCACCTGCCAGTTCATGCTCGAGGATCACGCGGTGCGGCACAGCTACCATCACCTCGCGAAGGTGCGTGCCGCGCTCGTGGCGGGGTCCCGCGAGCGGGCGGCGTAGGCGTCGGGCGGACGGTCGCGGTCCGACGACGGACCGTGGCCGGCCCACCCCCGGCATCCGGCCTACTGGCCCGCCGGCGGTTCCCAGAGCTCGACCTTGTTGCCTTCCGGATCGAGCACCCACCCGAAGCGGCCGAACTCCGATTCCTCGACGTGGTCGAGCACCCGGCAGCCCTCCTCGCGCAGGAGGGCGAGCAGGCCGTGGAGGTCGGCGACCCGGTAGTTGACCATGAACGGCGCGGTGCCCGGCGCGAACATCTCGCTCCCCGCCTCCGACACGCACCACGCCGTCGTGCCGGGGACGGGGCGGCCCGCACCGTCGGTCCAGGGGAAGGCGGTGCCACCCCACGGCTGCACGTCCATGCCCAAGTGCCGCTGGTACCAGGCGCGCAGCGCGACCGGATCGCGTGCGGTGAAGAAGATCCCCCCGATGCCGGTGACCCGCTGCATGTGAGCCTCCCAGGTGATGCCCGATGGCCGCGCGTCGCGCCCTATCGGGACGTTGCGCCCTCGGCGCGGGGCACGCCGGTGCAGCGTGCCGGGCTGCCCGGCCACTCGGTGCCGCGATACCGCCCGAGGAGCGCACCGACGGCGACGACCAGGCGGAACAGGACCGCCTGCAGCGGCGCCGGCAGGACGAGCATGACCTGCGTCTCCCGATGGCGCAGCGCGACGTGGGCGAGGTAGAAGAGCGACGGCCGGCCGGCCGGGCCGGCATTCACCACCTCGAAGACCGCCTGCAGGTACCGGTCGAGGTCGGCCGCGGGCCCCGCGAAGCCCTCGAAGGTGAGGGTCTCGTCCCCGGCATTCCACCAGCGGTGGGGGGCGCCGCGCGGGATCGTGACCGACTCGCCGGGGTCGGCCCGGTGGTGCCGTCCCCCGATCACGGCCGACAGCGTGCCCGCCGTGACGCGGCCCTCCTCGTCCTCGAGGACGTGCACGTGCAGCGGCGGACCGTCCCGGTGCGGCGGGAGCGATCCGGTGAGCGAGAACCAGGTCTCGTCGCCGCGGCGCACGCGCTCGATGAGGAGCCGCTCGCCGGTGTGGTGGTTCTGGAGGAGCAGATGCGGTCCGGCAGGCTCGGCCATCGACACGGCAATTCCGCTCGAAGGTGAAGGGTGACCCGCGCCACCGGGGAGCGCCTCCGCCCGGCACCCGCCGGGCTCGCACCCCGGGCTCCGGGGTCGGGACGGACGCGAGGGCGACCGGGCCCGGCCACGCCGCGGCAGGAGGCCGGGCGAAAGGCGAGTGTTGACGGTATTCTTAACATATCCTGCCCCGCACCGGGTGCCCGCTGCCTGACCCCATCGAGCGACTGACCCCGGCCCTCGCCGACCGCTACCGCCTCGAGCGCGAGCTCGGCGCGGGGGGCATGGCCACGGTCTACCTCGCGCACGACCTGCGGCACGACCGCAAGGTGGCCATCAAGGTGCTCCACCCCAAGCTCTCGGCCGTCATCGGCGCCGAGCGCTTCCTCGCCGAGATCCGGGTCACGGCGAACCTCCAGCACCCGCACATCCTCCCCCTCTTCGACTCGGGCAGCGCCGACGGCCTCCTGTTCTACGTCATGCCGCTGGTGGAAGGGGAGTCGCTGCGCGCGAAGCTGGGCCGCGAGAAGCAGCTCGGCGTGGAGGACGCGGTGCGCCTCGCGTCGCAGGTGGCGAGCGCGCTCGACTACGCCCACCGCCACGGCGTGGTGCACCGCGACATCAAGCCCGAGAACGTCCTGCTCCACGACGGGAGCGCGCTCGTCGCCGACTTCGGCATCGCCCTCGCCGCCTCGCATGCCGGCGCCACCCGCATGACGGCGACGGGCATGTCACTCGGCACGCCCGCCTACATGAGCCCTGAGCAGGCGATGGGCGACCGCGAGGTGGATGCGCGGAGCGACATCTACTCGCTCGGCACCATGCTCTACGAGATGCTGGTCGGCGACCCGCCCCACCTCGGCAGCACCGCGCAGGCCATCGTGGCCAAGGTGCTCACCGAGAAGCCGGTGCCGGTCACCGTGCACCGCGACACCGTGCCCGCCAACGTCGCGGCGGCCGTCCAGAAGGCGCTCGCCAAGCTGCCGGCCGACCGGTTCGCCTCCGCGGCCGACTTCGCGAGGGCGCTCGCCACGCCGGGCTGGAGCTCGGGCGAGTCGCTGGCCACGCGCGTGATGACGGCCGCCGCTTCTCCATCGGATCCTGCCGCGCGCTGGCGTCGTGCCGCGATGGGCGCGGGTGCGCTGGCGCTCGTCGCCCTCGCCGCGGCGGGGTGGGCGTGGCGGCGGCCCGTCCCGCCCGAGCCGGTCGTCCGCTACAGCATGGGCCTGCCCGCGGGCCAGGCGATGCGGCTCGGGATACCGGGCGTCAACCTCGCCTTCTCCCCCGACGGCCGGCGCCTGGTGTACGTCGGCGAGGGGGAGGGCGGCGACCAGCTCTTCGTGCGCGAGCGCGACCGCCTCGACGCCACGCCGCTGCCGGGGACCACCGGCGCCTACGGTCCGGTCTTCTCCCCCGACGGGCAGCAGCTCGCGTTCATGAGCGGTACCGACATCGAGCTCAAGGTGATCCCGGTGTCGGGCGGGCCGCCGACCACGCTGGGGAAGCCTGGCACCGCCGGTGGCGGCGGGCTGGCGTGGACGCCGGACGGCTGGATCTACTTCGACTCCGCCGAGGGCTACCGGCGCGTCCGAGCCGGGGGCGGTGCGCCGGAGCTCGTGGTGCCCCTCGACAGCGCCGGCGGCGAGATCGGGCTGGCGCATCCCGACCCGCTGCCGGGCGGCAAGGCCCTGCTCTTCCGCTCGCGCCGGAGCCTCAACCCGGCAGACTTCGACATCATCGCCTACGACGCCGCGACCCGGACGCGCCACGTGCTCACCAAGGGGCTCCTGGCCCGGTACGTCGCCCCGGGCTACCTCGTGTTCGTCCGCTACGACGGCGCCGTCCTCGCCGCCCCGTTCGACGCCGACCGCCTCGAGCTCACCGGTGCCGCGGTGCCGGTGCTCGAGGGCGTCATGACGAAGGCATTCGGCGCGGTGGACCTCGCCGTCTCCTCCGCGGGGTCGCTGGCCTACGTGCCGGGGGAGACCGACGCCGGCCGGGGCATCATGGAGCTGGTCACGGTGTCCCGCGAGGGCGCGATCAAGCCGCTCGATCCGCCCGAGGCCCTCTATCCGGCCACCAGGCGCGGCATGGCGCTCTCGCCGGATGGCCGGCGCCTCGTGCTCGACATCATGGGCAGCACCGGTCCCGACCTCTGGGTGAAGCAGCTTCCTTCCGGCCCCCGCTCGCGCCTCACGTTCGGCACGGCCGGCGCGATCCGCCCCAGCTGGTCGCCGGATGGCGCCTACGTGGTATACCTCGCGGCATTCGGCGACTCCCTGACGAACGGCGTCTGGCGCCAGCGCGCCGACGGCAGCACGCCGCCCGAGCGGCTCTGGCACGTGCCCCGCCACACCATCGTCGAGGCCTCGCTGTCGCCCGACGGGACGTGGCTCCTCTACCGCGTCGCGACGCAGGACGCCGACCGCGATGCCTTCGCCCTCCACCTGGGGCGGGACACGACGCCGGTGCCGCTCCTCACCGGGCCGTTCAACGAGACCGGCCTCGCGCTCTCGCCGGACGGCCGCTGGCTCGCCTACAGCTCGCCGGAGTCGGGGCGCCCGGAGATCTACGTGCGCCCCTTCCCCGAGGTCAGCGGCGGGCGCTGGCAGGTCTCCACGACGGGTGGCAGCGCCCCGCGGTGGGCGCGGGACGGCCGCGAGCTGTTCTTCGAGGGCGGCAATGGCGACTTCATGGTCGCGCCCGTGACGCCGGGCGCGACCTTCGCGCCGGGCACCCCGCGCCGCCTCTTCCCGACCGCAGCGGGGGCGGGCCTCATCGGCTCGAACGTGGTGCCGTACTACGACATCCTGCCCGATGGGCAGCACTTCATCATGGCGCGCGTGAACACGGTGGCGCCGACGCCGGGCGGCGGGCAGCTGGTGATGGTGGACCACTGGACCGACGAGCTGCGCGCGAAGCTCCGGGGGAAGTGACGCGGCGGGATGCTCGCCCGCTAGCCGCCGGCATCCGCCGCCAGCGTCGAGAGCTGGATCATGAGCGCCGTCATCCCCTCGTCGCTGCCCTTCGAGTGGACCTCGCCGGGCGCGATGACCGCGACCTGCCCCCGCGCGAGCGGCCGGCGCACCCCGTCACCACCGGCGGCCCACCCACGGCCCTCGAGCGGCACCAGCAGCTGCCCGAAGCCTGCGGGATGGGGCCCGATCACGCCGCCGGGCTCGAAGCGCAGCACGTAGACGTGCCCTTCGCCCCCGCCGTGGGCCAGCTCCACGGCGGCCGCGGCGACACTCCCGTAGTCGGTGATCGCGGCGACTGGCAGGGCGTCGAGGTCGAGGATCCGCATCGGCGACTCCCGCGTGAAGCGATGCACGCCGTGGGCGTGTCCCGGCGACTCCGTCAGTCGCGTGCCTCGAGGGCGTCGTGGAAGAGCCACGTGAGCCACGCCCACGCGAGCACGACGGCGGCGGTGAACGCGAGATTGATGGCGGCGGCGCGGCGTCCCGAGGCGATCGCCGCAAAGCCGGCAAAGAACAGGATGCCCGTCGCCGCCGAG
>JBAIWX010000219.1:0-7837 GCA_037916975.1 Gemmatimonadales bacterium
GCCGAGATCGCCGACACCTTCGTGCGGCGGAAGGGCTACGCCTACGGGACCACGGGGCGCCCCGTCGCGACCCCGCAGCTCCTCCGGCGCGCGCTGGGCGGCGTCGAGGCCGCGTACCAGAACCTCGATTCGGTCGAGCTGGGCGTGACCGACATCGACTACTACTACGAGTCCCTCGGCGCCATCGCGAAGGTCACGGAGAAGGCCGGCGGCCGCGCCGCCGTCTACCTCGGCGACCAGACCCGCGGCGCGGGCACGGTGCGCACCATCGCCGAGCAGGTCGCGCTCGAGAGCCGGACGCGCGCCCTCAACCCGCGGTGGTACGAGGGGATGCTCAAGCACGGGTACGAGGGGGTGCGCCAGATCGAGGTGCACGTCACCAACACCCTCGGCTGGTCCGCCACCACCGGCGCGGTCCCCGACTGGGTCTACACCGAGACCACCCGCACGTACGTGCTCGACCGCGAGCTCAGGGATCGCCTGGCGCGGCTCAACCCCCATGCGGCGGTGAAGCTCTCGCAGCGCCTCCTCGAGGCGCACGAGCGGGGCTTCTGGCGCCCCGACCCCGAGACGCTCGCCGCCCTGCGCGACGCGAGCGCCGAACTCGAGGACCGCCTCGAGGGGGTGCTCACGTGACCGCCCGCCCGAGGAGCGACCGATGACCGCGACCCGCACCGCCCTGCCCGTGGTGGGCTCCTTCCCCAAGCGCGACGACGGGGAGGGCAGCCTCCAGGTGCACATGGACGTGACCGCGAAGGTGGGCGGCGCGCTGGTCCTCGCCGTGTACGGCAAGGGCGGGATCGGCAAGAGCACCACGAGCTCCAACCTCTCGGCGGCATTCAGCCGGCTCGGGAAGCGGGTCATCCAGATCGGCTGCGACCCCAAGCACGACTCCACCTTCACGCTCACGAAGCGGATGGTGCCGACCGTCATCGACATCCTCGAGGGCGTGGACTTCCACACCGAGGAGCTCCGCGTGGACGACTTCGTCTTCGAGGGCTTCGGCGGCGTGCTCTGCGTCGAGGCGGGCGGGCCGCCCGCGGGGACGGGATGCGGCGGCTACGTCGTGGGCCAGACGGTGAAGCTCCTCAAGGAGCACCACCTCCTCGAGGACAGCGACGTGGTCGTCTTCGACGTGCTCGGGGACGTGGTCTGCGGCGGCTTCGCCGCCCCCCTCCAGCACGCCGACCGCGGGATCATCGTCACCGCGAACGACTTCGACTCGGTCTTCGCGATGAACCGCATCGTCCAGGCGATCGGGGCCAAGGCGCGGAACTACGGGGTCCGGATCGGGGGCGTGATCGCCAACCGGAGCGCCGGCACCGACCAGATCGAGCGGTACACCTCGCGGGTGGGGCTCGACATCCTGGCGCGCTTCCCCGACCTCGACGCGGTGCGCCGCAGCCGGCTCAAGAAGTGCACGCTCTTCGAGATGGAGGCGACCCCCGAGGTGGAGGCGGTGCAGCGGGAGTACCTGGCGCTCGCCCAGCGGCTCCTCGACGGCACCGAGCCCACCCTCGTCGAGTCGCTCAAGGACCGCGAGATCTTCGACCTGCTGGGCTTCGACTGATGACCGCGATCCCCGACCGCGCCCCGGGCCTCGACCCGCGCCCCGCCCCGCCCGCCCCGGCTGGGGATGCCTCGGGCTGGGCCGATCGCCGCGCGTGGATCGAGGAGTACTTCGACCGCACCGCGGCCGCGGCGTGGGCGCGGCTCACCTCCACCGAGCCGGTGAGCCGCATCCGCGCCACCGTCCGCGCAGGCCGCGACGAGATGCGCGGCGTGCTGGCGTCGTGGCTCCCGGCCGACCTCACCGGGCAGCGCGTGCTCGACGCCGGGTGCGGCCCGGGCCAGCTCAGCGTGGCGCTCGCGGCGCGCGGCGCCCGGGTGGTCGCGGTGGACGTGGCCCGCACGCTCGTCGAGCTCGCCGAGGCGCGGCTCCCGCACGACCTCGGGGGCGGGCACATCGACTTCGCCTGCGGCGACATGCTCGACCCGGCGTTCGGCACCTTCGACTACGTGGTGGCGATGGACTCGCTCATCCACTATCGCCCCGCCGACCAGGTCGCGGCGCTCTCGCGCCTCGCGCCGCGGGTCCGGCGCGGGATCCTCTTCACCTTCCCGCCGAGGACCGGCGCCCTCGCCGTGATGCACGCGATCGGCCGGCTCTTCCCGCGCGGCCACCGGGCACCCGCCGTCGAGCCGGTCCGCGAGGCGCGCCTGCGCCGCCTCCTCGCCGGGGCCCCGGCGCTGCGCGGCTGGCGCCCCGGGCGCACGCACCGCGTGGCGCGCGGCTTCTACATCTCGCAGGCGCTGGAGCTCCTCGCCCCATGAGCACCCTCACCCGGCGGTTCTCCGACGCGCTCCTCGCCCGGCTCCCGTTCGCGGACGCCGCCAGCGCCGAGCTGCCCCTCGGGCGCCTCCTCCGGCTCGGGCTCTTCCAGGTCTCGGTGGCGCTCGCGACCACGCTCATGGCCGGGACGCTCAACCGCGTCATGATCGTGGAACTCGGCGTCTCCGCGTCGCTCGTGGCCCTCATGTTCGCGGTCCCGCTGCTGGTCGCGCCGGCCCGGGCCCTGATCGGCTTCAGGTCCGACACGCACCGTTCGGCCTTCGGGTGGCGGCGCGTGCCCTACCTCTGGAACGGGACGCTGCTCCAGTGCGGCGGCCTCGCGATCATGCCGTTCGCGCTCATCCTGCTGAACGGCGACCGGACCGGCTCGCTCCTGCCGGGCCGGATCGGGGCGGCGCTCGCCTTCCTGCTCACCGGGCTGGGCGCCCACACGGTGCAGACCGCCGGGCTCGCCCTCGCCACCGACCTCGCCACCGAGGAGAACCGGCCGCGGGTCGTGGCCCTCCTCTACACGATGCTCCTGGGCGGGATGCTCGCCAGCGCCACCTTCCTCGGGTTCGCGCTCCGGGACTACACCCCCACGCACCTCGTGCAGGTAGTGCAGGGCTGCGCGCTCCTCACCGCGCTCCTCAACGTGACGGCGCTCTGGAAGCAGGAGGCGCGGGACCGCACGCGCGCCGCCGCCCCGCCCGACGCGACGCCGTTCCGCGCGGCGTGGCGCCAGTTCCTCGCCGACCGCCGCTCGGCCCGGCTCCTCCTCGGGCTCGGCCTCGGCACCGCCGGCTTCAGCATGCAGGACATCCTGCTCGAGCCCTACGGCGCGCAGGTGCTCCACCTCCGCGTCGGCGCGACGAGCGCGCTCACGGCGATCACCGCCCTCGGGGCGCTGGTCGCGCTGGCCCTCGCCGCGCGCGCGCTCCGGCGCGGCATGGACCCCGTGCGGCTCGCGGCCTACGGCGCGGTCGCGGGCGGCTTCGCCTTCGCGGCGGTCACGATCGCCGCGCCCACCGGCTCGGCCCTCCTCTTCCGGCTGGGCGCGGCGGGGATCGGCTTCGGCGGCGGCTGGTTCAGCGTCGGCTGCCTGACGAGCGCGATGGCGCTCGCCACCTCCGAGCGGGCGGGCCTCGCCCTCGGCGCCTGGGGGGCGGTGCAGGCCACCGCCGCCGGCGCGGCCGTCTCGCTGGGCGGCGTGCTCCGCGACGGCCTCGGCTCGCTCGCCCAGCGCGGCGCGCTCGGCCCGGCCCTCACGGGGCCCGCCACCGGCTACCTGTTCGTCTACCACCTGGAGATCGCGGTGCTCGGCGCCGCGCTCCTGGCCCTTGCACCCCTGGTCGCGCCGGCGTCCGCGGCGTCGCGCACGACCTCGACCGAGCCGTTCGGCCTTGCCGAACTGCCCGGCTAGCCTTCCGCGGGAGAGGAGTCCCCATGATCGGCTCGGCGTACATCGACGTGGCCCAGCTCGCCATCTGGGCGTTCTGGATCTTCTTCTTCGGGCTCGTCTACTACCTGCGGCGGGAAGACCACCGCGAGGGGTACCCGCTGGAAGGCGACCAGGGCGGCACCCAGACCGGGTGGCCCGCCCCCGACAAGAAGAAGACGTACATCCTTCCCCACTGACCGGCTGACGGGAGACCGACCATGGCGTATCCTCCGATCCCGCGGGCGCGGGACATCAACTCGCCGATCGAGCCGACCGGCAACAAGCTCCTCTCCGGCCTCGGGCCCGCCGCCTGGGCCGAGCGCGCCGACACCCCCGACCTCACGGTCAAGGGCGAGCCCAAGATCGTGCCCATGCGCGTCGCCACCGACTTCTCCGTGGACCGCCGCGATCCCGATCCGCGCGGCTGGGAGGTCCTCGGCTGTGACGGCGAGGTCGCCGGGACGATCGGCGAGCTCTGGGTGGACCGCTCCGAGCCGCAGCTCCGCTACCTCGAGGTGAAGCTCGCGGGCGGCCGCACCGTGCTCTGCCCCGTCACCTGCGCGCGCTTCCACGCCGCGAAGAAGCGCGTGACCGTCAAGTCCATCACCGCCGCGCAGTTCGCCGACGTCCCGCAGGCGAAGGCGAACGACCGCGTCACGCTCCTGGAGGAGGACCGGATCCAGGCGTACTACGCGGGCGGCTACCTCTACGCGACGCCCAACCGCGTCGAGCCGGCGCTGCAATGAGCTACCTGGGCGGCGAGCGCATCCGCGGCATCGAGGCCCCCCTTCCTCCCGGCGAGCAGGTCCGCTGGGAGGGGCGGCCCCGCGCGGGCGCGCTCGCCCGGCGCGCGTTCCATGCGCGCGCGATCATCCTGTATTTCGCGGCCGTCGGCCTCCTGCGGGCCGTCTTCCAGCTGGCGGGCGGCGTGCCGGCGGCCGTGATCTCGGGGAGCCTCGTGCTGGCGGTGGGCGCCGGCATCGTGGCGGCAGGGCTGTCCACCTTCCTCGGGTGGCTCAGCGCCCGCACGACGGTCTTCGCCATCACCGACCGCCGCGTCGTGCTCAAGGCGGGCATGATGGTCTCCAGCACCATCAACCTGCCGTTCCGCATCATCGAGCAGGTGCAGACCCGGATGTATCCCGACGGGACCGGCGACTTCGTGCTGGTGCTCTCGGGCTCCGACCGGATCGCGTACCTGCAGCTGTGGCCCTACGCCCGCCCGTGGCGCCTCGCGCACCCGCAGCCCATGCTGCGCTCCGTGCCCGATGCCGCGCGCGTGGCCGAGACGCTTCGCGAGGCCCTCGTGGCCTTCAACGCCCCGCCCGCCCCGCCGCATGAAGCGGCGCGACGCGAGCGGCCGACCCCGGTGACCGTCCCATGACCCGCGTGTACGTGGACGAGGAGGAGCTCCCGAAGATCGGCGTGCCGAAGGGGGCGCTGGTGGGGGCCCTGGTGCTGATCCTCCTGAGCATCGCGCTGGCGGCCGCCTCGCGCCTCACCGGGCTCGGCCGCACCGCGCTCGGCGCCCCGGATGCCGGCGCCGTGACGCGCGAGATCCGGTTCGAGCGCGGCCCGGACGAGGCCATCGTCGTGCGCGACGAGCGCACCGGCCAGCCCCTCGCCAGCTTCGGGGCGCAGTCGGGGGGCTTCGTCCGCGGCAGCCTTCGCGCCCTGGGCTACGAGCGCGAACGCCGCGGGCTCACGCTCGAGGGCGCTCCCTTCCGCATCGTCGAATGGCGGAACGGGCGCCTGACGCTCGACGACCCGGCCACGGGATATCACGTCGAGCTCAACGCCTTCGGCCCCGACAACCTCGAGGCCTACCGCCGCCTCTTGCGCTGACCCTTCCGGGGGTGTCAACTTGAGTTGACACCGGACGGCGTCCCGCCGTCCGCCGCCCACGACTTTCTTCACATCCGGGGCTCCTGAATGCTCCCCCTGCTGCTCGCCGCGGTGGCCGTGCTCCTCGTGGCGTGGTTCCTGTGGCGCCGTACCGTGCGGGTCCCCTGCACCCTCGACCTCGAGGCCACCCATGACCACTTCCACGCCCATGCCGAGCTCGACGGCGTCGCCGTGCGCGAGGGGGATGCGGTGGAAGTCGAGGGCGCGCCGGGCCGGATCGCCTTCGGCGAGAAGCGGACGGTGGCGACCCGGGCGACGGTGCGGCAGGCCTCCTGGCCGCGGCGCCTCCTCGTGCGGGTGATCGGCACCTCGCACGTGACCGACCTCTACGACGTGGGCTTCGAGGGCTGACGCATGTATCCCGCCCAGACCAACGCGCCGATCAACGAGACCACGCAGGCGGCCGTCACCGAGACGGTGCTCACCCCGCGCTTCTACACGACCGACTTCGCGGAGCTCGACCGGCTCGACATCTCGGCCCTCCGCGGCGAGTGGGATGCCCTGATCGCCGAGTTCCGGCGTGACCCGAACAAGGACCACTTCAAGCGCACGGCGGAGTTCGACGCGGTGGACCAGGCGAGCTGGTCGCCGGAGCTGCGCCGGGCCTTCGTGGACTTCCTCACCAGCTCGGTCACGGCGGAGTTCTCCGGCTGCGTGCTCTACGCCGAGATCCGCAAGCGCGTGACGAACCCGGATGTCCGCGAGCTCTTCGGCTTCATGAGCCGGGACGAGGGGCGCCACGCGGGGTTCATCAACCACACGATGCACGACCTGGGCGTGGCGGTGGACCTCTCGTTCCTCACGCGCGCGAAGAAGTACACCTACTTCAAGCCCAAGTACATCTACTACGCGACGTACCTGTCCGAGAAGATCGGCTACGCCCGCTACATCACGATCTACCGGGCCCTCGAGCAGCACCCCGAGCACCGCTTCCACCCGATCTTCAAGTGGTTCGAGAACTGGTGCGAGGACGAGTTCCGCCACGGGGAGGCCTTCGCCGTGCTGATGCGCGCGAACCCGCACCTCCTCGAGGGCGCGAACCGGCTCTGGATCCGGTTCTTCCTCCTTGCGGTCTTCGCGACGATGTACGTGCGCGACCACCTGCGCCGCGGGTTCTTCGCCGAGCTCGGGATCGACGTGGACTGGTACGACCGCCGCGTGCTGAAGATCACCTCCGAGATCGCCCGGCAGGTCTTCCCCGTCGAGCTCGACCTCGAGAACCCGGCCTTCTGGGCGCTGCTCGACCGGATGTACCGCAACAGCGAGGAGCTCGACCGCCTGGCGAAGGAGGGCCGGGGCGGCCTCCGGGCCCGCTGGCTCCGGCTCCAGAACGGGCTCGCCTTCCTCCGGCTCTTCCTCCTCCCCGTGCGGGCCAACACGCTCCCGGCGAACCCGCGCCTCGAGCCGGCGTACTAGCAGGGGACGACGCGCGCGCGCCGCCCGGCGCGCGCCCCCACGCCGGAGGCCCCGCCATGCAACGCACCGTGGATTATGCCCGTGACCGGTCCTTCTGGGCCGAGGGAGACCACCCCCTCGAGCCCGCCGAAGAGGCCCGGGTCCGCCCCCACCTCCTCGCCGGGGAGACCCTGCTGCACGCCGCGCGCGGCCGCAGCGACGGCCGCAAGGCGATCTGGGTGGTGACCGACCGCCGCTTCCTCGCCGTCGGCACGGGCTGGTTCGCCCGCCACACCGCGGACGACCTCGCGAGCGTGACCGCCGTCGAGGTGGAGGAGGGGATGCACGGCTGGACGCTGCGGGTGCAGGCGGGCCCCGCGCGCCGCGCGATCGTGGCGGTGGCGCCGGCCCTCGGCGAGCCGCTCGTGCAGGCGATCGCCCGGGCCCGCGGCCTCGCGCCGGTGTTCATCGCGTCCCGGCGCGCGCGGAAGGTGGCCGCCGCGGCAGAGGCGCCTGCCGCCGCCGTGCCGCCCCCCGGCGACGCGCCGATCACGGCCCCGGCCGCGCCGGCCGACGCGAGCGCCGTGGTCTCGGCGCTCCGCGAGGCGGCGGAGCTCCACCGGGCCGGTGCGCTCACCGACGAGGAATTCGCCGCGCTCAAGCGCCGCCTCCTCGGCGCCGTGGGCGACCGCCTCCTCCTCCGCGCGCGGGTCCTCCTCGGCGATGAGCTGCGAGAGCGCGCTCTTCACCAGCTTCTTCTGGTG
>JBAIWX010000220.1:0-27709 GCA_037916975.1 Gemmatimonadales bacterium
CGCGTCGGTGTCCCGACGCGGCCGAGCGTCTTTCTTCCCTGCCCGTTCGGGCCGCTCGCCGCCTCGTCACGCCCGTCGGCGGCCGGCGGATGGGGGCCGGCCTGCTAGCGCCCGGTCCGGGGCCAGCGCCCGAGGAAGGTGTCGAGTTCGGTCCTGAGGACCTCGAGCAGCGTCGGCGGGCCGGCGCGCTGCAGCCGCTCGCGATGCGCCAGTTCCTCCTCGCGCCGCCGGGCGAGGAAGGCGCGCTCGGCGTCGCACGCGGCGAGGGCCCGCGCGTGGGGCAGGGGATCGGCGCCCGCGGCGCGAGCGCGGGCGAGTGCCTCGTCGAGGAGCGCATGCTGGCGGTCGAGCGTCGCGAGGGCATGCTCGATCTCGCCCAGTTGGGTGGGGGCAGCAAACAGGCCGGCTGCGGCCAGGATGTCGTCGTACATCGGGAATGTCCGTGGCTGGTGCGTTGCCATGCAGGTGACTGCATGGGGTGCTCCGACCGGAGCACTGCCGTTGGGACCCGCCGCTGCCGCCGAGGTTCCGTCGCCTTCCCCGTGCGTGCTCCCGGGCGCGGACGCCGCCCGGCCGTCGAGGGGGTTGTCAGGGCGGCCAGGCGCCGGTTCATTCGGTCAGGCCCATCGTGCGGGCGCGGCCCGCGTCGCACTCCCAGTCACGGACCCCCCCATGCAGCAGCGCTCCCTCGGCCGGCACGGCCCCCTCGTCTCCGCCCTTGGTCTCGGCTGCATGGGCATGAGCCACGGCTACGGCCCGCCCGCCGACCGCCAGGCGATGATCGCGCTTCTCCACGCGGCGGTCGAGCGCGGGATCACCTTCTTCGACACGGCGCAGGTCTACGGCCCGTTCACCAACGAGGACCTCGTCGGCGAGGCGCTCGCGCCCTTTCGCGGGCAGGTGGTGATCGCGACCAAGTTCGGGTTCGAGATCGACGCGGACGGCAAGCCGACCGGCGGCGTGGACAGCCGGCCCGAGACGATCCGCCGGACCACCGAGGCCTCGCTCCGCCGCCTGCGCGTCGAGACGATCGACCTCCTCTACCAGCACCGCGTGGACCCGCAGGTGCCGATCGAGGAGGTGGCCGGCACCGTGCGGGAGCTGATCCGCGAGGGCAAGGTCCGCTACTTCGGGCTCTCCGAGGCGGGGGCCGGGACCATCCGGCGCGCGCACGCGGTGCAGCCGGTGGCGGCGCTCCAGAGCGAGTATTCGCTCTGGTGGCGCGAGCCGGAGGCGTCGGTGCTGCCGACGCTCGAGGAGCTGGGCATCGGCTTCGTGCCGTTCAGCCCGCTCGGCCGCGGCTTCCTGACGGGCGCCATCGACGAGGCGACGGCCTTCGACCCCTCGGACTTCCGCACCTCGGTGCCGCGCTTCTCGGCGGAGAACCGGAAGGCGAACCGGGCGCTCGTGGACCTGCTCGCCGGGATCGCGGCGGCGAAGGGTGCCACGCCGGCGCAGGTGGCGCTCGCGTGGCTCCTCGCGCAGAAGCCGTGGATCGTGCCGATCCCTGGCACGACGAAGCTGCACCGCCTGGAGGAGAACCTCGCGGCCGCCGCGCTCGTGCTCGCCCCCGAGGACGTGCGCGCCATCGAGGAGGCCGCGTCGCGGGTCACCGTGCAGGGCGAGCGCTACTCCGAGGGCTCCGCCCGGCTCGTGGACCGCTGACGCGGGGGCGCGCCCGACCATGGCCGCACCTCCCGCCGACGTCGCGATCCGTCCCGCCGTGCCGGCCGACCTCCCCGCGCTCGGGCGGCTCGGCGCGCTGCTGGTGCGCACGCACCACGAGTTCGACCCTGCGCGCTTCGTCGCGGAGACCTCGGGCACGGCCGTTGGGTACGCCGAGTTCCTCGGCACCCAGCTCGTGCGCGGGGACGCCGTGGTGCTCGTCGCGGAGCGGGCCGGGACGGTGATCGGCTATGCCTACGCGGGGATGGAGGGCCACGACTGGATGGCACTGCGCGGGCCGGCGGGCGCGCTCTACGACCTCGTCGTGGACCCCGCCGAGCGCGGGCGCGGCACCGGCGGCCGGCTGCTCGACTCGGCGCTCGCGTGGCTCCGGGCGCAGGGCGCGCCGCGCGTGGTGCTCTCGACCGCCGGGCGGAACGAGGCGGCGCAGCGGCTCTTCGCGCGCGCGGGGTTCCGGCGGACGATGGTCGAGATGACGCGGGAGCTCGACGAGCGCACCGACGGGTCACCCTAGCCAGGTCGCGGCACCGGCAACGCAGCGTCAGTCAAGACGCCACCCCGGCGCGGCGGAGGAAAGTTCCCCCGGCGTTTCACCCGCGCTTCACGGCCTCCCGTGCATGATGGAGCAGGACATCGCGGGAGGGACCCATGCGATTCACGATTCCGCGGGGCGCCGCGGGGCTCACGGCCCTGCTGGCCCTCGCCTGCGGCGGCGACGGCGGCAGTGGCCCGTCGCCCAGCGACCTCGCCGGCACCTGGCAGGCGAGCTCGGTTCAGTACGTCAGTTCCACCGGCCTCGGGACGGTGGACATCGTGGCCGGCGGGGCGACCGTCACGCTGGTCCTCGGCAGCAACGGGTCGTTCGACCTCACCATCGTGCAGGCCGGCGTGCAGAACGGCACGTTCAGCGGCACCTACGCGATGAACGGCGTGGACCTGATGGTGGTGCACCCCGGTGGCGGCCCGTCGTACTTCCCGCTCGAGTTCTCGCGGTCCGGGAACACGATCACCCTCGCCTGCGGCCCGTCCACCGGCGCCGGCGGCGGTGACAACTGTGCCTTCTGCCTGAAGCCGGGGATGCAGAACGGCTACGACTTCAACCACGACGGCACGCTCGAGCACGCGACCTGGCGGCTGACGCTGCACCGCTAGCCACCCGTCGTCCCGGAATGGCGAACGCCCCCGCCGGCGTGCCGGCGGGGGCGTCGTGTCGTGCGGCCCATCCACGGCCTAGGACGGCGGCCGCACCGCGGGCGGGAAGTCCCGGAACATCCGGCTGAGCGCGTCGTGCACCTGCTCCCGCCGGTCCGCCCGCTGGTCCGCCAGCTCCCCGTCCGCCTCGCCCCGCCACACCACGTGCTTCGTGCGCGCGTCGAAGATGTCCACGACGAGCGAGCCGACGCGGAAGTCGCGCACGACGACGGTGGGCCGTGGCGGGCCCCAGAAGCGCCAGCCCCGCCACCACCAGCCGTGCCACATCGGGTCGTCGTAGAAGGTCGTGATGCTGCGCCGCATTTCCGTCGCACCGTGGATCGCGACGATCGCGTCCGCGCTCTCGGCCGACTCCGCCTTCCGCCAGCCGTGCGCCACCAGCGCCGAGTCGATCGCACGCTGCACCCGCCGCTCGGCCAGGTCGTTGTGCCACCCGGTCGCGACGGTGCTGTGAAAGGTGACGATCCGCTCGAACTCGCCCTCGGGGTCGTAGTCCGTCCGCACCCGCAGCGACGGCACGCAGGCCACGAGGCCCGCCACGATGGCCGTCGCCAGCAACGCTCCGTATCGCATGTTCCCTTCCCCGGCAGCCTGACCGGCGCCTGCCGGCCCTCCCGGCAGGCGCGCCGCGTGCCGCCGAGTCCCAAGGTCGCGACGCCCGCGTGAAGGGGCGGCGAAGCGCTCCTGAGCGCGCTCGGGGGCCTGCCTCGTGAAGACGCCTTCAGCCGATCCGGGGAGGCGGCCGGCGCGGTGGCACGCCGGCCGCGCGGTGCAGGCACTCCGCCTCGCGGCCGCGGATCACCCGCTGGCCCTCGAGCGCGCCGGTGCGGGCCGTGACGACGGTGCACTGGCGCTCGCCGGACCGGCCGTCGTAGTAGAGGACGACCCAGTCGTGCGTGCGCCCGAGGCGGTGGGCCAGCTCGGTGTTCGAGTAGAGGGCGGTGTAGTGGCGGCTGCCGCGCGTCGTGTGGAGGACGGGCAGCCACGCCTCGTGCTCCGGGTTGAATCGCCTCGGCGCGATCCGCGGGAGCCGTCCGGCGGCGGCTTCGTCGCGATACTCGCGGTCCACGTCGAGGAGCTCCGCGACGTCGGGCTCACCGATCCGGGGCGGGGGACGCCGGTGGGCCAGGCGCCCGGCGAGGTAGTGCCGGAGCGCCTCGAGCTTCTTGCGCCCGAAGCCGGGCACGGCGGCGAGGCGCCCGTCGTGGAGCGCCGCCTCGAGGTCCTCCAGCGACTCCACCCCGAGTTCGTCGTGGACGCGGGCCGCGAGGGTGGCCCCCATGCCGGGGACGCTCGCGAGGAGGGCGACGGGGTCGCTCGCCTCCCGGAGGCGGTCGAGCAGGCCGAGGTGGCCGGTCTGGATCAGCTCGGCGATCGCGCGCGCCAGCGAGGGCCCGATGCCCGGCAACTCCTCGAGGCCCCGCAGGCCGTGCAGGCGGAACACCGACTCGACGGGCGAGGGGAGGGCGCGCAGCGTGTCGGCCGCGCGGGCCCACGCGCGGATGCGGAAGGGGTTGGCGTCCGCGGAGGCGAGCCGGCGCGAGACGTCCTCGAGCCGGTCCGCCAGCGCAACGTTGGCGGGCACGCCGGGCGATACGGGACGCGTGGACACGGCGATCGGCGCTCGTGACGAGTGCGTGTCCCAATTTTCGTCACGCGACGCAAGGCGTCCAGCGGGAGCGCCTTCATACGACGCGTGAAGGGCGGCTCATCGGCGCAGGGCGCGAGGCCTCGTGCGGTCAACGGGCGGCGCTCCCGCGCGGCGGTCGTCACGCGCGGGGGCGCGCCGGTCCCTGCTCAGCGGCGCCCGCCGGAGCCCAGGGGCACGCCGAACCCGACCGCGACCTGCACGTCGTTCTGCGTCTTCACGGTGGCGCCGAGCGCCTCGAAGACCTTCGGCTTGTAGATGTAGTCGTCGGCCGACGCGAAGAGGTGGATCGGCCCGAGGTTGACGCCCACCGTGGCCCCGACCACGCCGCCCACGTCGGTGCGGCTCTTGTCGGTGTACGTGTTGCCGTCGGACGCCGTGACGGTCGTGGCGCCGCGGCCCGCGACGCCGACGCCGCCGTTGAGGCCGATCGCGACGATGCTCGTCGAGGGCAGCAGCCAGAGGCCGAGCCGCGCGCTCCCGAACCAGAGGTTCGTGTTGTCCGCCGCGTCGCGCTGGACCCCGGTCTGGGTCACCGTCGCCTGCAGCTTGCTGGGCACGTAGGACCCGGTCGCGAAGAGGCTCACGCGCGAGCCCAGGCCGATGCCGAGGCGGCCGCCGAGGGCGAGGCCGATCTTCTGCTTGAACTGGATGGTGTTCCCGCCCGAGATGAGCGAGTTGACCAGGTCCGACGTCGGGGCGTAGACGCCGATGGTCGGCGCGAGGGAGACGCCCTGCGCGAGCGCGGGGGTGGCGGCGAGTGCGGCGAGCAGGATCGTGCCGGACACGCGACGGACGGCGAGGGACCGCATCGGGACCTCCGTGAGGGGGGAGACGGATCCCTCAACGGTAGCACGGGCCTGCCGTTAACGCATCGCGCCGCCGGGCGTCAACATGCTGGTCGGTGATTCCGGGACACCGGGGAGGGTCTGCGCCATGATGCACCGCACGTTCCGCCGTGTTCCCGTCGCGCTGCTCCTGCTGGCGGCCGCTGCCTGCGCCCCGCTCCCGCCGCCCGGGGTGGTCTACGTGTCCCGCCGCCCGCCACCCGACCGGGTCGACGTCGTCGTGATGCGGCCCGGCCCCGGGTACGCCTGGGTGCGAGGCTACTGGCGATGGGACCGCGACGACTACGTCTGGATGCCGGGGCGGTGGGTGGTGATCGAGCGGGGATACCGCGGCTGGGCGCCGGGGCGCTGGGTGCACCACCGCCGCGGCTGGTACTGGGTCGAGGGTCACTGGCGCTAGGGCAGCGCGAACTCCGCCCAGACGGGGGCATGGTCGCTCGGGTTGGCCGGGTCGCGCACGCGGCCCGCGGCAACGGGCGTGCCCAGTCCCCGTGCGACGACGTGATCGAACGACCAGAGATGGTGCGTCGCGCCCACCTGCCGCGTCGGCCAGGCGTAGCCCTGCGTGGCGAACACCTCGGCGGCGCCCTTGCGGTTGAAGTCGCCGGCGACGACCACGGGATCGGGCGAGCCCTCCGCATCGGCCAGCACGGTGCGCGCCTGGTCGTCCTGCCCCGCTGCGGTGAGTTCCCACATCGTCGAGAAGTGGATCGCGTACGCCCGGATCGGGCGACCGTGGACCATCACCGTGGCGCAGACCGTGGCCCGACGCAGGTGGCGGCGCCACCCGACGTGCGGCAGGAGGAGCTTCCGGTCCGCGACGATCGGCCAGCGACTCAGGATCGCGGACCCGTAGTTGCCGCCCGTGGCGGGGTGGATCGCCGCGGGATAGAACACCCACTGCCACCCGAGCGCCGCGCCGAGGGCCTCGGCCGCGTGCTCGTCGGTCTCCTCGAGGGTGAGGATGTCGGCTCGGGCAAGGGCGGAGTCCGCGCGGATGACGCGCAGGACGGCCGGGATGTCGCGCCCGAACTCGACGTTGTAGGAGCCCACCACGACGCGGGCGCCGGGCGGGTCGCCGGGCGCGACGATGGCGTTGGCCGCGGTGCTCCCGAAGCGCGGCCCGGTCGGGTCGGGATAGTTGATGGCGTAGTGGCACCCGGTCGCCATGAAGGCGAGGGCGGCCACGACCGGGCGCAGGCGACGGGCATCCATGCAGGAAGCATAGCGGCGGCGCCGCCGCGCGGCGCGCTTGACACCCCGGGACCCGGCACGCATCGTGAGCGATGCCTCACGAACGCCCCGCGGCCGGGCTCTCCCGTCGCGACTTCTCCCGCCTCGCCGCGCTCGGCGCGGCCGGCTTCCTCCTCGGTCCGCGGTCGGCGGAGGGCGGGCTCGCGCATGCCGCCGCTCCGCGCGCCCCTGGCCGCGGCACCGTCCGGATCAACAGCAACGAGAACCCGCTCGGGCCGAGCCCCGCCGCGCTCGCCGCGATGGCGGCGCTGGGTGCGGAGGGGGGGCGCTACGCCTTCGCGCTGGAGCGCGAGCTCGCGGCGCGGATCGCCGAGCTGGAGGGCGTGCCCGCCGACCACGTCGAGCTGTTCGCGGGCTCGAGCGACCCGCTCCACCGCGCGGTGCTCGCGTTCAGCGGCCCGGGGCGGCCGTACGTGTACGGCGAGCCGGGCTTCGAGGCGGGCTGGCAGGCCGCGGCGGTGTCCGGTGCGCCCGCGCTCCCGGTGCCGCTCACCCCGACGCTGGCGCACGACGCGCGCGCCATGGCGGCCGCTGCGCCCTCGCCGGGCCTCCTCTATTTCTGCAATCCCAACAACCCCACCGGCACGGTGACGCCGCGCGTGGACCTCGAGTGGGCGCTGGCCAACCGGCCGGCGGGCGCGGTGGTGCTGGTGGACGAGGCGTACATCCACTTCACGGAGGAACGCTCGGTCGCGGACCTGGTGCCCACGCAGCCCGACCTGCTGGTGCTCCGCACCTTCTCCAAGCTCTACGGGATGGCCGGCCTCCGCCTCGGCGCGGCGATCGCGCAGCCGCCGCTCCTCGAGCGGCTCCGCCGGCTGGGCGCGAACATCACACCGTACCCGGCGCTGGTCGCGGCGCGGGCGAGCGTGGACGACGCGCAGCTCGTCCCGGAGCGGCGTGCGTACACCCGGGCGGTGCGCGAGGAGACCTTCGCGTTCCTCCGCGAGCACGGCTACCGCTTCCATCCCTCCGAGAGCAACTGCTTCATGCTCGACTGCGGCCGCCCCGCGCGCGACGTCGCCCGCGCGATGCGCGAGCACGAGGTGCTCATCGGCCGCTCGTGGCCCGTCTGGCCGAACCACGCCCGCATCACGATCGGGACGCGCGAGGAGATGCGGCGCTTCGGCGCGGCGCTCCGCGAGGTGCTGGCCTGAGCGGTCCCTCCGTGCCGGCACCGCCCCGGCTGCTCGTCGCGACCTACAACCTCGAGCTGAGCCGGCGCGTGGACGCGGTGCTGGCGCTCCTCGCCCGGCACCCGGCGCTCGGCGCGGCGGACGTGCTGGCGCTGCAGGAGGCCGACGAGGCGGCTGCCGAGCGGGTGGCCCGGCTCCTCGGCGCGGGCCACGTGTATCATGCCTCCGCGCGCCATCCCACTACGGGCCGGAACTTCGGTCCCGCCCTGGTGAGCCGATGGCCGATCGCGGAGGACCGCGCGCTGCCCCTCGCGCCGGCGCCCAGGCCGCGGAGCCTGCCGCGGATCGCCGTATGCGCGACCGTCACGGTCCGGGGCCGCCCGATCCGCTGCTACAACGTCCACCTGAGCACGCTCTGGGAGACGCTGCCCCGCGGGCAGGACCGCCAGGCCGCGCAGGTGGTCGAGGACGCGGCCGCGAGCCCGGACCCGGTGCTCGTGCTCGGGGACCTCAACCGCCGGGGTGCGGCGCGCGTCTTCACCGGCGGCGGCTACGCGTGGCACACCGCCGGCATCGGCCGCACGCACCTCGCCTGGTCGTTCGACCACGTCTTCACGCGCGGGCTCGCGGTCCGCGCGGCACGCGCCGAGGCGGTGCCGGAGGCGCTCGCGACGAGCGACCACCGTGCCGTCTGGGCCGAACTCGAACTCGCGTCCTGACGCCGGGTCCCGCCCGGCGGGCACCGATCCACCACCAACCGGAACCACGATCCATGCACCGCACGCTGTCGCTCGCCCTCCCGTTCGTCCTCCTCGCCGGCGCCCTCCATGCCCAGTCGGGCGTCGTCGAGAAGAAGGTCCCCGCCGAGCCCGGCTTCCGCGTCTACTACATCGTGGACATGGAAGGGATGGGGTCCGCGGTGCAGGTCACCGAGGTCATCGCCGGCACCGAGGGCCCGGCCTACAAGGACCGCGGCGGGCGGGACTTCTGGGACCACTACCGCGGGCTGCTGACGGAGGAGACGAACGCGGCGATCGCCGGTGCGCGGGCGGCCGGGGCGCGGAGCTTCGTGGTCAACGAGGGGCACGGCGCGAACCGCTTCGCGACCCTCGAGCCCTGGTCGCTCGACACCGCGGCGATCCTGATCCGAGGCTACCCGAAGCCGATGGTCATGAGCACGGCGATCGACTCGAGCTTCAACACCGCGATGTTCCTCGGGATGCACGCGTCGCCGGCGAGCCCCGGCGTGATGGCGCACCAGTACGCCTTCCAGTCGCTCACGGTGAACGGCCGGGCGCTCAACGAGACCGGGGTGAACGCGCTCGTGCTCGGTGAGGCAGGGGTCTCGGTCTCGCTGGTGGCGGGGGACGACGAGCTGGTGAAGGAGGCACGCGCCCTCCTCGGCGACCGGGTGGTGTACGTCACCACCAAGCTCGCGCTCGGCACGCACGCCGCGATCACGTGGAGCCCCGCGCGGGTGCGGGCGATGCTGCGGACGGGGGCGCGCGAGGCGGTGCGCCGCGAGATGGCGGGGGAGATCGCCCCGTTCACCATGTCGAGGCCGTACACGGTCGAGTTCACCCTGCGGCCGTCGTACCCGGCCAGCATGGTCGAGGGCGTGGACCGGCTCGAGGGCTTCGCGCTCGAGAAGACGGGGGAGCGTTCGTACCGCTTCGTGACGTCGAGCGCGAAGGAGATGGCCCGCCTCTTCGACGCGATCGAGGCGGTCGTGCTGCCGTGAGGCGGACCCGGGTCGCGCCGGGGCCGCGCCGGCTCAGGCGGCCTCGCGCACCCGCACGGGGAGGGTCACCATCGTCCGGCCCGCCCACTGGAGCCGCTTCTGGATCGCGAGCGGGGTCTCGTTGTGCAGGAGGTGCTGCCACCAGCGCTCGCGCTGCCAGATGAGCTTGCCCGCGAAGAAGGTGGTGCGGGGGAACTCCCGCGCCACCGCGCGGCAGAGCTGCTCCGCCTCCGCCACCACCTCCGTCCCGATCGCCAGCCGCGAGGTCGCGGCCACGCCCAGGCCCTGCGCGAGCGTCACGTACCGGTCGAGCATCGCCTGCGTGCGCTCGCGCAGCTCCTCGACGGCGTGCTCCCCCTTGAACTCGCCCGAGTCCACCACGCCGACGGAGAGGAACACCACGTTCCGGTAGACCCCCGGGAAGGCGCGGAAGAGGTTGAGCAGCGTGTGGATCCCGACGCCGCCGTAGGAGCTGACGAGGATCGCCGCGGTCAGCTGTTTCGGGTCGGGTAGCGGCGCCTCGCCCGGCGCCGGCGGGTTGAGCGGCAGGTCGCCGAGTTCGCGGAAGAGCTGCTCGAGGTGCTGCTCGCAGGCGGCGTAGTGGCGGCGCACGGCGAGGCAGGTCGCGACGAGCAGGCCGGTCACCACGAGCGTGATCCAGCCGCCCTGCGCGAACTTCTCGAACACCGTGATCCCCAGGATCGTGACGCAGAGGGCGAAGCCCGCGGCGAAGAGCGCGCCCCGCCGCCACCACTCCGGGCGCTGGCCGCGCCGGCCGAGCCAGAAGCGGAGCATCGCGAACATCGAGAGCGAGAAGGTCACGAAGACGTTGATGCTGTACATCACCACGAGGTGGCCGACGTTCCCCCGGGTGTAGAGGAGCGCGAGGAGCGCGCTCCCGCCCATGAGCAGGATGCCGTTCTGCGTCGTGAGCCGGTCGGAGAGCGAGGCGAACCGGTGGGGCATCCAGCTGTCCACCGCCATGTTGGCGAGGACCCGCGGTCCGTCGATGAACCCCGCCTGCGCCGCCGCGACCAGCAGCGCCCCCTCCGAGAAGAGGGTGAGGGCCACGAAGATCCCCGCACCCGGGATGCCGGCGGCGACGCGCTCCACCAGCACGGCGTTCATCGTGCGGCCCTCCACCGGCTCGACCCGCCAGAGCAGGTAGCAGAGCAGGAGGCCGCCCGCCGTCGCGGCGAGCGACGTCGCCATGTAGAGCATCGTCCGCTTGCCGGTCCTGACGCGCGGCTCCCGCATGATCGGGAGCCCGTTCGACACCGCCTCGATGCCCGTGTAGGTGCCGCCGCCCAGGCTGTACGCCCGGAGGAGGAGGAGGACGAGCCCGCCCGCACCCAGCGCCGACATCCCCTCGCGGTAGCCCTGGGCCACGTGCGTGACCGTGCCGGTGAGCTCGGGCAGGTGCCCGAGCAGCCCGCCGCCGATCAGGAGGACGTGGGTGACGAGGAAGAGGAGGAAGACCGGCAGCAGGACGAGGACCGACTCCCGGACGCCCCGGATGTTGAGCGCGGTGAGGAAGAGGAGGGCCGCGACCTCGAGCCCGAGCTTCGCCCCGTGCCACTCGGGCGGCAGCAGGCTGAAGATCGCGTCGCCCGCCGCCGCGACCGAGGTGGTGATGGTGAGGATGTAGTCCACGAGGAGCGCGCTCCCCGAGGCGACGCCGGCCCGCGGCCCGAGGAGCTTGCTCGCGACGACGTACCCGCCACCGCCGGTGGGGAACTCCTCGATGATGCGGCTGTACGCCGCCGAGATGAGGAGCACGGTGCCCGCCACCATGAGCGTGAGCACGAGCGCGAGGAAGCGGTGCTCGCCGAGGGCCTTGAACGCCTCCTCGGGGCCGTAGGCGGAGGAGGAGAGGCCGTCGGCGCCGAGCCCCACCCAGGCGAGGAAGGGGATCAGCGCCAGGCGGTGGAAGAGGCCCCGCTCGGCGAGGTCGCGCGGGGGACCGACGAGCAGCTGGCGCGCCCGGGCGCCGAGGGACGGCGGTCCCGCCGCGGGGTCGGCGGGCGGCGCCGGCCTGGTCGTGTCCCCTGGATTGGCATGCATGGCCCATATCGTCGGGCCGGTGCCCTCGCGCCGGGAGGGGGGAGCGCCGAACTTTGACGGAATATTGAGGTGGCGCGCCGGTACCTTCCGGCACGGCACGCACCGGCGGGGGCGCATGACGATGGATCGGCGCGAGGCGGGATGGCGCGGCTATGCGGCGGCCACGGCGACCGTGGGGGCCGTCGCGTTCGCCTGCCTCCAGTTCCGCGCCACCTTCGCGCCCATCGACGTGGCGATGCTCCTCCTGCTGGCCGTCGTGGTCGTCGCCGCGCGGTCGGCGCGCGGGCCGGCGGTGTACGCCTCGCTCCTCGCGATCCTCGCCTTCGACTTCGCGTTCGTCCCGCCCTACTACACCCTCGCCGTCCACGAGGGCGCCTACGTCGTCACGTTCGCGACGATGCTCATCGTCGCCCTCATCATGGGCGGGCTTACGGCCCGGCTGCGCGCCGAGGCCGGCGCGGTCGCGGCGCGCGAGCGGCGCCTCGCCGCGCTCTACGAACTCGGGCGCGCGCTCGCGGGCGCGCGGACGCCGGCGGAGGTGGCCGAGGTCACGGCGCGCCACGTCGAGCGGGCGGCGGGCACGCCGGCCGCGGTCGCCCTCCGCGGCGCGGCGGGCGCGCTGGAGGGCGGCGGGCCGCCGTTCGACCGACCGCGCGTCGCGGAGGCCGCGGCGTGGGTCCTCGACCATGGGGAGGCGGCAGGCACGGGGACGGCGGAATTCCCCGACGCGGGCGCGCTCCTCCTGCCCGTCGGTACGCCGCTCGCGCGCCACGGCGTGCTCGCCATCACGGCCGGCGCGGGTGCGGGCGCGGGCGCCGCGACCGAGCGCCGAGGCCTCGAACTCCTCGCCGGCCAGGCGGGACTCGCGCTGGAGCGCCTGGCGCTCGCGCGGAAGGAGGAGGCGGCCCGGCTGGCGGTGGAGGCGGAGCGGCTCCGCACGGCGCTGCTCAGCTCGCTCTCGCACGACCTCCGGACGCCGCTGGCCGGCATCGAGGGCGCGGGGACGGCGCTCGCGAGCGACGCGGAGCGGCTCACGCCGGTGGAGCGCCGCGAGCTCGCCGAGACGGTGGTCGAGGAGTCGCGTCGGATGACGCGGCTCGTGGCGAACCTGCTCGACATGATCCGGCTCGAGTCAGGCGCGCTCGCGGTGCACCGGAACTGGCAGCCGCTCGAGGAGCCACTCGGCGTGGCACTGCTGCGGCTCGAGGGCCGCCTGGCGGATCACCCGGTCGAGGTGGCACTGCCGCCCGACCTGCCGCTGGTGTCGGTGGACGAGCTCCTCCTCGAGCAGGTGTTCGTGAACCTGCTCGAGAACGCCGCGAAGTACACCCGGCCCGGGACGCCCATCCGCGTCTCGGCGTGGCGCGACGGGGCCGCGATCGTGGTCGAGGTGGCCGACCGCGGCCCGGGGGTAGCCGCCGGCGAGGCGGACGCGGTGTTCCGGAAGTTCCACCGCGCCCCGGGCCGGCATGTCGAGGATGGCCGGCCCGCGCCGGGCGGCGCGGGACTCGGGCTCACGATCTGCCGCGGGATCGTGACCGCGCACGGCGGACGGATCTGGGTGGAGCCGGCAGCGGGGGGCGGGGCCGCCTTCCGCTTCACGCTGCCGCTCGAGGCTGCGCCCCCGAGCGTGGACCCGGACGCCGCGCTCGCGTTCCCGGAGGCGCCGTGACCACGCCGGCCCCGGTGGTGCTCGTGGTCGAGGACGAGCCGGCGATGCGCCGGTTCCTCCGCACGTCGCTCCGTGCGCACGGCTACCACGTCGTGGAGGCGGCGACGGCGCGCGAGGGGCTGGCGCAGCTCGCGGGGCGCAATCCCGACGTGGTGCTGCTCGACCTCGGCCTCCCCGACGCCGACGGCATCGACGTGACGCGCCAGGTGCGCGCGACGCACCGCACCCCGATCATCGTGCTCTCCGCCCGGGGCCAGGAACGGGACAAGGTCGCCGCGCTCGACGCGGGCGCCGACGACTACCTCACGAAGCCGTTCGGCCTGCAGGAACTGCTCGCGCGGCTCCGCGCGGCGCTCCGCCGCGCGGTCCCCGGCCGGGGCGGTGCGGAGCCGTCGGTCGTCACCGCCGGCGAACTCCGGGTGGACCTCGGCCGTCGCCAGGTGTTCCGCGCCGGCGAGGAGGTGCACCTGGCGCCGACCGAGTACCGGCTCCTCGCCGTCCTCGCGGCCCATGCGGGCCAGGTGCTCACGCACCGCCAGCTGCTGGAGGCGGTCTGGGGCCCCAACTTCCTCGAGCAGACGCACTACCTCCGCGTCTACGTCGGGCAGCTCCGGCACAAGCTCGAGCGGGATCCCGCCCGGCCGCGGCTCATCGCGACGGAGCCCGGGGTGGGCTACCGGCTCCGCGACGAGGCGCCGCCCGCCGCGGGGGGCTGAGGGGCCGCCGGCCCCGCTCCGTCCCCGCGGTGCCGCGTGATATCTTGGGTACGATCCCTTCCGGAGCATGGATGTCGGACCTCGCGGACCACCTCCGCGTGACGTACCTCGTCGCGGCGGACCCCGCGCACGTCGAGGCGCGTGCGGAGGCCCTCCTCCTCGAGCAGGCCGTGGAACTGCCGCGGGAGGCAGTGCGCGACCCATGGGTCCGCGAGCACATCCTCGGCATCGTGGAGGACATCGAGCCCGCGGGACCGGGCCGCTTCCGCGTGACGATCGCCCACCCGGCCGCGACCACCGCCGGCGACCCGGCGCAGCTCCTCAACGTCCTCTTCGGCAACTCCTCGCTGCAGCCGGACGTGGTGCTGGCGGACGTGGCGCTCCCGGCTTCGGCGGCGGCGCGCCTGGGCGGCCCGCGGTTCGGGCTGGACGCCTGGCGCGCCCTCACGGGGGCGCACGGACGGCCGCTCCTCGCCACCGCCCTCAAGCCGATGGGCCTCCCGCCCGAGCGGATCGCCGGGCTCTGCGCGACGTTTGCGCGCGCGGGGCTCGACGTGATCAAGGACGACCACGGCCTCGCCGACCATCCCTTCTGTCCCTTCGCGGCGCGCGTCGCCGCCTGCCTCGACGCCGTGGCGCGCGCCGCGGACGCCACCGGCCGGGAGGCGCTCTACGTGCCGAACCTGGTGGGCACCCCCGACGCCGTGCGCCGCCAGCTCGACCTCGCGCGGCGGCTGGGTGCGCGCGCGGTGATGGTGGCGCCGATGCTGCTCGGGCTGCCCTTCCTCGCCGAGCTGGCGGCCTCCGCCGGCGTCCCGATCCTGGCCCATCCCAGCTTCGCCGGCGTGCTCCGCGCCGAGGAGCCGGCGCTGCTCGGCACGCTGTTCCGCCACTTCGGCGCCGATGCCGTGATCTTCCCCCACCACGGTGGCCGGTTCGCGTACTCCCGCGCGACGTGCCTCGCGCTCGCCGACGCGCTGCGCGGCGCGCGCCCCGGGGTCCGGGCGGCACTGCCGGTGCCCGCCGGCGGGATCGCGCTCGAGCGCGTCGCCGCCGTGCTGGGCGACTACGGAAGCGACGCGATGCTCCTGATCGGCGGGAGCCTGTACCTGGCGGGTGACGCGCTCCTCGACAGGACGCGGGATCTCGTGGACCAGGTGGCCGCGCTCGCGCGGGCGGCGGCATGAGCGTCCGCCGCGCGACGGGGCCGTGCCGCTGGGAGGGCGTGGAGGTGCGGGCCTACAAGGGCGAGGCGACGCACTTCGCCGGGGTCACGCGGCAGGTGCTCTTCGAGGGCAGCGCGCGCCTGCCGGGCCAGTGGCGCTACTTCGAGGTGGCGCCGGGCGGCTACACCTCGCTCGAGCGGCACGCGCACGTGCACGCGGTGATGGTGGTGCGGGGGAGCGGTGCCGTGCTCGTCGGGCGGGAGGTGCACCCGCTCGCGCCGCAGGACCTCGTCGAGGTCCCGCCGCTCACCTGGCACCAGTTCCGCGCCACGGGCGCGGAGCCGCTCGGCTTCCTCTGCCTCGTCGCCGCCGAACGGGACCTGCCGCAGCATCCCGACGCGACCCAGCTCGCCGAGCTCCGGCGGGATCCCGCGGTCGCCGCCTTCATCCGGACCGGGGAGACCCCCGCCACGCCATGAGCGAATCCCAGCGCCGCCGCTTCGGCTTCGAGACGCGCATGCTGCACGCCGGCCACGTCCCCGACCGGGACGTGGGCGCGCGCGCCGTGCCGATCCACCAGACCACGAGCTTCGTCTTCGAGAGCCCCGACCAGGCGGCACTCCTCTTCGAGCTCAAGGAGTACGGCAACATCTACACGCGGATCGGCAACCCGACGACCGCGGTGCTGGAGGAGCGGATCGCCTCGCTCGAGGGGGCGACGGGGGCGCTCGCGACGGCGAGCGGGATGGCGGCGCAGTTCGTGGCGCTCATGACGATGCTCTCCCCCGGCGACGAGGTGGTCGCCTCGGCCCACCTCTACGGCGGGACGGTCACCCAGCTCGTGCACACCTTCCAGAAGCTCTCGGTGACCGTCCGTTTCGTGGACCCCGCGGACTTCGACGCGTGGGAGGCGGCGATCGGCCCCCGCACGCGGGCGCTCTACGGCGAGACGATCGGGAACCCGAAGGGGAGCATCCTCGACCTCGAGCGCCTCGGCGGGCTCGCGGCGAGCCGGAAGCTCCCGCTCGTGGTGGACAACACCTTCGCCACGCCGTGGCTCTGCCGCCCGATCGAGTGGGGAGCCGCGATCGTGCTCCATTCCGCGACCAAGTTCCTGGGCGGGCACGGCACCAGCATCGGCGGGGTGATCTGCGAGGCGGGGACCTTCGACTGGTCGCGCGTGCCAGCGGTGGCGACGCCCTCCCGCTCGTACCACGGCCTCAACTTCCCCGACACCTTCGGGCACTACGGCTACCTGATGAAGGCGCGCGCCGAGACCCTGCGCGACACGGGGGCGTGCCTCTCGCCCTTCAACGCCTTCCTCCTGCTGCAGGGCCTCGAGACGCTCGCCCTGCGCATGGAGCGGCACGTGGCCAACGCGCAGGCGGTGGCGGCGTTCCTCGCGGCGCACCCGCAGGTGGCGTGGGTCGCCTACGCCGGGCTGCCGGACCACCCCGACCATGCGCTCGCGCGGAAGTACCTGGGCGGGCGGCCGGGCGCCGTCTTCTCGTTCGGGCTCCGCGGCGAGGGGGGCGAGGCGCGCGCGGCGGGGAAGCGCTTCATCGAGGCGCTGCAGGTGTTCTCGCACCTCGCCAACGTGGGCGACGCGCGGAGCCTCGTGATCCACCCGGCCTCCACGACGCACCAGCAGCTCTCCGACGAGGAGCTCGCGCGCGCGGGGGTGGAGCCCGGGATGATCCGCCTCTCGATCGGCCTCGAAACCCTGGAGGACCTGCTATGGGACCTGGACCAGGCCCTGCGTGCGACATCACGCTGAACTCGGCCCTCACCCCCGAGCAGCGCGCCCGCTGGCAGGACCCCGACGTCATCCGCCGCCTGCTGCGCGAGAGCCGGACGCTCGCGATCGTCGGGCTCTCGCGGGACCCGGTGAAGGCGAGCCACTTCGTCGCGTCGTACATGCGGCACGAGGGCTACCGGATCATCCCCGTGACGCCGCACGAGGGGACGATCCTCGGCGAGCGGACCTGGCCGTCGCTCGCGGAGGTCCCCGAGCCGATCGATCTCGTGGTGGTGTTCCGGCGGGCGTCGGAGTGCCCGGCGGTGGCGCGTCAGGCGGTGGCGGCGGGGGCGAAGGCGCTCTGGCTCCAGCTCCGCGTGGTGAGCCCGGAGGCGGCGGCGATCGCCGAGGCGGCAGGGATGCCCGTGGTGATGGACAAGTGCGTCAAGATCGAGCACGGGCGCTTCGGCGGCGGGCTCCGCTTCGCCGGGATGAACACCGAGATCATCAGCGCGCGCCGGCCGGGTCGGGAGTAACCGGGACTACCCCGGTACCCCGGGCCCGTCCTGCGCCCGCGTCCACCGAAACGTCCGCCTGCCGGAGGTGCCGCATGCCGTGGTATCGCCTCGTGCCGTTCCTGCTCCTCGCCTCGGTCCCGCCCGCCCCGGTCGCGGGGCAGGATGCGAGCAGCAGCTGGGCGGGAACCGACCCGAAGACGGGTGCGGCCGTCGCAATCCACCTCACACTCGCCGGCACGAAGGTCACCGGGACGGTCGTGGTGGGCCGTGCCAGTTATCCCGTGAGCGGCACCGCCCTTGGCGACCTTGGGGTGATCGGTAAGTTGGGCGCGGACGGTCGCGCGGGGAAGCTGGAAGCGGCCTACGAGGCGGAGCAGGACCGGATCAACGCCCGGCTCAAGTTCAACGATCCGGCGACGGGCAAGGAGGACAGGTCCCGGCGCATGGACCTCCGGCTCGCGCGCCAGGCCGAGGTCGCGGCGGCGCCCTCGGGCGCTGCGGATGGTGCGGCGACCGCTCCGGCCGGTCCCGGCGGAACTTCCGCACTCGCGCGGCAGTGGGACGCGAAGCTGCGCGGCCGCCGGCTCTATCACTTCGAGACCTACTCGGGCGGGCTGTCGGGCGGCAGTTCCCGGCAGGAGACCGTGGATCTCTGCACCGACGGGCGCTTCGTGCACCGCTCGGACGGGCTCACCACGATCGACGTCCCCGGCGCGAGTGCGTCGGCCGGGGGCAGCGGCGCCACGCGCGGCACCTGGCGCATCGTGGACGGCCCCGGCTACCCGGTCCTCGAGGCGCACGCCGGGGGCCGGACCTGGCAGTTCGCGATCGGCTGGGACGACCAGGGGCGCACGTACTTCAATCGCGTGCGCTGGATGGTGCAGGACCCGGCGAAGGAGCGGGCGGACTGCCGCTAGTCGCCGCCGCCCTCGCCCCGCTCGCCGGCGGTGTCGCGGTGGCAGCGGACGCAGCGATCGAGGTCCCGGGTGATCCCTTCCTCGGCGTGCTGGGCGCGGATGCGGCCGGGCGCGTGCTCGTGGCAGCCGTAGCAGGTGTAGCGCCGGTAGTCACCGGCGACGTCGTGGCAGGTGCGGCAGGCCACGGCGTGATCCCGGTCGAGCGGGAACACGCTGTCGTGGGCGAACGTCGCCGGCCGCCAGGCGGAGGTGCGGTGGCAGGCATCGCAGGCCCCGGGCGAGGTGCCGTGCAGGTCGTCCCGCGGGGCGGCGTCCGCGTGGCAGTCGGCGCAGGGCGGGCTTTCCGGGCCGAGCGCGTCGTGCGAGAAGCGCCGCGTGGCGCGGGCGGGGTCGGGGCCGCCGTGGTCCGTGTGGCACGCGAGGCAGTCGGCGCTCGCGCGCGCACGGTGGAGCCCGAGGATGGCCCGGGCCCGGCTGCCGGCGCCCGCTGCGGAGGCCGCGCGGCGCGCGAACCGGGCCGCGTCGTGGCACGCCGTGCAGCGCTCGGGGCGCGGGCCGCGAAACGCTGAATGACAGTCGAGGCAGCGCTCGCCGAGGTCGCCGTGTCCGCGCGTCAGGGGCCCCGGGGAGAGCGCCCGCCGAGGCGAGACCACGACGAGTCCGGCACACGCGGCGAGGGTGAGGAGACCGACGACGGAGGCACGCACCGGTCACCGCCAGAGCATGAGGGCGGCGACGACGTGCACCAGCGCCAGGACCACGAAGGCCGCGTTGAGCGGCATGTGCACCGCCCGCCACCGCTTCATCACGTCCACCGTCGCCGCATCCAGTACCCGCCGCCGCTCCGCCGCCGGGTCCCGCTCCCGGCCGCCCTCCTCTTCCCGCGCCCGCAGCGCGTCGCCCGCCCGCCGCAGCAGCAGCTTGCCCACGAACCCGCTCGCCACCACGACGAGCATCGCCCCCACGGCCAGCCAGGGAATGAGGGCGTGCACGTGCACCCCGGCGTGCACGAGGATCGCGAGCGCGCCGACCCAGCCCAGCACCTCGTGCAGCTCGAGCAGGGCCTTCGGCGAGCCGAGGCGCAGGAGCTTCCGCTTGCGGAGCGAGTAGGCGAATGAGGCGATGATGAGCCCGGTGCCGACCGGGCCGAGCACGCGCCCGACACCCGCGAGGCCCGCCGCATGGAGCAGGCGGTCGGCGAGCACGGCCGCCAGGACGAGCGCGACGTAGGCGGCGACCGACGGCAGGACCTGGCGGGCGAGCACGGAGCGATGCGGCATGGTGCCCGCACGCTAGCGCTCCCGCATGACGCCACGATGAACGGAGGGGACGTGAACGCGCCTTCAGGGTCCGGCGGCGGCGCGGGAACCGGACGGCCCCGGCGGGCGTTAGCGGTTCGGAGTGGCCGCGGGACCATCCCGCCGGCCGCCGTACCGCCCGAGGGTCCGATGCCCACGCCCTGCTTCGACGCCGCCTGCATCCACGCCGCCCGCTACCTGCTGGCGGCGCGAGCCCGTCACCCCGCAGCACGCACGCTCGTGGCGGGCGTCTCCGGCATCGACGGAAGCGGGAAGACGCTGGTCACGCGGACGCTGGTCGAGCTGCTGCGCGCGAGCGGGGCGCACGCCCTGCACGTGCCGTCCGATCCGTGGCTCGCGCCCACGACGCCCGGGGAGGGCGCGCTCGAGCGCTACGAACGCTCGCGCGGTCACGTACGCCTCCTGGCCGAGGTGGTCCGGCCGGTGGCGGACTCGCGCACACTCCCGACGGGCGGGCGCGCGGGCGCCCCGGGGTACCGGCGTAGCGCCTGGCGCGACGTCGACATCCTGCTGGTGGACGGCAACTTCCTCTTCCGCCGCGAGAGCCGAGGTGCCTTCGACCTCCGCCTCTGGGTGGACTGCACCGCGGAGACGGCCACCGAGCGCCTGCTCGCCGGCGGGGACGACCCTGGCGGAGTGATCGCTCGAGTGACGATGCCCGCGCAGGCGATCCACCTCGCCTGCGACGTGCCGCGTGCCGCTGCCCAGCTCGTCTTCGTGAACGACGTGCGCCTCGCACCCGAGCCCTGGCTGCTCCTTCCCCTCCCGCAGCGGATCCCCTCGCCGGCCTGAACGCACCGCGCCCCGGGCACCGGCCGTGCCCGGGGTGGCGCCCGTCCCGGGCCTCAGTAGGTGATGCCCACCCGCCGCATCGGGTACTGATGCGCCGTCATCTCCCGCAGCAGGAAGTCGGCGACGTCCTCGTGGGCGATCTCGTCCCGACCGCCCGGCGGCATGACGTCCGCCGCCTCGAGGTACTGTCCGGTGCGCACGCCGGCGACGAGGGTCGGGCAGCAGGCGAGCGTCCAGTCGAGCCGGCTCGTCCGGAGCGCCGCCCAGGTGCCGGCGTGCTCCTCGGAGATCGCGCGGAACGTCGCGGGGAAGTCGGCCCGGTCATGTCGCAGCCCGCCCTCCGGCGCATCGAGCACGCCCGACCCGGCGACGGCGAGCACGCGCCGGATGCCGAGGCGACGCATGACGCCGGTGATGTTCCGCATGCCGCCGGAGAGGATCGTCCCCGGCCGGTCCACGCTCGGGCTCCCGAGCGCGCTGATGACGGCGTCCGCGCCGTCGAGCACGCGCGCGACGTCGTCCGCCGAGAGCACGTCGCCCGGGATCGCGGCGAGTCCAGGCGCGTCGGCCAGCCCGCCCGGCTCGCGCACGAGGGTCACCACCTCGTGGCCGGCCGCCCGGGCGTACTCGACCACGCGCCGCCCGACCCGCCCCGTCCCGCCGAAGACCGCGAGTCGCATCGCCGGCGCCTCAGAACCAGCCGCCCACGAGGGGCAGCTCGCGGCGGCGCAGCACGAGCACGATCGCCGCGGCGAGGAAGGTCGTGATGGCGAGGCCGAAGAGGAGGCCGTGGTCGCCCTGCACCTCGATGCCGAGCCTCGTGAGGTGCCCCATGATGGCGCCCGCCATGAGGCCCAGCGCGAGCAGCGCGCCCAGGGCAGGCGTGCGCGGGTAGAGGAGCAGGAGCACGGCGACGAGCTCGAGCGTGCCGGTCCCGATCCGGCCCCACGGCTCCACCCCGAGGGTGGTGAAGATGAACTTCGATTCGGGCGCCCCGGTGAACTTGAAGAAGAGCGTCTGCCCCAGGATGACGGCTGCCACCAGCTGGCAGGCCCAGCTCGCCACGGTCGCCCCACGTCCCAGCATCTCGCGCATCGGTCGGTCCCTCGATCTCGGGTGTGCCGGGCTCAGGCCCGGACGTGGGTGGCGACGGCGCGGCGGTGGTGCCGCAGCAGTGCACGGAGCTCACCCCAGGTCGCCATGCGGGCCCCGCGATCCCGCTGCGCCGCGGCGACCTCGAAGCAGAGCCGCCACTGGCGGAACAGCGTGCGATAGGCCTCGGCGAGCGAGTGTGCCGGGTCGTAGATGCTCGTCGCCTCGGCGGTGACGCCGTTCAGCTCCACGACAAGGAATCGCCCGGCGCGCAACGCCTCCCAGGAGTCGGCCCGCACGTCGTAGCGGCCGAAGCCGAACCCCGGGAAGCAGCGGCTCACCTCGTCCAGTGCCGCCTCCAGCGCGGGCGTGCGGAGCCGCTCGCCGTCGAAGAACGTCGCGCCGCGCGCATGGGTTCCCAGCTCGACGAGCGGGACGCGCACGCCCTCCGCCGGGACCTCGTGCAGGCGCGCGGCATGACGCGCGAGGAAGGCTGGCGCCATGCACACCGCACGGTCGTCGGCGAGGATCAGCTCCTCGAGGGTGCGGCAGCCGTCGCCGGTCACCTCGGTGAAGCGCTTCTCGGTGATGGCGAAGAGGAGGCCGCGGTCCCGCCCGGGGGGCCGGACGTGGAAGAGCCCCGCCTCGACCCCGGGGACGTACTGCTGCACCAGGAAGTCGCCCTCTGCGGAGGCGCACCAGGCCGTGAGCTGCGCCTCGTCCCGGATGATGCCGACCCCGGAGCCGCGCTCGCCCACGTCGGGCTTGAGCACCACGGGGTAGGCAAGGCCCAATTCGGTCATGGCGCGCCGGGCGGCACCCGCGCGCCCAACGGCGTCGGCGGTGTGCGCGACGAGCGCGGTGCGCGCGACGAACCCCTCGGCGCCACGGAGCGCGTCGAGGATCGCGTACTTCGATTCCCCGGCGATGCCGCCGCCCGGGATGCCCGGGTTGGCGCAGGTCACGAGCCGGAGGCTCCGATGCCGGAGCGCGAGCCGGAGGACGTAGAGCGCGACCGGCGGGTAGAAGGCCCACATCGGCCAGAACTCCCACCGCGTGAGGCGCCGCCAGCGGGAGAGGAGCAGCCGCCGGCCGCGCCAGGTCACGAGGGGCGCGAGCATCCGGACCAGCAGCAGGGCGAGCAGGCCGGCCGCGGCGAGACGCACCACGAGCGGCTCCGCCCGCTCCGCCACGCCGGCGAATCCGGTGCCGAATCGCGCCGACAGGCCGACAAGGAGCGGCGTCCAGAGCGCCCCGGCGATGGCGCACCAGAGGGCGAAGCGCCAGGCGCTGGGTTCGAGCACGCCGGCAGCGAGGTACGTCGGGAGCCGCGTCCCGGGCACGAAACGGCTGGCGAGCACGGCCGAGGGACCGCGCCGCGCGAACCACGCCTCGCCGCGCGCGAGGTCGTCGGGCCGGACGAGCCAGCGGAGCGGCGCCCGCCGGAGTGCCGCACGGCCGAGCCAGCGGCCGGCGACGTAGAGCAGCAGGTCCCCGGCGAGGATGCCGGCGAGGCAGGCCACGATCGCCGCCGCGATGCCGAGCTCGCCGCGCGCCACGAGGAGCCCGGCGGCGATGCAGGCGAGGTCCTCGCTCGCCAGCGTGCCGAGGGCGAGGGTGAACGCGAGCGGGGTCACGCCACCGCGGCGGCGGTCCCCGCCCGCGGCAGGGCCAGCGTGTGCGCCGGGCGCTGTCCGCAGGGCGGGCCGGGCGCATAGGCCAGCCGCACGCGCACCGCATCCACGTCCACGCGGCAGAGGCTCACCGTCTCGGCGTCGTCCCGGTGCATGCAGATGGAGACCGCGCTCGCCGCCGGCGCATGGCTGCGGTGCAGCACCGCGAGCGCCTCCGCGTGGGCTCCCGCGCCCTCGAACGCCGCGGCGCGGACCCGCGTCACGAGGCCGGCGGCGACGGCCGAGCTGGTCAGCACGAGCCCGCCCTTCTCGATCGTCCCGGTGGTGAGCACCCGGCCGCTCCAGCTCAGCACGTGTGCGGCGCGGGAGGGTGCGAAGGTGACCAGCGTGAACGGGGCATACTGCCCCAGGTTCGCGCTGCACACGCGGGCGCGCACGTCGTGCGGCGAGGCGCAGTCGAGCAGGCTCGCGACCAGCAGGCCGCGGCTGGTCCGCCCGGCGGGGGCCGCGTCGTAGCGATTGAGCAGGCAGGTCGTGACGCCGTGCTCGTTCACGCCGAGCCAGGTGCCACCGCCCTGCGGGTCACGCGGGGCGAGCCAGCGGGTCCCCGCGGTCTCACCGACGCCCGGCGGCTCCGCGATCTGGCGCGTCCGGCGCTCGTCCCGGTTGAAGAACAGGGTGTAGCCCGCGGCGTCCCGGACCCAGCTCAGCGTGCACATCAGCGGGACCCGGCGAGGTGAGCGCGCGTGGACGGGGCGAGCCCGAAGTCCGCCGAGGTGCGCACGCCGTGGCCCTCGAGCAGCAACCGTACCAGCGCCCAGTGGTGCACGGTGTGGCTCGCGAGGAACTGCAGCTCGCGGCCGAGTGTCGAGCGGCGCCAGTCGAGCCCGTCGCCCCCCCCCGAGTCCCCGTGCACGTCGAGCGCGAGGTCGCCCTCGGCCTCGTCCAGGCCGGCGAGGTCCGCGCCGATCCGCTCCATCAGATCGAGGGCTGCGCGCGGGTCGAGCTCGATCCGCGGATCGCGCCGGCGCGCGTCGTAGTTGACGCGCCGCTCGGCGAGGCCGTCGAGGAGCGCGAGGTAATGGTCGAGCACGTGGCGCACCTGGGCCCCGACCGGCGACCAGCCGGGGCGTGCGGCGGTGTACGTCGCCGGGTCGAGCCGGGCGAGCACCGCGGCGCCCTGCTCGAGCAGGGCGAGGTTGCCCACGGCGGCCGGCAGGGGGCGGACGGCTGTCACGCGGCCTCCTTCGAGTCCACGGGGGTGAAGTGCCGGCGCAGCACGGCGTGCAACTGCGCCGCGAGGGTGCGGCGGTCGGGGGCCGTCACGGGCCGGTCGGCGAAGGTCACCGTCGCGACGACGCCATCGAGCCGGCAGAGCCCGAGGAGGTGCGGGACGAACTCCATCCCGCCCCACCAGCAGACCGCCTCGCGCGCGGGCGGCTCTCCTGGCGCCGTGCTGTAGGTGATGGTCGCCGCCCGGACCCCGACGCCCCCCCGCGCCGCCCAGTCGAGCAGGGCCGGCCGGAGCGGGAGGATCCCCGCGCCATCCGAACTCGTCGCTTCCGGAAAGAGCACGATCCCCTCGCCGGCGGCCCACCGCGCCGCGAGCCGTCCCGCGGTCCGCAGCGCATCCCGCGGCGAGGCGCGGTCCACGAACTCGGTTCCGACCGCCTGCGCGAGGTGCCCGAGCGCCGGCCAGCCGCGCACGTCGGCCTTGGCCACGAACACGCCCTCCACCACGGCACCCAGCACGGCGATGTCGAGGTACCCGAGGTGGTTCGAGACGAGCACGAAGGGCGCAGCGGGCACCGGGCCCCGCACGTCGAGGCGCACGCCGAGCGCGCGGAGCGCACCGCGGGCCCAGCGGCGCACCAGCGGCCGGCGCGCCGCGCGCGCCCGGCGCGAGAGCCGCCCGGCGATCGCCAGTGCGAGCCAGGCGGCATAGCACATCCCCGTCCATGCGGCGAGGCCCGCCACGCGGCGCAGCGCACGCGCGCGGCGCCCGGCGGGCACCGCGGCGTGCGTGCCCGCGAAGCTCCCGAACTCGGCGGGCCGGGTCGCGACGGTCACCGGAAGAAGCTCCGGTAGACGCGCGGGTGGAGCTCGTTCACGTCCAGCGCGACGAGGAAGTCGATCGTCTTGAACAGCCGGTCCACTGCCGGCGGGCTCCAGACCTTCGCGCCGAGCGACAGGTAGCCCGAGAAGAGCGGCGGCAGCGTGACCTCGGCGTCCGCCGGCGCGTGCGGCGCGCATGCCGCGTCCGCCTGCGGCTCGACCCGCACCGATGGATGCATGTGCCCCGCGCGCGTGAGCCACGCCTCGACGGTGCGGGCGTGCACCTCGTCGAGGCCGGGGAGCGAGCAGCAGCCGAACAGCACGGACTTGCGGTTCCAGTTCAGGTAGCTCGCGAGCCCGCGCCAGAGGAGGTGCAGCGTGCGCCCGTTCCGGTGCTCCCGCGCGACGCAGGCGCGGCCGACCTCCACCGAGCGTGCGAGCAGCTCCGCGGGTACGCCGTCGAGGCGGTACTCCCCGGCCGAGTAGAAGCCGCCGTGGGCCGCGGCCATGTCCGCCGTCTGCATCCGGTAGGTGCCGACCACCGAGCCGGTGGGCGCGTGGACGATCATCAGGTGGTGGAAGCGCTCGTCCAGCTCGTCCTCGTCGCGTCCGGTGACGTAGGCCGAGTCGAGTCCCTCGCCCAGCTCGAGGTTGAAGACCTCGAAGCGGAGCCGCAGCACCTGGTCGAGGTCCGCCGGCGTCTGCGCGAAGCGGGCCTCGTACTGGCCGGTGAGGAGGCCGTGCGGCGGGAGCCGCTCGGGATCCACGGGATAGCCCGCCGTCGCCAGGCGAAGGCGCGGCGGGGCAGGCTGCCCGGACGGGAGGATGACCGGCACGGCGCTCATGGGAGGCGCTCCCAGGTGGAGGGATCTGTGACGAGCAGCTGCAGGGTCGCGACGCGGAATGCCTGTCCGCGGAGCCGGATCGGCTGGGCCACGAGCGGGAGGATCTCCCGGCCCGGGACGTGTCCATCCGGGGTCACCAGCAGGAACGTCACCGACCCGCCGAGCGGTTCCCGCGCCACGAAGAGCGGGGGGGCGCCGCCGCTCAGGCAGCGGACCGCGCAGCCGCGATGCGTCACGCCGGAGCCGGGCACCATGACCCCGAGGTTGCACTTGCCGTCCACCACCTCGCCTGCCAGGGCGATCGGGCCCAGCGAGTCCACCACGACCGCGTGCCCGCGGGCCGGACCGAGGTCGGCCGGTCGCCCGGCCACTTGGAGCAGGCGGTGGACATCGCGAAACGCCGGCGTGCCCGAGATCCGGACATGGCGTCCGTCGAGGCCGGCGAGGAGCGACTGCGCCCCGTGCTTGCCGGGGCCCACGAGGAGGACGGCCGCGGTGCCGCCGCGTCCGTCCGGCACCATCAGCGTGGGGTAGGGCGCGAGCCGCAGGTCGCCCTCGACCTCGCGCACCCTCCCGTACTCGAACGTCGCCGCGGGTTCCGGGCGCTGGAGGGCCGCCGCGAGGAGGGCGACCAGCACCGCGGCCGCGACCAGGGTCGCGCTGCGCCACCGCACGGCGCGCATGAGCCCGGCGGGCGGGCGGTCGTGGTAGCCGACGTAGAAGTCGTCGCTCATGCGGGCAACCCTGCCGACTCGGGCGGGATGCGCGCGGGCTCCACCGGCGTTCCCGGCGGGTTGGCGCGCGGGTGCACGAGGATCCGACCGCCGGCGACCCGGACGCGGTAGGTCGGGAGCTTCTCGGTGAACGGCGGCGGCGAGCAGCCGTCCGCCGCGCGGTACTGGTAGCCGTGCCACGGGCAGGTGAGGCAGCCGTCCACGACCCGCCCCTCGCCCAGCGGACCGCCCTGGTGGCGGCACACGTTGGAGACCACCGAGATCGCGCCGGCGTGCCGCACCACCGCCACGCGCTCGCGCTCGAGCACGACCGCGCGGGCGCGTCCCTCGCGCACGTCGTCCACGCCGCAGACGTCGAGCCATCCCTCCGCGGCGAGGCGCGCACGCTCGCGGTCCCGCCGCACCTCGCGCCGCCCCGCCACGACGTGCAGCCCCAGCAGCGTGGCCATGCCGAGGGCGAGGAGCAGCGCCAGCCCCGGGTGCCGCTCCTGCTGCAGCGCCCCGAACGCGAGGTGGCCCACCAGCAGGCCGTACGCCGCGTACACCGCCATGTGGAGGCGCTTCCAGGCCTCGGCGCCGAGGACCGCGAGCCAGAAGTCATGGCTCGTGGCCGCCATGACCGCGAGGATCGCGAGTGCGCCGAGGCCGAGCAGCTCGAACGGGAAGCGGCCGAGGTCGCGCACGTCACCGGTGCCGGAGAGCAGGCTCACGAGCGCGGGCTCGTCGCCGCCGGCGTGGAACTGGATCACGGCGAAGGCGCCGTGGCCGAGGGCCAGCAGGCACATCAGCACGCCGAGATGGCGCCGGTTGTAGAGCAGCGGGAGGAAGCGCGCGTCGAGGCGGGCCAGCGGGCCGATGGCCAGGATCACGTGCAGCAGCACCAGCGCGGCCAGCCCGAGCCCCCGGATGAGCACCGTCTCGA
>JBAIWX010000221.1:0-12172 GCA_037916975.1 Gemmatimonadales bacterium
CGAGGGCACCGTCGTCGAGGCGACCATCCTTAACCGGCTCACGGACTCGGCGATCACCGTGCGGGGCTTCCTCCCCCGGCCCGCCACGGCCGCCGACTCGCTCGTCGTCCCGCCGGGAGGGCGCCGCGCCGTCCGCTTCGTCGTCGGGGCGGCCGGCACCTACTACTACTCGGCGACGGTCGGCACCCAGGACCCCGACGTCGAGCGCGAGCAGCTCGCCGGGGCCTTCGTGGTGGACCCGCCCGGCCCCGTGCGGCCCGACCGGATCTTCGTGATCAACATCTGGGGCACGCCGGTGGATTCGGTCGTCTACCGGAACGCGCTCGCGATCAACGGCCAGGGGTGGCCCTTCACCGAGCGCATCCGGCTCGCGGTCGGCGACTCGGTACGCTGGCGCGTGATCAACCCCTCGATCCGGCCGCACCCGATGCACCTGCACGGCTTCTTCTTCCGGGTCGAGTCGGTCGGCACCCGGACGGGCGACACCGTGTACGCGGAGGGGGCACGGCGCCTCGTCGTGACCGAGGACCTGCGCTCCGGCCACACGATGACCATGGCCTGGGCGCCCGAGCGGCCGGGCAACTGGCTCTTCCACTGCCACATCAGCGCCCACGTGGTTCCGGAGACCGCCCGCCTCGACACGGCGACGATGTCCGCGCACGACCACGAGCGCGACCACATGGCGGGCCTCGTGCTCGGCATCGAGGTCTCGGCCCCGCCCGGCTGGGCGCCACCCCCGCGCCCCGATCCTGCGCGGCTCCGCATGGTCGTCGCCGAGGGGCCACGGCATGGCGACTCGCTCCGCACCGTCACCGTGGCGCTCGGGGCCCCGGGCGCGGAGGCATCCCCGGTGTCACCGGGCCCGCTTCTCCTCGCCGAGCGCGGCCGGCCCCTCGACGTCACGGTGGTGAACCGGCTCGCGCAGGGCACGGCGATCCACTGGCACGGCCTCGAGCTCGACAGCTACTGGGACGGCGTGGCGGGATGGAGCGGGAGCGGCACCCAGGTCGCTCCGCCCATTGCGGCGGGCGACTCGTTCGTCGCGCACCTCACGGTGCCGCGGGCGGGAACGTTCATCTATCACACGCACCTGAACGACCTGGCCCAGGTCACGGGCGGGCTCTATGGCGCCCTCGTGGTCCTCGAGCCGGGAGCACGATGGGAACCGGCACGCGACCACGTCTTCGTCCTCGGCTGGGACGGGCCGAATGCGTCGCCGCTGCCGCGCGTCGTCGTGAACGGCGACACCACCGCGCCGCCACTCGTCCTCGAGGCCGGCGTGCCGCAGCGCCTGCGCTTCGTCAACATCCTGGTGGGCGGGCGGCTCGCACCGGAGATCCGCCGGGACGGGGCGCTCGCGAGCTGGGAGGTGGTGGCAGTGGACGGGGCGGACCTGCCGGCAGCGGCGCGGCACGAGGAGCCGGCGCGCCGCGCCTTCAATGCGGGAATGACCTACGACGCGCGGTTCGTGCCGGCGCCGGGGACGTACGAGCTCAGGGTGCCGCTCGACAGCGCGCGGGTGTTCTACCGCCAGCGGATCGAGGTGCGCTAGCGGGCCCCGCCGACGACGCGCTTCAGCACCGTCCCCGCCTTGATCGGGACGGTGGTGCCCGGATCCATCCCGTTGATGATCGCGAGCTGCGTCGCCGAGATGCTGCTCGGGTACTGCGCGACGAACTGGTCGAGCGTCATGTCGCGCGGCAGCGTGACGAGCTGGATGGTGGCAGGCTTCACCGCGAGGATGGCGGGGTCGGTGAGCGGCCGGAAGCTCGCGATCGCCTGCCGGATCGCCGCCCCCTGCTGGCCCCACGCCCCCGCCGCCGAGTAGCCCATGAAGGCGAAGGTGGCCCCGCCGTACTGGATGAAGCTCGCCGCGCCGCGCACCGCCGTCCCGTCCTGCAGCTGGGCCGTGAACTCGCCGGAGCTCGCGGGCTGCCCGTTCACGGGCGCGGCGCTCAGGTTCGACGCCTGCAGCCCCTGCTGGGCGAAGAACTGCTGCGCCGCCTCCTGCGGCGTCCCCTTCGCGAACGCGAACTGCATCATCGCGTCCTGCCCGGGTGACTGGGCAACGACCGCCTCCGCCTGGTTCGCGGTGGTCCACCCCGCCGGGAACACGAACTGGAGCCTGAGGTCGGGATGGTAGAACGTCGTGCCCCGGAAGAAGCCCTTCCGCGGGTCCGGCCCGAACGTCATCCCTGAGAGGAGGCGCAGGTAGTTCGAGCGGTTGAGCGTGGCGCCGCTCAGGTCCCGGTGGATCGAGTCCGCGCGGAAGAGCGCCTTGCGCACCCGGTTCTCGGGGGCGGGGTGCGTCGAGGCCCACTCGGGGAGCCGGCCACCGCCGGGGGACGAGGCGCTCACCCGGTCGAGGGTCCGGAACATGTCGGCCGCGGCGCGCACGTCGTAGCCGGCGTTCAGCATGTACCGGAAGCCGATCGCGTCGGCCTGCGATTCGTCGTCCCGGCTGAACTTGAGCGTGAGGAGCTGGAGCCCCTGCATCAGCGCGCCGGCGTTCTGGCGCACCCCCTCCGACAGCACCATCCCGGCGAGCACCCCGACGCCCATCACCTGCTGCTTGCTCACCTGCCGCACGGTGTGCTTGGCCGTGACGTGGCCGATCTCGTGGCCGATGACCGAGGCGAGCTCCGCCTCGTTGGTCATGTACGACATGATGCCGCGGGTGATGAAGATGAACCCGCCGGGCGCGGCGAAGGCGTTGACCTGGTCGTCGTCGAGGACGTGGAACTCCCACGGAAGGTCGGGACGCTCGGAGTTCGACGCCATCTGGTTCCCGATCCGGCGCACCAGCTCCTGGGCCTTCGGGTCGGCGTACTCGCCGTAGGTGGCGAGGCTCGCGTCGCGGGTCTGCTTCCCCATCGCGATCTCCTGCGACTCGCTCACGAGCGAGAGCTCGCGCTTGCCGGTCACCGGGTTCACGGCGCAGGCGACGGTTTCGAGGAGGAGGACGGCGACGGCGCCGACGGCGAGGCGACGGGTGCGCATGGGATGATCCTGGAGATCGGTGGGCGGGGCGGCCCGGCGGGCCCCGAACATGGGCAATCTAGCAGCCCCGGGGAGCGGGGTCGGCACGAGGCGGTGGGGGGCCGCCTCCGGGCCCCATAAAGCCCGGCGCGACGCACGCTTAGCCGATCCCGTCCTCGCCCGGCGGCCCGCCTGGCCGCGGCCGGGACCGATTTTGCAAGTTCAACAACAACAACGAGTTACGTCGAGCGGCAATCCGATGCCATCCGTGTCAACCCGTCCTTGACCGGCGGGCTCGGACCCTGTATCTCCCTCCCCCTCGCCGGCCGTCCGGGCACCCCGCCCCGAGCACCGGCGATGCGCCTTCGAGGTGACGATGCAGGACCGCCCCGCTCTCCGGACCGACGCCGCGCCCGCCCGCGCGGTGCCCGCCCTCGCTGCCGACCTCCCCGAGGCCGCCCCGGCCGCGACGCCGCGCCTCGAGCGCGCCGACGGGCCCGTCCCGGCCGAGCTGCCCCCGCCCCCCATGGCGACGCCGCGGCCGCACCGGGTCGCGGCGGGCGGGCTCGAGTGGACGGACGAGTACCACTGGCTGCGCGAGCGCGAGAACCCCGAGGTCATCGCGCACCTCGAGGCGGAGAACGCCTACACCGACGCGGTGATGGCGCGGGCGGGCGACCTCCCCGAGCGCGTCTTCCGCGAGATGGTGGCCCGCATCCAGGAGACCGACCTCTCGGTGCCGGAGGCGATCGACGGCTGGCTCTACTACTCGCGCACCGAGGCGGGGAAGCAGTACCCGATCTTCTGCCGCCGCCGGGGCAGCATGGAGGCGCCGGAGGAAGTGCTGCTCGACCAGAACCTCCTCGCCGAGGGGAAGGACTACTGCCGGGTCGCGGCGCTCGAGCCGAGTCCCGACCACGCCCTCCTCGCCTGGACGGTGGACCACGACGGGAGCGAGGAGTACGTCCTCGAGGTGAAGGACCTCCGCACCGGCGCCCTGCTCCCCGACCGGGTGGCGCCGGTGGCCGGCAACCTCGCGTGGGCCGCCGACTCCCGGACGCTCTTCTACACCACGCTCGACGCGACGCACCGTCCCTGGCGCGTGCACCGCCACCGGCTGGGCACCGACCCGGCCCTCGACCCCGTCGTCCTCGAGGAGCGGGACGAGGCGTTCTTCGCGCACGTGCACCTCGCGCGGAGCCGGGCGGTCGTGCTGGTGGACCTCGCGAGCCACACCTCGAGCGAGTCGTGGTTCATCCCCGCCGACCGTCCCGAGGAGGTGCCGCGCGTCATCCGCCCGCGGGCCGCGAACGTGGAGTACGAGGTCGAGCACCACGGCGACCGGTTCCTCCTCCTCACGAACGCCGGCGCCCGGAATTTCCGCCTGATGAGCGTCCCGGTGGGCGACCCCGGCACCCCGGGCTGGGTGGAGGTCATCCCGGGGAGCGACGCGGTGAAGCTCGACGGGCTCGACGCGTTCGAGCGCCACCTCGTCGTCTACGAGCGGGAGCGCGGCCTCCGGCAGGTGCGCGTGATCCCCGACGCCGGCGAGCCGTACCGCATCCCGTTCCCGGAGCCGGTGTACAGCATCCGGCGCAACGAGAACCCGGACCACCGGACGCGGGTGCTCCGCTTCACGTACACGTCGCTCGTGACCCCGTCGTCGGTCATCGACTGGGACCTCGACGCGCGCACCTGGACGATGCGGAAGCAGCAGGTGGTGAACGGCGGCTACGACGCCGCGCACTACCGGAGCGAGCGGGTCCACGCCGTCGCGCCCGACGGGGTCGAGGTGCCGATCTCGCTCGTGTGGAAGGAGCCGCTCGTGCGGGACGGCGCGCGGCCGCTCTTCCTGCAGGGCTACGGCGCCTACGGCTCGAGCTGGGACCCGGCCTTCTCGAGCCCCTACCTGAGCCTGCTCGACCGGGGCTTCGTCGTGGGGATCGCCCACGTGCGGGGCGGCGAGGAACTGGGCCGCGCCTGGTACGAGGACGGCAAGCTCGCGCGGAAGCCGAACACCTTCACCGACTTCATCGCCTGCGCGGAGCACCTCGTGCGCGAGGGGTGGACCGCGCCGGGCCGGCTCGCGATCAACGGCGGGAGCGCCGGCGGGCTCCTGATGGGCGCAGTGGCGAACCTGCGTCCCGACCTCTTCGGCGCCGTCACGGCGGAGGTGCCGTTCGTGGACGTGGTCCACACGATGCTGGACCCGACGCTCCCGCTCACCGTCATCGAGTACGACGAGTGGGGGAACCCGAACGACCCCGAGGTGCTGCGGCTGCTCCGGTCGTACTCCCCGTACGACAACGTGCGCGCGCAGGCCTACCCGCCGATGCTCGTGACGGCGGGGCTCAACGACCCGCGGGTGCAGTACTGGGAGCCGGCGAAGTGGGTGGCGCGCCTGCGGGCGCGGAAGACCGACGGGAACCCGCTCGTGCTGCGCACCAACATGGGCGCGGGCCACGCCGGCGCGTCGGGGCGGTACGACTACCTGCGCGAGATCGCCTTCAAGTACGCCTTCGTGCTGCACGTGCTGGGGGTGGACGGCTAGCCCGCCGCCACCCGGGCCGCCGCGCCCAGCCCCGCCGCGCGTCCCGTCGCCCAGGCCCAGAGGAAGTTGTAGCCGCCGATCGGCCCGAAGGCGTCGAGCACCTCCCCGCAGAGGAAGAGCCCCGGGTGCCCCCGGCACTCCAGCGTGCGCGCGTCCACCTCCCCCAGCGCCACGCCCCCGCCCGTCACCTCCGCCTTCCGGTATCCCTCGTCGCCGGTCCATGGGAGCGGGTAGCGCACCAGCCGCTCGAGGAGCCCCCGCCGTCCCTCGCGCCGGAGCTGCGCCAGCGGCGTGCCGCCGTCCACGCCCGCGTCCGCGAGCAGCCGGTCGGCGAGCCGCTCCGGGAGGTGCCGCCGCAGGACGCCGCCCACCGTGAGCGTGCCCCTGGGCGCGAACTCCGCCTCCCACTCGCGCTCCCCGAGCGGCGTCCACTGCACGAGCAGCTCGGCGCGCGTCCCCGCCCGCGCGGCGCGGATCGCGACGTGCGACGCGTCCAGCACCGCCGGGCCGCTGTAGCCGCGATGGGTGAAGAGGAAGCCGCCCTCCGTCACCCACGGCTTCCCCTCCCCCTTCGCCACGAGCCGCACCGGGAGCGAGACGCCGGCGAGCGCGGCGTGGACCGGCGGGTCGGCGGTGAGCGGCGTGAGGGCGGGATAGGTGTCGTGCACCGCGAGGCCGAGCCGGCGCAGGATCGCGAGGCCGCGTCCGTCGCTCCCGGTGGTGGGCACGGAGAGTCCGCCCGTGGCGACCACCACGGCGGACGCACCGAGCGTCTCGCCGCCCGCGAGGCAGACGATCCAGGGACCGCCGTCCGCCGACGGCGGCACGAGGTCCTCGACCGTCACCTCGAAGCGCAGGGTGACGCCGCGTGCCCGCGCCGCGCCGAGCAGGGCGTCTCGCACGTCCCGCGCGCGGTGCGAACGGGGGAAGAGCTTCCCCGTCTCCTCCTCCCGCTCGAGCGGGAGTCCCAGTTCCTCCTCGAAGAACCGGACCTGCCCGGCGAGCGGCCAGCTCCGCAGGATGTTCCGGAGCGCGGCGGGCGACGAGTCGGTCACGAAGCGGCGCTCGTCCACGGCGGAGGGCAGGACGTTGCACCGGCCGCCGCCGCTCACGAGGATCTTGCGCCCGCCGTCGCGCGTGCGCTCGAGCAGGACGACGGGCACGCGCGCGCCCCCGGCGCGGAGGGCGCCGCCGGCATGGAGCGCGGCCATGGTCCCGGCGGCGCCGGCACCGATGACGACGAGGGGGAGCGGCGCGGCGGCGTTGGGCGGCATGGGCGGGGAAGTTATCGTTGCAGCCACCGATCGGCACCGCACCCGAGGAGCCCCGTGACCGCGACCGCCGCGCCGTCCGACCGCCAACTGGCCACCGAGTTCGTCCTGCGCCTGGGCCGTGCCCTCCACCAGCACGGCTTCTCGGCGAGCCGGCTCGAGGAGGTCATGGTGCGCTCGGCCGACGTCCTCGGCCTGCCGGGCGCGCAGGTCTTCTCGACCCCCACGAGCATCTTCGCCGCCTTCGGGCCCACCGGGGCCCAGCAGGTGCACCTGCTCCGCGTCGAGCCCGGCACGGTGAACCTGGGCCAGCTCGCCGAGCTCGACCGCGTGGCCGGGGACGTGCTCGCGGGGCGCGCGACGCCGCGCGAGGGGCTCGCGGCGCTCGACCGGATCGAGCACGCCCCGGCACCGTATGCCACGCCGCTCGTCGTGCTGGCGTTCGCCGCGTCGTCCGCCGCGGTCGCGCGCTTCCTCGGCGGCGGCCTCCGGGAGATCCTGGTCGCCGCCGGGAACGGGCTCCTCACGGGCCTCCTGGCCGCGTATGCGGCCAGGCATCCGCGGGTCGCACGCGTCTTCGAGCCGGTCGCCGCCTTCGCGGTGAGCGCGCTGTCGGGGGTGCTCGCCGCCGCGGTGCTCCCGATGTCGGTCTACGTCGCCACGCTCGCGGGGCTCATCGTCCTCATCCCCGGCTTCCAGCTCACGATCGGGATCCGCGAGCTCGCCACCGCCCACCTCTCCTCGGGCACGATGCGCATGTCGGCGGCGACGGTGACCTTCCTCGGCATCATCTTCGGCGTGGCCCTCGGCGACCGCGCGGCGGAGCTCGCGGCGGGCCGGGCGCACGTCGTCCCGCCCACGGCGCTGCCGCCGTGGACGGTGCTCGCGGCGACGCTCGTGGCCGGGCTCGCCTTCGCGGTGGTGCTGGGGGCACAGCGGCGGGACATGCCCTGGGTGGTGCTGGCGGGGTTCATCGCCGTGCTCGCCGGCCGCTTCGGTGCGCGGCTCCTCGGGCTCGAGCTCGGCGCGCTCGTCGGGTCGCTCGCGGTGGGGGTGGCGGGCCATGCGCTGAGCCGCTGGCGCGGCCGCCCGTCGGTGGTGATGCTCGTTCCCGGCACGCTGATGCTCGTCCCGGGGACACTCGGCTTCCGGAGCCTCTCCGCGCTGCTCGAGGCGGAGGTGGTGTCCGGAGTTGGGACGGCGTTCCGGATGGTGCTCACCGCCGTGGCGATCGTGTCGGGGCTCCTCCTCGCCGACATCGTCTCGCCGCAGCGGCGCATCGCCTGAGGGCGTCGCCGCGCGCCAGCGCGCGACTCAGCGCTTCGCCGGCGCCGGCTTCGCCTTCGGGAAGACGCCTCCCGCGCCGACCGTCGCGCCCACCCAGAGATAGTCGCTCCGCTGGTAACGGGGACCCGTGCCGGGTGCCGCCGGCGACTCCACCAGCGTCCAGGTGAGCCAGGGCCGCACCGTCACGCCGGCGACCGTCACCGACATTCCCGCGGTGAGGTCGGCGTACGCGAAGCCGTCGCGCGTGTAGGCAGCCATCGCGCCCGTGGCGGGGTCGGCCTGCTGCCGGATGCTCCAGCCGCCCCGCGCGCCCAGGTCGAGCACGAGGCCGGGCGCGACCCGCAGCGACTGCGCCACCCGCCCGTCCACGAACGCCCCCAGCACGCCGCCCAGCTCGTAGCCCACCAATACCGTCGGCGCGAAGGGCACGGCGGTGAGCCCGACGCCGGTCGTGATCCGCCCGGTGTTCGACTCGCTGGTGATCCCCGCGACGTTCGGGAACATCCGGTACTCCGCCGTCAGCTCGAAACGCGCGACCTCCCGCTTCCCGCCGAAGCCCTGCGTGAACGAGAGCGACGGCCGGAACTCGGTGAGGTTCGGGCGCTTGAGGGTGTCGGCCATGCTGAAGTACGACGGGTCGGCGTAGGTCGCGGGCTCGACGTTGGCCCACAGGCCGAGGGCCACCAGGCCCCCCTTCGACGGGATCCCGACCCGGAGCGCGGGCTGGAGCACCGGCGTGTTCGTCAGGATGACGCCGCGGTCCACGTAGGCGCTCGCGAAGCCGAGCTGGCCGTCCACCCGCAGCTGGAGCTGGGCGGCGGCCGCGGGCGCGGTCAGCGGGAGGAGGAGCGCGGCGAGGCGCGCGGAGCGGCGATAGCTGGGCACGGTGCCATCCGTGGCGTGGGGGTGACCCTCTCTCCCGGGAGGTATCGGATGGCGCCGGCGGCGCCTTGAGCGGCGGTGGAACGTGCACGGATCCGGGACGGGCGCATCTCCGGGTCGAGCCGTCCAACGTTCCACGCGCCGCCCGCGCCAGCCCGAGAGGTCCGCCATGCTCCGGTCCGGTTCCGTCCCCCGTCCCTGGCGGTTCGCCGCCCTCGCCCTCCTCGCGGTGGTGCCGTTCGCGCCCCCGCCCGCCGCCGCGCCCGAACCCGCCGCCGCCACCGGGAGCGTGCAGGGGCGGGTGCTCTTCCCCAACGGCGATCCGGTCCCGGGCGCGACGGTGCTCGTGGTGGGGACGTCGCTCGCCTCGGGCACCGACCGCCGCGGCTTCTACCGCCTCGAGCAGGTGCCGGCCGGCACCTGGACGCTGCGCGTCACGGCGTTCGGCCGGGCGCCGTTCGACCGCGCGGGGGTGCGCGTCGCGGCCGGGCGGGTGACCCGGACCGACCTCGTCCTGATGCCGGCGGCGGTCGATTCCAGCATCGCCGACGCCGGCGCGCTCGCCACGCTCCGCCGTGACGAGGCGCGGCGCCGCACGGCGCAGGAAGCCTTCGCGCCGGCCCGCACGCCGATGGCCGCGGTCGCTGCGCCGCCGGCGCCGGGCGGCTACGCCGCGCAGGCGGGCGACTTCAACACCGAGGAGTACCGCCACATCCGCGACAACCGGTTCCTCACGGTGCGCGCGAACCCGCTCTCCACCTTCGCCATCGACGTGGACGCGGCGAGCTACGCGAACGTCCGGCGCTTCCTCACGCAGGGCCAGCTCCCGCCGGCCGACGCGGTGCGCGTCGAGGAACTGGTGAACTACTTCCCGTACTCCTATCGCGCGCCGACGGGCGAGGATCCCTTCTCGCTCACCACGGCGGTCATGCCGGCGCCCTGGGCGCGGGGCCACCAGCTCGTGCTCGTCGGCGTGCAGGGCCGGACGATCGAGGCCGACCACCTCCCGCCCAGCAACCTGGTCTTCCTGCTCGACGTCTCGGGCTCGATGGAGTCGCCCGACAAGCTGCCGCTCGTGAAGCGCGCCTTCCGGCTCCTCGTCGAACAGCTCCGGCCGCAGGACCGGGTCGCGATCGTGGTGTACGCCGGGGCGGCGGGCGTCGTGCTCCCGCCCACCACGGGAAGCGAGAAGGCGACGATCCTCGACGCGATCGACCGCCTGCAGGCGGGCGGCTCGACGGCGGGCGGCGAGGGGATCCGGCTCGCCTACCGCCTCGCCCGCGAGCACCTCATGCCCGAGGGGAACAACCGCGTGATCCTCGCCACCGACGGCGACTTCAACGTCGGCGTGTCGAGCGAGGGCGACCTCGTGCGGATGATCGAGCAGGAGAAGCGCGCGGGGATCTACCTCACCGTGCTCGGCTTCGGCACGGGGAACCTGAAGGACGCGAAGATGGAGGCGCTCGCCGACAAGGGGAACGGCCACTACGCCTACGTGGACGACATCCTCGAGGCGCGGAAGGTGTTCGTGCAGGAGCTCGGCGCCACGCTCGTCACGATCGCCAAGGACGTGAAGGTCCAGGTCGAGTTCAACCCCGCGAAGGTGGCGGAGTACCGCCTCGTGGGCTACGAGAATCGCCTCCTCGCCGCCGAGGACTTCAACGACGACACGAAGGACGGCGGCGAGCTCGGCGCCGGGCACTCGGTGACGGCGATCTACGAGATCGTCCCCGCCGGCGCCTCGACCGGCCAGCCCGGCGTGGACCCGCTCAAGTACCAGGACGCGCCGGCGGCGCCGGTGCGCGGCGGGAGCGACGAGCTCCTCACGGTGAAGCTCCGCTACCAGCCGCCGATGGGCGGCGGACCGAGCCGCCTCGTCCAGCGCGCGGTGCGCCCCGGTGACCGGGCCGACGGGACCACCCTCGGCGACTTCCGCTTCGCCGCCGCCGTCGCCGAGTTCGGGATGCTGCTCCGCCAGTCGGAGTTCCGCGGCACCGCGAGCTGGGAGCAGGTGGCGACGCTGGCCCGCCAGGGACTCGGCGCGGACGAGGGCGGCTACCGCGCCGAGTTCGTCCGGCTCGTCGGGGTCGCGCGGTCCCTCGCCCCCGTGGAGGAGGCCCGGGCGTCGGGCCGCTGAGCCCGGACGATGCGGGGCGTGCCGGGCTATATTCCCGCCCCATGCAGCCCGAGCACGCCCTCGCGCCGTTCGCCCCGCCGCTCGCCACGCTCCTCGAGGGGCTGGTGGACTACGCGGGGCTCTTTCCCCCCGCCGCGCTCCCGATGGCGGAAGCCGTCCGGGAGTACGCGCTGATCCGCGCGGGCGACGACGCGCGCTGGCTCGGGCGATTCGTCGTCCCTGCCGCGCGGCTCGAGGACTTCGAGCCGCAGGCGGCCCCCCTGCTCCCACCGGTACCCTCGGCGGGTTGGCTCCTGAGCGCCCTCGCGGGCACCGACGTGGCGGAGGCGGTGCGGCTGGTGGACGCGTTCAATGCCCGCCACGCCGCGGAGGGAGCGCCCGCCTGCCAGGTGGACGTGCTCGAATGGAAGGCGGCGAGCCACGCCGAGATCGAGGCGGTGGTGCCCGCGCTCCCCGCCGAGCTCACCTCCTACGTCGAGATCCCGCTCGCCGACGACCCGCGACCGTTCCTCGCCGCGCTGCGCGCGACCGGCGCCCGCGCCAAGGTGCGGACCGGCGGCGTCACCGCCGACGCCTTCCCGGAGGCCACGCGCCTCGCGCGGTTCATCCGCGAGGCGGTGGCCCTCGGCGTCCCCTTCAAGGCGACGGCAGGTCTCCACCATCCGCTCCGCGGCGAGTACCGGCTGACCTATGAGCCGGGGAGCCCGCGCGGCACGATGTTCGGCTACCTGAACCTCTTCCTCGCGTCGGCGCTCGCCGCGCAGGGGGCGCCCGAGGCGACGGTGGCGGCACTCCTCGACGAGCGCGATCCCGCGGCCTTCACCATCGCCGCCGACCACCTCGCGTGGCGCGGGCGGGCCATCAGCGTGGCCGAGCTCGGCCGGCTCCGGCGCGAGGTGGCGATCGCCTTCGGCTCCTGCTCCTTCCGTGAACCCGTGGACGAGCTCCGCGCCCTGCCCTTCGCATGACGCACTTCCCGATCGACGAGACGCACCGCGCCGACCTGGAGAGCTGGGTCGAGTCGGCGCACGAGGCGGGCACCGACTTTCCCGTGCAGAACCTGCC
>JBAIWX010000222.1:0-2410 GCA_037916975.1 Gemmatimonadales bacterium
CGGCTGGTCTTGAAGGTCCGGTGCGAGAAGTACCGGTGGTAGCCCGCGGTCACGCCGAACATCCGGATCACGTACAGCGCGACGCAGACGAGCAGGGCCGGCAGCGAGACGCCCGTCCAGATCGCGGCCAGGCAGACCAGGTGCGTCAGCACGAAGGGCAGCACTTCCGGGTAGATGATGTCGTCGTGCGTCTCGACGGGCGTGGCGGTCTGGCTCATGGGCTCCTGCGCTCCGGGCGCTCGGGATTCGGGGGACAAGGGGTGGAAGATACCGGACCGCGGCCCGGCACGCCATGCGGAAGTCCCCGGATAAGTCGTTAGGGTCCTTCACCTTCCGCCACCGGGACGGCCCGCGGCGGCGCAACCCCGCCGCGCAGCGGGAGTTATCATGGGGAGTCGCCCGTCACCGTCCCTCCTCCACCCCGGACCAGCCATGCCCCTCGACCACGCCGCCCTCGCCCGGCGCTACCGGATCGCCGATGGCGCCCGGTTCCGCCTCGCCGACCACGACCCCCGCGACGACGGCGGCCTCGACGGCCAGAAGAAGCAGGCCGACGACCTGCTCGCCGCGAGCGTGGCCCGGCTCGCGGAGCTGCAGGACGTGCTCTACGCCCAGGACCGGTGGGCGCTGCTCCTCGTCTTCCAGGCGATGGACGCCGCCGGGAAGGACAGCGTCATCAAGCACGTGATGAGCGGGGTCAACCCGCAGGGCTGCCAGGTCTTCAGCTTCAAGGCGCCCTCCGCCGAGGAGCTCGACCACGACTTCCTGTGGCGGACGGCGCGGTGCCTCCCGGAGCGGGGGCGCATCGGGATCTTCAACCGTTCGTACTACGAGGAGGTGCTCGTGGTGCGGGTGCACCCCGGGTTCCTGTCGGCGCAGCGCCTCGACCCGCGGCTCGTCTCCGACCGGATCTGGGCGGAGCGCTGCGAGGACATCGCGGCCCACGAGCGCTACCTCGGGCGGAACGGGATGGTGGTGCGGAAGTTCTTCCTGCACGTCTCGCGGGAGGAGCAGAAGCGGCGCTTCCTCGAGCGGCTCGACGCACCGGAGAAGAACTGGAAGTTCGCGCTGCGGGACGTGGAGGAGCGGCGGCACTGGGAGGCCTACATGGCGGCCTACGAGGACGCGATCCGCCGCACGGCGACGGAGGCGGCGCCCTGGTACGTGGTGCCGGCCGACCGCAAGTGGTTCACGCGCCTGGTGGTGGCCTCGGCGGTGATCGAGACGCTCGAGGGGCTCGCGCTCGCGCCGCCCGCACTCGATGCGACGCGGCGCGAGGAGCTCGCGACGGCGCGCGCGCTCCTCGCGAAGGAGCCCTGAGGGCGGCGGGTGCGGGGCGGCTCAGCCGCCCGTCTCGAAGCCGGGGTAGAGCGTCATCCCCCCGTCGATGTAGAGGGTCGAGCCCACGACGTAGTCGGAGTGGTCGGAGGCGAGCCACACCGCCGCGCGGCCGATCGCGTCGGCCTCGCCGATGCGCTGGTAGGGGATGAGCTTCGTCAGGTCGGCATAGGCCGCCGGCGTGTCCCACGCCGACATGTTGATCGGCGTGCGGATGGCGCCGGGGGCGATCGAGTTCACCCGGATCCGCCGCTCGGCGACCTCCTGCGCCAGGCTCTTCATCATGAGCATCACGCCGCCCTTCGACGCGGCGTAATTGACGTGGCCCGCCCACGGGATCACCTCGTGAACCGAGCTCACGCAGACGATCTTCCCCGCCGCCACCGAGACCTCGGGCCGGATTCCCCGCCGCAGGAACTCGCGCACCGCCTCGCGCGCGCACAGGAACTGCCCGCGGAGGTTCACGCCCATCACCAGGTCCCAGTCCGCGACCGACATCTCGTGGAAGCGCGCGTCCTTCTGGAGGCCCGCGTTGTTGACCAGGATGTCCACGGTGCCCAGTTCGGCGATGGCGCGGGCGAACATCGCCTGCACCTGGTCCTCGCGGCTCACGTCGCACCGCGCGGTCAGGGCACGGCGGCCCATGCCGCGGATCTCGGCGGCGACCTTGTCGGCCTCCTCCGGGCGGGAGACGTAGTTCACCACCACGTCCGCGCCGGCGCGCGCCATCTCGAGGGCGATCGCCTTGCCGATGCCGGAATTGGCGCCGGTGACCAGCGCGACCTGCCCGAGCAGGACCTCGGGCGCGGGGTGCTCGGGCATCATCGGCTCGGGCAGGTTCATCTGCTGGTAGTAGCTCTTCACCGTCGTCACTCCGTTCGAGGTTGGGCCGGGAACGCGGGGCCGCGGGCGGCGGTTCCCCGGGGGCGGGCCGGCACGGCCGTCAGGGTTCCACGAGTTCCACGGCGTGCCCGTCCGGGTCGCGGACGAGGACCGCCCGGCGCCAGCCGAGCGCACGCGCGGGGTCGGCCGCGACGCGGTCGGAGAGCAGGCGCCCGCCGCGCGCGAGCAG
>JBAIWX010000223.1:0-4179 GCA_037916975.1 Gemmatimonadales bacterium
CGCTGGCTCGCGGCGGCGGGAGCCGCGGCGGACGACCGGCTGGCGCTCCATCGCCTGCGCACCGGCGTGGAGGCGCCGTGGGCTGCGGAGGTGGCGCGGATCCGGGCCGCCGGCGAGGCGGTGACCCGCGAGCAGCTCGCGGTGACGGGCGGCGACCTGCGGGAGGCGGGGATCCCGCCGGGCCCGCAGATGGGCCGCCTGCTCGACGCGCTCCTCGAGGCCGTGCTCGACGACCCTTCCCGCAACACGCGCGAGGCGCTCCTCCAGCTCGCGCGCGAGGCCCGGTGACGCCCTTCCTCTACGCCCTCGCGGCGGCGTTCGCGAACCTCCTCGGCGCGGTGGTGGTGGTGCGCCACGCGCGGGGCGGGGTGCGCACGGTCGAGATCGCGCTCGCCGTCGGGGCGGGCTTCATGCTGTCGGTGGCCGTCGTGGGGATGCTGCCGGAGGTCTTCGCCGCCGGCGCGGGGGCGGCCCCGTGGGTGCTCGCGGGGATGCTCGCCGTCCACCTCGCGCAGCACGTCCTGACGCCGCACTTCCACTTCGGCGAGGAGACGCACCATGTCGCGCGGAGCGCGGGCCTCTCCGCCGCGCTCGGGCTCTCGCTCCACACCTTCTTCGACGGCGTCGCGATCGCGAGCGGCTTCCTCGTCTCGGGGGAGCTCGGCCTGCTCCTCTTCCTCGCCGTCTTCCTCCACAAGCTCCCCGAGGGGCTCAGCGTCGCGAGCCTCGTGCTGGCCTCCGGCCAGTCGGGGCGGCGGGCGATCCTCCTCGCCCTCGTGCCCGCGGCCGCCACGCTCCTCGGCGTGCTCCTGACCGACCTGGGCGGGGTGCTCGCCACGCACGGGCTCGCGATCGCCGCCGGGGTCACGCTCTACGTCGCGGGCTCGAACCTCATCCCCGAGTTCCAGTCGAAGCGCTCGTGGGCGAGCACCCTCGCCTTCTTCGGTGGCGTGGCCGGGTTCGCCGGCACGCAGGCGCTGCTCGCCCGCCTGCTCGGGAGCTGACGGTGTCGCGCCGGCGCGAGGCGGGGGGCGGGGAGAGCCTCTTCCAGGCGGCGCGGGACACGCGCCCCCTGGCCGCGCGCATGCGTCCCCGCTCGCTCGACGAGTTCGTGGGCCAGGCGCACCTCCTCGCCCCCGGGGCGGCGTTCCGCCTCGGGCTCGAGCGGGGGGAGACGGGGAGCCTGATCCTCTGGGGGCCGCCGGGGACGGGGAAGACCACGCTCGCCAACCTGATCGCGCAGCACGGGGGGCGCGCCTTCGTCCCGTTCAGCGCGGTGAGCGAAGGGGTGCCCCGGCTGCGGGAGATCTTCGACGGCGCGCGGGAGCGCCTCGCCGCGGGCGGGCCGTCCACGGTGCTCTTCGTGGACGAGATCCACCGCCTCAACAAGGGGCAGCAGGACACGCTCCTCCCCGCGGTCGAGGACGGGCTCGTCACGCTGATCGGCGCCACGACGGAGAACCCGAGCTTCGAGCTCGTGGGGGCGCTCCTCTCGCGCGCCCGCGTCGTCGTGCTCGAGCCGCTCGCGCCGGCGGACGTGGCGACCGTGCTCCGCCGGGCGCTCGCGGACCGCGAGCGCGGCGTGGGCGCCATGGAGCTCACCGTCCCCGACGAGGTGCTCGACATCCTCGCCCTCGAGGCCGACGGCGACGCGCGCCGCGCACTCACCATCCTCGAGATCGCGGCCCAGCAGGTCGGCCTCCGCGGCACGGTGACGCGGGAGGCGCTGCAGGAGGCGATGCAGCGGCGGCTCGCGAAGCACGACAAGTCGGGCGAGGGGCACTACAACATGCTGAGCGCCTACCACAAGGCGCTTCGCGGGAGCGACCCGCAGGGGGCGCTCTACTGGATGGCCCGGATGCTGGAGGCCGGGGAGGACCCGCTCGTCCTCTGCCGACGGGCGATCGCGATGGCCGCCGAGGACATCGGCCTCGCCGACCCGCAGGCGCTGCAGGTGGCGGTCGCGGCGCGGGACGCGGTGCATTCCCTCGGCCGGCCGGAGGGGGACCTGCCGCTCGCGGAGATGACGGTCTACCTCGCGACGGCGCCCAAGTCGAACGCGGTGGTGGAGGCCCTGCACGCGGCGCTCGATGCGGCGCGCCGGACGCCCAACGCCCCCGTCCCGGTCCACCTCCGGAACGCGCCGACCCGGCTCATGAAGGAGTTGGGCTACGGGAAGGAGTACCGGTACGCGCACGACGACCCGTCCCACTACCTCGCGCAGGAGTACCTCCCGGAGGAGCTCCGGGGGACGGCCTTCTACCAGCCGGGGAGTTTCGGCTTCGAGAAGCGGATCGCCGAGCGGATGGCGTGGTGGGCGGCGCGGCGGGCGGAGCAGCAGGGCGCGGGGGCGGCGCCCCCGGGCGGCGAGGGCGCGCGCTGATGCCGCGGCGAGCGGGCCCCCCTATATTGCGCGGCATGACGCGACTCGCCCCGGGCCTCCTGGCCCTCGTGCTCGCCGGCACCGCCGCCTGCTCGGGCGGTGGCCTCGGCTCGAGCTTCCGTGAACCCGGCATCACCCTCGAGCAGGTCACGCTCCGCGGCGTGGGCCTCACCGGCGGCAGCCTCGACCTGGGCATCCGGGTGGACAACCCGAACGGCGTGGACCTCCGCGGGGCGGGGCTCCGGCTCGGCTTCGACGTGGAGAACGCACACGTCGGGGACGGCGAGCTGCCCGACACGTACCTGATCCCGGCGAACGGCACGGGGACGATCACCGTCCCGGTGCGCTTCACCTGGAGCGGGCTCGCCGGCGCGGCGCGCAACGCGCTCGGCTACGGCGAGCTCCCCTACCGCATGACCGGCGAGGCGCGGTTCACCACGCCGCTCGGCCGGGCCAGCGTCCCCTTCGAGCGCACCGGCCGCGTGCCGCTCGCGAAGGCCGCCGGCCTCATCATCCCCCGCTGACGAGGGTCGCCGTCCCATCCGCCCGCTGATCGACGTCACGCCACCGGTCGAGCGCGCCCTCCTGGTGGCGGCGCCCCGCAAGGGCTCCCGCGACGCGCAGCTCATCACCGAGCACCTCGACGAGCTCGCCCGGCTGGTGGACACCGCCGGGGCGCAGGTGGTCGGCCGCCTCTCCCAGCAGGTGGCGACGCCCAACCCGGCCACGCTCATCGGCGAGGGGAAGGTCGAGGAGCTCGGCCAGCTCATCCGCGACACGCAGGCGACGCTCGTCATCTTCGACGAGGAGCTCACCCCGAACCAGGGGGCGAACCTCGAGAAGGAGCTCAAGGTCCGGGTGATGGACCGGGCGGAGACGATCCTCGACATCTTCGCCACGCGCGCGCGCACCTACGAGGCGAAGCTCCAGGTGGAGCTGGCGCAGCTCGAGTACCTGCTCCCGCGCCTCGCGCGCATGTGGACGCACCTCTCGCGCGAGCGCGGCGGCATCGGCCTGCGCGGCCCGGGCGAGACCCAGATCGAGACCGACCGCCGCCTCATCCGCCACCGCATCCAGCAGCTCCGGCTCAAGCTCAAGGACGTGGCGCGGCACCGCCGCACGCTCCGCGAGGGGCGCGAGCCGATGCTCTCGGTGGCGCTCGTCGGCTACACGAACGCCGGCAAGTCGAGCCTCCTCCGCGCGCTCGCCGGCGACCACGACATCTTCGTCGAGGACCGGCTCTTCGCCACGCTCGACACGCTCACGCGCGTCGTGGACCTGGGCGAGGGCTACAAGGGGCGCGTCACCGACACCGTCGGCTTCATCCGCAAGCTCCCGCACCACCTCGTCGCCAGCTTCCGCGCCACGCTCGAGGAGGCGCGCGAGTCGGACGTGCTCCTGCACGTGGTGGACGCGAACCACCCCGAGTGGGAGGACCACATGACGGTGGTGGAGGGGGTGCTGGGCGAGCTCGAGATGAGCGACCGGCCGGTGCTCCCGGTGTTCAACAAGGTGGACCTCCTCGCCGACCCGGTGGCGTTCGCCGCGCGGGTCCGGGTGAGCCATCCCGGGGCGGTCCTCACCACGACGATGCGCACCGACGGGCTCTCGTCGCTCAAGGGGGCGCTCCGGGACCTCGCCAAGCGCGAGCGGCCGGCGGTCACGGTGCGCCTCCCGCTCAGCGACGGCGCGCGCCTCGCCGAGGTGTACCGGCTGGGCGAGGTGGTGGAGCGGCGGACGGTGGGGGACCGGGCGGAGCTGCGGGTGCGGCTCGAGCCGTGGCAGGCGGAGCGCCT
>JBAIWX010000224.1:0-16659 GCA_037916975.1 Gemmatimonadales bacterium
CGGCCGCGGGGCCCGCGCCGCCCGCGCGGGCCGCGGCTCAGGCGAGTCCCCCGCGGATCGCCGCGAGCACCCGGTCGGCGAAGAGGTCCACCTCGTCGGGCGTCGTGTAGACGTTCGGGGTGATGCGGAGCCCCTCGAATTCCGGGTGGACGATGAGCGTCGTGATGATGCGGTGCCGCTCCCGGAGCCACGCCTGGAGCTTCGTGGTGTCCACTCCCTCCACGTGCACGAGCCCGATGGCCGCGGCGTCGGTCCCCTCGAGCGGCGTGAGCACCCGCACCCGGTCGCTCTCGGCCAGCAGCCGCTTCGCCCAGCGGTCGCGGAGCCAGCGGAGCCGCGCCACCTTGCGCTCGGCGCCGATGGCGCGGTGGAAGGCGAGGGCCACCGCGATCGCGTTGTGGTTTGCCGCGGGGTGCGTGCCGATCTCCTCGTACTTCCGGATGTTGGCGTCCATCTCCCTCGGCGCGGCCATGAGCGGCCAGAGCCCCGGGATCTTCTCCCGGCGCACGTAGAGGAAGCCGGTGCCGATCGGGGCGAGGAGCCACTTGTGGAGGCTCGTGCCGTAGTAGTCGCAGTCGAGCTGGTCGCGCGTGAAGGGGAAGTGGGCGAAGGCGTGCGCGCCGTCCACGAAGACCGCGATCCCGCGCGCCCGCGCGAGCTGCACGACCTCGCGGACGGGGAGGATCTGCCCCGTGAGGTTCGTGATGTGCGTGATCTCGATGGCGCGGGTGCGCGGCGTGATCGCCTCGGCGAAGCGGTCCACGACGTGCTGGCGCGACGGCGGCGGGACCTTGAAGGACACCTCCTTCAGCACGATCCCGTCGCGGCGCTCGCGCTGGCGCCACGTGGTGAGCATCCGCGGGTAGTTCTGGTTGGAGCAGATGACCTCGTCGCCCGCCCGGAGGTCGAGGCCCAGGATCATCGTCTCGTTCGCCTCGGAGGCGTTCCGGACGATGGCCATCTCCTCGGGGTCGCAGCCGAACTCGCGCGCGAGGTCCCGGCGCACCGACTCGAGGCGCGGCTCGAGGATCTGCCACATGTGCTCGACCGGCAGCTCGTTCGAGAAGCGGAGGTCGCGGATCATCGCGTCGAGCACGTGGGTCGGCGCGGGGGAGACGCCGCCGTTGTTCAGGTTCACCATCGTGCGGTCGCAGTCGAACGCGCGCTGGATCCCGGCCCAGTAGGCCTCGTCGTCCGGGGCGCCGGCGCGCGCCGCGGCGCGCTCGGCGTCGGCGACGTGGCGGAAGGCGCGCGGCGAGAGGACCGGGGCGGCGGCGGCGACGGCGTGCACGAAGGTCCGGCGCGAGAGCATCGGCGATCCTGTCGGGGGGTGCTGAAGCTTACGGCCACGGCCCGGCGCCGGCGAGGGCGGCGCGGGATTGACCGGCCGGCCCGTCGGCGGCACCGTTCGGGCCGTCCGCGCCACCCCGCCACCCTCCACCGCCCGGTCCCCATGCTCCTCCTGCTCCTCGCGCTCCAGCAGCAGCCGGCGCCGCCGCCGCGGCCCGGCCTCCAGCGCTCGCCCATCGCGCGGCTCGTCGTCGAGCCGGCCGACGCGGCGCTCCAGCCCGGAGATACCCTCCGCCTCCGCGCGGTCGCCTACGACTCCGCGGGCAAGCCGCTCCCCGGCGTCACCGTCCGCTGGTTCCAGGGCGGCGGGATGTTCGAGGGGCACGTGGACGAGGAGGGGCTCGTCACGGCGGGTGCCACGGGGTCGCTCCGCGTGACCGCGGTGGCGAGCGTCGCGGGGGCGCGGCCGGCGACGGCGTTCGCGCGCATCGCGATCCTGCCGCCGCCGGCGGCGCGGATCGCCGTGGAGCCGGCGCCGTCCCGCCTCTATGCGGGCCAGACGATGGCGCTCGCGGCGCAGGTCTTCGCCGCCAACGACGACCGGCGCTACGACCCCGTCACCTGGTCGGCGGAGCCGGCGGGGGTGCTCGCCGTGACGCGCGACGGGCGCGTGACCGCCCTCCGCCCGGGCCGCGCGACGCTCGTCGCGCGCGCCGGGCGCGCGGAGCAGCGCGTCGCCGTCACGGTGGTGCCGAACCCGGTCGCGAGCGTGGCGCTCGAGCCGGCGACGGCGCAGGTGCGCACCGGCGACGTGGTGCGCCTCGCCTTCACGGCACGCTCGGCCGCGGGCCAGGCCCTCGCCGACGCGCGGGCGGAGTTCCTGGTCGCGGGCGGGAGCGCGCGCGTGGACCAGGACGGCGCCTTCGTCGCGGAGGAGCCGGGCACCTACCGGGTCGTGGCGCGCTTCGCGGGCCGGAGCGCGGAGGCGGTGGTCGAGGCGCGCGCGCGGGACGCGACGCGGCCCGCCACGGTCGTGGGCCGGCTCCCGCTCAAGGAGGTCGCGACCGAGTTCTGGCTCCACCCGGACGGGAAGCACGGCTACCTCGCGACGCTCGCGGGGAAGCTCTATGCGGTGGACGTGTCGAACCCGGGCGCGCCGGCGATCACCGACAGCGTCGTGGTGGACGCGCGCGTCATCAACGACGTCATGACGACGGAGGATGGCCGGTTCGGCGTCTGCACCCGCGAGGGCGCCTCCACGCGGAAGAACGGGATCGTGGTCCTCTCGTTCGAGGACCCGGCGCACCCGAAGCCGATCGCCGAGTTCACCGAGACGGTGACGGGCGGCGTGCACAGCACGTACGTCTACCGAGGGTACGTCTACCTCACGGACGACGCCACCGGCTCGATGCGCGTCATCGACCTCCGCGACCCCTACCACCCGAAGCAGGTCGCCCGCTGGGAGGTGCCGCGCACCGAGGCGGGGCGGATGCTGCATGACATCGACGTGCGCGACGGGCTCGCCTACCTGAGCTACTGGAACGACGGGCTCGTCATCCTCGACGTGGGGAACGGGGTGAAGGGCGGGAGCCCCGAGAACCCGCAGCTGGTGGCGCAGCTCAAGTACGACCTCGAGGCGCTCTACCGCGAGGTGGCGCTGACCGGCGGCCCCGGGTTCATCCGCGGCACGCACACCGCCTGGCGGCACGGGAAGTACGTCTTCGTGGGCGACGAGGTCTTCTCGGCGAAGCCGGTGGGGGCCCTGGGCCCGGTGGGGCTCGGCCGGGCGTACGGGCGGCTCCACGTGGTGGACGTCTCCGACCTCGCGCACCCGCGGATCGTGGCCTGGTACGAGCCGAAGGACGGCGGGGCGCACAACGTCTGGGTCGCGGGCGACACCCTGTACATGGGCGACTACCAGGGCGGGCTCCGGGTGCTCGACGTCTCGGGGGAGCTGCGCGGCGACCTGCTCCGGCAGGGGCGGGAGATCGCCCACGTGACGACGGCGGACGCGCAGGGGGCGATCCCGAACGCGCCGAACGCCTGGGGCGCGATCTACCGCGACGGGTACGTGTACGTGCCCGACATGAACACCGGGCTCTGGATCGTGAAGGTGGAGGGGAAGCCCGAGCTGACGCCGTAGCGCGCCCCTCGGCGCCCGTGCCGCGCGCCCGCGGGGGCGGTGCGCCCGGCGTCCCGGTGCGGGTCCCTGCGCCGGGGGGCCGGGCGTCTATATTTGCGCCATGACGACGCCCCAGACCCTCACCGTCCGCACCTTCGGCGATCGCGCCGAGGGGCTCGCGCACTTCATGCTGCGGGCGGGCGAGGCGCCCCGGCTCATCGCGCTCGACGACGCGAGCGGCTGCCCGATGGAGACCGCGCTCGCGGCGCTCGAGTGGTCGGGGGCGGTGGGCATCCTCGGCGACGACGACGCGATCCTCACCGCGCGGCTCACGAGCGAGACGGCGATCGCGGTCGTGGAGCGCCGGACCGAGCGCGGGCGGCAGTACGTGTACTTCGGCCCGCGGCTCGACTTCCCGCCGATCGATCCGTACGACGGGCAGGTGCTCTTCGAGGAGCCTGGCGTGCGCGCGGTGGAGTTCACCCAGCGCGCGAACGCGATCGCGCACTTCCTGCGGGCGACGGCGGGGAGCAACGCGCTCCTCGCGCTGCTCGCGCGCCGCGCCCCCGAGGTGCGGCACCTGCGGCGCTGGCTCCCGGCGGTCTTCGCCGAGCTCGACGCGCCGCGCCCCATGATCGCCGGCTGGTTCGCCGCGAGCGCCGCCGGCTGCCTCTTCACCTCCGCCGACGGCGAACCCGGCTGGCGCTACATCGAAGTAGGTCTCGAGTCGTGATCCGCACCGCTTCGCTCCTCACCGCGCTCGCGCTCGCGGGCGCGGCGCCCCTCGCCGCGCAGCAGGTCCTCCAGCCGCGCACGGCGGCGGCCGATCCCGTCCGCGACACGATCCGCCGCGACCTCCTGACCGTGCGCGACTCGGCGTCCCGGGTGGACGCCGCCATCGCGCGGCTGCCGATCGAGCTCCGGAACACCTCCGCGGCGGTCCTCGAGTCGCGCGCGCGGCAGCTCGCCGCCGCCTGCGCGGCCACCGGGCGCACCGTGCCCGGCGTGCGGGCGCACCTCGCGGCGGCTGCCGTGCCGGCGGCGCAGGCGCGTGCCTGGCGGGACAGCGTGCTGGCCTCGCTCGACCGCCTCGGGCCCGTCCTCTCGGAGTGCGACCGCACCTTCGCGGCGATGGGCGTGTCGGGCAAGGGTGAGGAGGTGCGGGGATACGGCTGGTCCCGCTCGCGCCCGGTGGACCGCGCGCTGCGGAGCTACGAGCGGGCCGCGCTGCGCCTCGCCGCTGCCCTGCAGATCGACTACACGCCGCGCCCGGCGGCGCCCGCCCGCTCACGTTGAGGACCTGCGCGGCGCCCGTCCACACTCTCCACACCCTGTGGACGGACGCCGCAGTCACCACGCGCCCCGCACGTTAGCCGTCCACAGCGTCCGCACATCGAAGTGTCGTAAGCCGAATAAAATCAGGCACTTGCGGGATTTTCGCCGGAGCGTAGCTTGAGATCCACGCGCCGGCGTCAGCGCAGCGGAACTTCGTTCCGGCAGCGGGGCAACGGCGGGTGCGGGCGGTACGTCGGGGGAGGTCGCCAAACCGTGCAAGGGTTGCGGCGGCCGCTGATCCCGGTGATCACGCCGGCCCGTACAGGTGGAGCCAGTCGCGCGCTCCATCCACCCCGACGTGGCGCCTCGGGGTGCAGTGCGAAGGGTCGGTCCGCGACCCGATCCGACTCGCAGCGCTCGCGCCGACGAACCAGGTGGGACTGCGCATCCGGCCTGGGGATGGAAGCCGAAGCCCCCGTCCGCCCTACCGAGCGGCGCACCAGCCATCCGGTGGCGGCGGGGAGAAGAACGGCGGCGGCAACGCCCCGACTTCGGGTAATCGGCGGGGGGAACGGCCGTACGGGCTCCGGGCTCGGCGGCCGTTTCCGTTTTCCCCCCGGGGCGGCACACCCGGCTGGGTGCCCCCGCGCGGCGTGCCGCCGGCGGGCGCGCGGGGCGCGTGCCTCAGTCGTCTCCCACCCGCCCCCAGTCGCTCGCCCCGCGGAAGACCCGGCGGTTGTCCACCATCCAGAGGCGCCGCGCGCTCACCAGCGCGTCGCCGGCGAAGGTGTCGGGGGCGGCCAGCACCTCGGCCATGCTCGCCGTCTTGGCGCTCGCGTTGTCGGCGAAGTGGAGCACCTCCGCCTCGAGCGTCATCGGCGGCGCGGTGGCGCCATACTCGAGCTTCCCGTGATGCGAGGCGACGAGGTGCTGCAGGAGCAGCCGCTCGCCGGGCGTGCAGGGCATCGGCTCGGCGGCGGCGAGGCGGCGCTCCAGCATGAGCATGCCGAGCGCCACGTGGCCCACCAGGTGTCCCTCCTCGGTCGTCTCGAAGCCCCCCTCCCAGCGGTACGCCTCGAGCTTCCCGATGTCGTGGAGCAGCGCCCCAGCGAGGACGAGGTCGGGGTCGGCCTTGCAGACCTTGGCGATCGCCCGGCCGAGGAAGGCGACTTCCCACGTGTGCTTGAGCAGGCCGCCGATCTCCGCGTGATGGCCCTGCGGCGCGGCGGGACACCGTTCGTAGCGCGCGCGGAACCCGTCGTCGGCGTAGAAGAGGTCGAGCACCGCGCGGAGCCGCGGGCCACGCACCTCGCCGCGCCACTGGTCGAGGAGCCGCCAGTAGGGGGCGACGTCGCCGACCGACGGGAGGAGGTCGCCCCAGTCCACGCTCCCCTTCGGCAGCACGCGGATCGAGGTCACCTTGAGCTGGCGGCGGTCGTTGTAGGTCCCCACCTCCGCGATGACCTGCACCACGTCGCCCCGGGCGATGCCGGCGACCTGGTGCTGCTGCTCCGACCAGAAGGGGGCCGTCGGCAGCTCGCCGAGGGCGTTCCCGAGCACGAGCGTGGTGAAGGGGCCGTTCGCCGCCTCGCGGACGTTGACCTCCTTCACGAGGAGCGGGTGCTGGATGCGGTCGCCCACGGCGAGGCGGGCGAGGTCGGGGAGGTGCGGCATGCCGGACTCCGGGCAGGGCGGGGGTCGGCGCGCGGCGCGGGCCGCGCGCGGAGGCCGAGGGTAACATAGCGGCCGGGCGCGACGGCGTGGCGGCGTCCGTTGCACGGGCGTGACGCGTCCGTGTCCCGATGGTGAAAGGTCCCCGCGACCCTTCCGCCCCATGCGCCTGGCCCTCGTCACCGACACCTACCTCCCCGAGATCAACGGCGTCACCACCGTGCTGGCCACCATGCGCCGCGGCCTCGAGGCGCGGGGCCACGCGGTGCGGGTGATCGCCCCGCGCTATCCCGAGGGGACGCCCGTGGGGGACGACGCCCTCCGCCGTCCCTCGATCCCGTTCCCGGGCTACCCGCAGGTGCGGCTCTCCTGGCCCGGGCTGGGGGTGGTGGGCCACGCGCTCGACGACTTCGCCCCCGACCTCGTGCACGTGGTGACGGAGGGCCCGCTCGGCTGGACGGGGCGGCGTCACGCGCTCCGCCGCGGCCTCCCGCTCGTGACCAGCTTCCACACCGACTTCCCGCGCTACGCCGCACGCTATGCCGGCGCGTGGGCGGTGGGGCCGGCGCGGCGGTACCTCCGGCGCTTCCACGGGCCGGCGGGGATGGTGCAGACGCCGAGCGCGGAGACGCGCGCCGAGCTCGTGGCGCTCGGGCTGCCGCAGGCGACGGTGTGGGGGCGCGGGGTGGACACCGTGATGTTCACGCCGGCGCGCCGGTCCGAGGGGCGGCGCACGGCCCTCGGGGCAGCAGGGCGGCTGCTCGTGCTGCACGTGAGCCGGCTGGCGGTGGAGAAGGACACCGACACGCTCGTGGCGGCACTCCGCGCGGCGCACGCCGAGCTGGGGGACGCGGCGCGCTTCGTGGTGGCGGGGGACGGCCCGAAGGGCGCGGAGGTGCGCGCGGCGTTGCCGTTCGCGGAGCACCGCGGGTTCCTCGCGCGCCAGGCGCTCGCCGACCTGTACGCCGACGCCGACCTGTTCGTGTTTCCCTCGCCGACGGAGACGTGCGGGCTCGTGGTGCTCGAGGCGATGGCCTCCGGGCTCCCGTGCGTGACCGCGGACCAGGGCGGGGTGCTCGAGAACCTGCGCGCGGGGCTCAACGGCGTGATGGCCCCGGCAGGCGACGCGGCGCGCTTCGCGGCGGCGATCGTCGAGCTCGCGCGCCAGCCCGGACAGCGCCTCGCGATGGCGCAGGCGGCGCGTGCCTTCGCGGTGGGCCGCGACTGGGAACGGGAGCTCGACGAGCTGGAGCCGATGTACGCCGAGCTGGTCGCCGCGGGACGGACGGCGACGCCGGCCCGCCCCGCGCGGCCGGTGACGGCGCTCGCGGAGCGCTGAGCGATGGCCCCTCGCGCCCGGATGGCATAGGTTCCCGGCATGAGTGACCTCGACGTGCTCGTGGTGTCGGCCGACCAGGGCCGGCGCGAGGCGGTGGCGAACGCGCTGCGCGCCGCCGGGATGCGCGTGGCGCTGGCCGAGGACGGCGCGCAGGCGGCGAGCGCGCTGAGCGAGCCGGGGATCGCGCTCGCCGTCGTGGACCTCCGGCTCCCCGACCTCGACGGCTCGGCCCTCCGCCAGGCGCTCGTGCCCGCCGCGCCGGCCGCGCCCGACGCGCTCGAGGACGCGGAGCGCCGGCACATCACGCACGTGCTGCGGCACACCGGCGGCAACAAGCGCCGCGCGGCGATCCTCCTCGGCATCTCCCGCTCCACCCTCCTCCAGAAAGTCCGCCGGTACGGCATCGTCATCCCGCGCTCGTGAGGCGCCGCGCGCGCCCGAGCCGGGAGACGGCGACGACCGCCTCCGCCCTGCCGCGGCGGAGGCGGTAGCTCGCGTTCGCGGCGCCGGCCGCGAGTCCGTTCGGGCCGAAGGCGACGGCCCGGCCGGCGGGCTCGAGGACGACGCCCTCCGCGGCGGGCCCGGGCCAGCGGAGGAGCACGGGGCCGCCGGGCGCCGACGCGTCGCGGAGGACGAGCGAGTCGGCGGCGAGGACGAGTTCGACGGGGCGGCCCGTCAGCTGGGCGCGAAGGCGGGCGGCGCGGTGGACGAACTCCACGCGGTCGGCCGCGCGGCGGACCGCGGCCCGGTCGAGCGCGAGGGCGAGGCGCGGGACCGCGACGAGGGCCAGCACGCCCAGCAGGGCGACGACCACGAGGAGCTCGGGGAGGGTGGTGCCTCGGCGCATGGGGCGAGGGTAGCGCCGGGCAGGCGGCGGGGCCGGACCGCCTGGGCGCCGACTGTAGCGAAATGGTGCACGGCGCTAGTGTCGCACCACTGGCACTTGCCGGGGGGCCCGGCGGGGGGCATACTCAGGAAGCCTCCATGCCCCTCGACCGGATGACCAATCCCTCGACGCTGCCGCCGCGCCGACTCTTCGGCCCCCCCGGCGATCCCACCGACCCGGCGAATCACCAGCCGTTCCTCGAGCGGGCGCGCCGGGAGCGGGAGCAGGGGCGCGACGTCGAGGCCCAGCTCGCGCTCGCCGCGTACCTCGTGGCCCGTCTGGCCACGCGGGCGCTCGAGCGGCCGCGTGCCGAGGAGCAGCTCGAGGGATTCCGCTGGCAGCTCGGGAGCACGCGGCGCCAGCTGGACGAGCTCCCCGCCGAGCTGCCGGAGGTGGCGCACCTCGTCGGCATCGCCGACGCCTCGGCCGACGGTCCCGACCGCGAGGCGGTGCTGCGGCTCAGCCTCATGGCGTACGCCTACTTCCTCGAGCACGAGGGCCGGTTCGAGGAGGCGCTCGACGTGCTGGGGCTCGCGGCGCACTCGTTCGGCGCGGGGATCCCCCTGCGCGACTTCGTCACCTTCGCGCTGAGCGCCGCCCGGCTGCAGCGGCTGCTCGCGCGCTGGGAGCGGGCGATGGCCTCGTACCGGGAGGCGGAGGAGGTCGCGGGCTGGCTCGAGGACCGGGCCACGACGCTGCGCGCGCGCCTGGGCCAGTCCATCGTGCACCGCGGCCAGGGGAACCTGCCGGCGGCGCTCGCCGGCGTGGAGCGGGTGCTCGCGGAGGCGCAGGCGGCGGGACTCGACGAGCTCGTCTCGGACGCCTATCTCGACCTCGGCGCCACGCTCGACTTCATGGGGCGGGGTCCCGAGGCGCTGCGCGCGCAGTACCTCGCCTTCCGGAGCGCGCAGGACCCGCTGCAGCGCATGCGGGTCCTGGGCGACCTGGGCGGCGTGCTCGCGCAACTGGGCGAGCTGCGCCTCGCGCGCTCGGCGCTCGAGGTGGTGGCGCAGTCGCCGTCGAGCGTGCAGATCCAGCTCAACGCGCTGATCGAGCTGATGGACGTCTCGGCGCAGGAGGGCGACCGGCTCGGCTTCCAGCGCCACCGGACGCTCCTGGGCGAGCACGCCGAGCGCATGGCGCCGCGGATGCTCGTGGATTGGCACTACAAGTCGGCGCTCGGCTACGTCCGCTTCGGCCACCCCGACCGCGCCCGCCGCCACCTCGAGACCGCGCTCGAGGTGGCGCAGGCGCACGCCCTGCACCAGTGGGTGTTCCGGGTGGAGGCGGCGCTGGCGGCGTCCGCCGCGCCCGAGGCGCCGCGCCCGGCCGCGGCCGGCGCGTACGCCTCGGTGCTGGCGGAGGTCAGCGAGGGGCTCGTCGCGCTGCAGGCGAGCTGAGCGCGGGCCGGCCCCGGCCGGGTCAGCAGCGGGTATTCGATCCCTGGCTCTCGGTGCAGGTGCCGAAGGCGGGCGTCGCGCTGCTCTGCGCGGCGGTCGGCGCGGTGGCGGCGTCGGCGCAGGCGGAGAGGGCGGCGCCCGAGAGCACGAGGGCGGCGAGCAGCAGGAGACGGGAGCGGCGCATGGAGGACCTCCTTGTCAGTGAACGCGCGGCGCGCGCCGGGGGTGCGCGGGCAGCGTCACGTGCAAGCTGGCCCGTGCGCCGCGGGCGCAATAGGCATCCCGTGCGTCACGAAGGGGCTCCGGTGCGACAGTCGGAGGTCCTGGCGGTCGTGGCATGGCCCCGGCTCCTCCGGCTCCGGGCCGCGCTGGAGGGACGCGCGGGGCTGACCCTCCACGGGGTGGTGTCGTGGAGCGAGGCGGTGACGTGCATCCGGCACGCGCCGATCGAGCTCCTCGTGGTGGACCCGCTGGTGGGCGGCGAGCCGCGGCTCCACGAGATCGAGCGGCTGCGGGCGCTCTTCCCGTCGCTCCCGGTGGTGGTGTACACCGAGCTCCGGCCGGACGTCGCGGGGTCGCTCCTCGCGCTGGGCCGCCTCGGGATCCGCCGCGTGCTGCTGCAGCGCTTCGACGACGCGCCGGCCGCCATCGGCGCCGTGCTCGAGAGCGAGCTGACGCAGGGCACGGTGCAGCAGGAGGTGCTGGGGGTGCTGCGCGGCTGGCTCGGCGGCCTCCCGCCGGCGCTCGCGGGCGCGCTCGCGGAGTCGCTGCGGCTCCCGCTCGCGCCGGTGAGCGTGGGGGCGCTGGCCTCGCGCGCGGGGATGGCGCGGCGGACGTGCGAGCGGTGGTTCGCGCGCGCGGCGCTGCCGTCGCCCCGCGTGGTGGTGGGGATCGCGCGGCTCCTGCACGCCTACCGGCTGCTGCAGGACCCGGGGTACACGGTGGCGGACGTGGCGCGGCGCCTGGGGTTCGGCGGGACGCGCACGCTGCAGCTGTGGACCCGCGACGTCTTCGGGCTCTCCGCGGGCGAACTCCGCGTGGGGCTGACCTGGGCCGAGGCGCTCGCGCGCATCGAGGCCCGCTACTTCCCGCGCCTGGAGCGCCGGGCCTCGTGACCGACCGTCCCGTCATCCTCGTCGTCGACGACGACCCGCTCGTCTGCCGCACGCTCGAGCGCGCGCTCGTCCACCTGGGCTACCTGGCGCGCCCGGCCACCGAGGTCTCGGGGGCGTTCGCCGTGCTCGCCGGCGGGCGGGTGGACGCGGTGCTCCTCGACGTGCGCCTCCCCGGGGCGCGCGGCGACGCGCTCGCGCTCGCGATCCTGCGGCAGTACCCCGCCCTCCGCGGGCGCCTCGTGCTCATGAGCGGCCACATCGACCTCGACCTCGACGGCTGGCCCGACGAGCTCCGCGCGGCGCCGTTCCTCGCGAAGCCCTTCCCGATCGACCAGCTCGCCATCACCCTCGCGGAGGTGCTCGTGCCGCGGCCGCAGGAGCGGCGGGGGAACGGGCATTGACCGCCGGCACGCTGCCCTCGGCGCCGGCGGCCGACCCGCTCGCCACGCTGCGCGAGTACCGGGCGCTCGCGCCCTGGAGCCTGCGCGACCTCGCGGCGGTGGCGGGGGCGATCCTCGAGGCCTCCGACGTGGTGCCGCTCAACGCCGCGGCGCGCGCGCGGCCCACGGAGCGGACGATCCGCTTCTACGTGGCGCGCGGGCTCGTGAGCCCGCCCGAGGGGCGGGGAACCGCCGCGGTGTACTCGTACCGCCACCTGCTCCAGGTGCTCGCGATCAAGCTGCGACAGATGGAGGGGGCGACGCTCGACACGCTCACCGCGGAGTTCGCCGGCCTCACCGGCGACCTCATCGAGCGCCGGGTCGCCGCGGCGCTCGGTCCCGCGCTCCCGGGGCCGGCGGCGATCCCGCTCTTCCGCCCCCACGGCACGCCCCGCGGCAAGGTCGGGCGCGCGCTCCAGCAGTGGCTCGCGCCGCCCGGCGCGGGGCGCGCCGCGACGGTGCGGCGGCTGCCGGTCGCGCCCGGGTTCGAGGTGCTCGTGGACGAGCACCACCCGCTCCTCCGCCTCGCGGGCGGGGAGGCGGCGCTCGCCGAGCGGCTGCGGGCGCTCCTCGCCGAGGTGCTCCCCGCCGACGACTGACCCCCCGGGGCCGGGTCCGGCCCCGCCGTCCCCGCCCAACCCCCGGAGCCGTCATGGGCCTCATCCTGCTCGTCGTCCTGGTCGTGGTCGCGCTGTGGGTGATCTCGGCGTACAACGGCCTCATCGCGCTCAAGAACCAGGTCGCGAACGCGTGGAAGCAGATCGACGTGCAGCTCAAGCGGCGGCACGACCTGATCCCGAACCTCGTCAACACCGTGAAGGGGGCGATGGACTTCGAGCGCTCGACGCTCGAGGCGGTGATCGCCGCGCGCAACAAGGCGGTGAGCGCCAGCGGCGTAGCGGCGACGGCGAAGGCGGAGGGGGAGCTCACGCAGGCGCTCGGGCGGCTCTTCGCGCTCTCGGAGAACTATCCCGAGCTCAAGAGCAACCAGAACGTGCTGCAGCTCCAGGAGGAGCTCACGAGCACGGAGAACAAGATCGGCTTCGCGCGGCAGCTCTACAACGACACCGCGACGCAGTACAACACCCGCCAGGCGCAGTTCCCCACCAACCTCGTCGCCGGGCTCGCGAAGGCCTCGCCGGCGGAGCTCTGGGAGATCACGGACGACCGCGAGCGCGCGACGCCGGTGGTGGACCTCTCGCTGAATCGCCCGCCGGCCTGACCGCGTGGACGGGGCGCCCGCCAACCTCTTCGCGCAGCAGGAGGCGAACCGGCGCCGCTCGCGCTGGCTCGTGGCGGGGTTCGTCCTCTTCGCGGCCTGGGCGGGCTTCGGCGGCGACCTCGGCTTCCACCTCCTGACGCGCGACGCCCCGCCGCAGGCCTACCACCACGTCGTCCCGTTCATCGGGCTCGGCGCCTCGGCGGTGGCGGCGGGGATCTGCTGGTACGCGTGGCAGAAGGGCGCCGAGCGGGTGCTCTGGGCCACCGGCGCGCGGGAGCTGGTGGAGCCGGCCACGCTCGAGCAGCGGCAGCTCGTCAACGTGGTCGAGGAGATGGCCGTCGCCTCGGGGCTCCCGCGGCCGCGCATCTGGATCGTCCCCGACGCCGACCCGAACGCCTTCGCCACCGGCCGGGACCCGCAGCACGCCAACCTCGCGGTGACCGAGGGGCTCCTCGCGGCGCTCTCGCGCGAGGAACTGCAGGGCGTGGTGGCGCACGAGATGGCGCACGTGGCCAACCTCGACGTGCGCCTCATGACGCTGCTGGCGGCGATCGTGGGCGCGGTGGCGCTGATGTCGGACGGGCTCGGGCGGATGCTGCGCTACGGGCGGCTCCCGTCGGGCGGGAGCGGGGGGCGGGGCGACCGGAAGGGGGGGAACCCGCTCGCGATCGTGGTCCTCGTCCTCTGGGTGGTGACCCTCCTCGTCGCGCCGGTCCTCCTCCGGCTCCTCTCGCTCTCGGTGAGCCGGAAGCGCGAGTTCCTCGCCGACGCGACGGGCGCGCAGTACACCCGGAACCCGCTCGCCCTCGCGTCCGCCCTCCAGAAGCTCGAGGCGGCGGGGGCGCCGACGCGCACCATCACGAAGGGGGCCGCGCACCTCTGCATCGTGGACCCGGCGGCGCGCGCGGTGAACGAGCGCGAGGGGCGCCTCGCCGACGCGTTCGCCTCCCACCCGCCGATCCGGGTGCGGATCGCGCGGCTCCGCGCGATGGCCTACCAGTCCGCGAAGGCGGCCGGCCCCGACGCGGCGCCCGCCCCCGCCTGACCCCGCGCTAGCCCGCCGCGTCCTCCGCGAAGCGCTCGGGATCGAAGGGGAGCTGGACCACGCGGTCCGCCCCCGCCGCGAGCGCCGGCCCCCCGTCCCCGTCCACGAGCGCCACGAGCCGCCAGGTCCGGTCCGCCGGCGGGACGAAGCCGCCAAGCGCGTCGCTGCCCGTGCCGCTCGCGTTCCCGAGCACCACCACGAGCGACGGGCCCGCGGCGGGGAGCGCCGCCTCGAGCTCCGAACGGGTGGCGCAGGTGCGCGCCTGGAAGCCGGCGCGGCCGAGGAGGAGCGTCACCACGCGCGCGAGGGCGTCGTCGGGGAGCCAGAGGAGGGCGACGCCGTGCGCCACGCCCCCCGAGGCCTGCGCCGCCGCGAGGTCGATCATCCGCATCCCCGCCGCGTAGGCGGTGGCGGAGGCGTCGCGCAGGTTGGCGACGCGGCGCACGATCTCGGCGATGCGCCGGAGCGCGTCGCGCACGCTCCGGAGGGACTCCGCGGCGCCGGCGGGGAGTTCCGGCTCCTCGAGCAGGAGCTCCACCTCCGTCATCGCCGACATGAGCGGGTTGTTGATCTCGTGGTGGAGCGTGATCGTCATCTCGCCGATCGCCGCGAGGCGCTCGGCCCGCACGAGCTCGCGCTCCGCCTGGGCGAGCTGCGCGTCGAGGGCGCGCGAGCGGCGCACCCGCTCGAGCACGCCGGGGAGCAGCTCGACGAGCGCCTCGTCCTTCGGCAGGTAGTCGTCGGCGCCGGCGCGGAGGGCCTGCGCCGCGATCGCCTCGGTGCCGTGCGCGGTCATGACGATCACCGCCGGGCGCGCGGGGAGCGCGCGGAAGCGGGCGACGGCGTCCACGCCGAGGGCGTCGGGGAGCTGGTTGTCGAGGAGGACCACGTCGGCGTCGTCGGCGGCCGCGAGCCCGTCCCGCACGTTGCCCGCCTCGCGCACCTCGCTGAAGCCCGCGGCGCGGAGCACGGCGGTGGCGAGGCGCACGAGCGCCGGGTCGTCGTCCACGACCACCACGCGCAGCGCGGGGCGCTCAGCCATGGCTGGCGGCCTCCCCGCCGCCGAAGCCCAGGCGCGCGAACTTCTCCCACCCGGTCTTGCCGCGCCACGCGTCCCAGAGCCCGCGCAGCCGCCAGTAGAGGGTGAGCTGCCGGTAGCCGAAGTTCTCGAGCACCGCGAAGAGGAGGAGCCGGGCCACGTCGCGCTTCCGGTTGAAGGGAAGGAGCCCGCGCTGGAGCCGGTCGGCGAGGCCGAACTGGAAGCGCCACGCGCCCACGAGCACCGCGGCGACGTTCACGAGGATCCCGTAGCCCAGCGCGGCGAAGCTGAACGCCGCCACGAAGGGCCCGTTGACGATCGACGTCCCCAGGACGGGGCCCAGGACGAGCGCCGCCACGAGGAAAAGGTAGCCCATCGCCTCGATGACCGGGCCCCAGTACTCGAAGAACCAGAAGGTCGGGAGCGCGAACCAGCCGATGCGCCCGTAGCGGGGCTGGAAGAGCATCCGCCGGTGGTAGAGGAGCGACTCGCGGAGGCCGCGGTGCCAGCGGCCCCGCTGCTTGCGGAGCGACAGGAGCGACTCGGGGCACTCCGTCCACGCCACGGGGTGCGGGAGGAAGGCGATCCGCCGGTCGAGCCCCTTGTCGCGCAGGTAGCGGTGGAGCCGGACGACGACCTCCATGTCCTCGCAGACGGTCCCCGCGCGCTGGCCCACGTACTCGAGCACGACGCGGTGCTCCACGAAGGGGGTCAGGTAGCCCCCGGCGCGGATCAGCACCTCCTTCTCGAAGACGGCGAAGACGCCCGAGAGGATGAGGACGCAGCCCAGGCGGTCGAGGGCGGTGCGGCCGGTGGTGAAGGAGCGGAGGTACTCCACCATCTGGAAGCGGGCGAGCGGGTGGCGCGGGAGGCCCACGCTCACGACGCGGCCCTGCCGCACGGTGCAGCCGTTCGCGATCGCGACCTGCCCGCCGACGGCGACGATGCGCGGGTCCTCCTGGATGAGGCGCATCATCTCCTTGAGGGCGCGCTGGTCGAGGATCGAGTCGGCGTCGAGCGAGACGACGTAGGGCGCCGTCGAGGCGTTGATGCCCGCGTTGAGCGCGTCGGCCTTCCCGCCATTCTCCTTGTCGATCACGTAGAGGTGCATCACCCCCGCGGGGAGCGGGATCGTCCCCTCGTAGAGCGCCCGCACGCGCGCGGTGCCGATCGCCTCGCGGTAGGGGAGGTCGTGCCGCCGGAGGCGGAAGGCCTGGAGGAGCCGCGCCATCGTGCGGTCGGTGGAGCCGTCGTTCACCACCACCACCTCGAAGCGCGGGTAGTCGAGGTGGAGGAGGTTGGTGACGGAGTCCACGATCGTCACCTCCTCGTTGTACGCCGGCACGATGACGGTGAGCGGCTTCGTGAAGAAGCTCTCGTCGAGGAGGTCGAGGTCGTCCGTGAAGTGGCTCGCGACCCGCCGCCGCACCACCGCGGCCGAGAGGAGGACGAGGCCGAGCGTGTAGGTGTTGTACGTGACGAAGTAGACGAGGAAGAGCGCCTGGACGAGGAGCGAGGCGAACAGGAGGGCGTCGGTCATCCGCGCGCCCCCACCCGCGCGAGGAGCGCCGCGACCTCGGCCCGGACGTCGGCGTCCGGGTCCCGCTCGGCGACGCCGCGGGCGGCGGCGTCCCCGAGGAGCGCGAGGCAGAGCGCCGCGCCGCGGCGGCGCGCGACGTCGGGGCTGGCCGCGGCGAGGTCGCGGAGGTGGTCCGCGTCGAGCCCCTCGCGCACCGCCTCCGCGGCCGCCGCGAGGTCGGCGCGGGCGTCGAGCGCGACGGGGGCGCCGTGCGCGAGGAGCGCCACGAGCGCCGC
>JBAIWX010000225.1:0-3197 GCA_037916975.1 Gemmatimonadales bacterium
CCGCCTTCACCTACTACACCGGGTTCAAGGTCAACTCCGGCGAGTACAAGGTGATGGGGCTCGCGCCGTACGGCGAGCCGAAGTACGTGGACCTGATCTACAAGCACCTGATCGACCTCCGCGAGGATGGGTCGTTCCGGCTCGACCAGAAGTACTTCAACTACCTCTCCGGCCTCACTATGACGAGCGAGGCCTTCCACGACCTGTTCGGCGGTCCGCCGCGGGAGCCGGAGACGAACCTGACCCAGAAGGAGATGGACCTCGCGCGCTCGGTCCAGGTGGTGTGCGAGGAGATCATGCTCCGCATGGCGCGCGACCTCCACAAGCGCACCGGCCAGGAGAACCTCTGCCTCGCCGGCGGCGTCGCGCTCAACTGCGTGGGCAACGGCCGCATCCTGCGCGAGGGCCCCTTCAAGCGGCTCTGGATCCAGCCCGCCGCCGGCGACGCGGGCGGGGCGCTGGGCGTGGCGCAGCTCATCTGGCACCGCTACCGGCAGCAGCCGCGGAAGGTGACCCCGGGCCGCGACACGATGAAGGGCGCCTACCTCGGCCCGTCGTTCTCCGACCAGCAGGTCGAGGCGTTCCTCAAGTCGGTGGGCGCCTCGTACACGAAGCTCGACCGGCCCGCCCTCACGACGCAGGTCGCCTCGATCCTCGCGGAGGGCAAGATCGTCGGCTGGTTCGACGGCCGCATGGAGTTCGGGCCCCGCGCCCTCGGCTCGCGCAGCATCCTCGGCGACCCGCGGAACCCGAAGATGCAGGCCGACATGAATATCAAGATCAAGTTCCGCGAGGGGTTCCGGCCCTTCGCGCCGAGCGTGCTGCGGGAGCGGGTGCACGAGTACTTCGAGATGGACTGCGACAGCCCCTACATGCTGCTGGTCGCACCGGTCAAGAAGGAACGGCAGATCCCGATGACCGACGCGCAGCGGAAGCTCTGGGGCATCGAGCAGCTCAACGTGCTCCGCTCGGACATCCCGGCGATCACGCACATCGACTACTCGGCGCGCGTGCAGACCGTCGAGCGGGCGACCAACGCGAACTATTACGACCTGATCAAGGAGTTCGAGCGCCAGACCGGCTGCGCGGTGCTCGTCAACACCTCGTTCAACGTGCGCGGCGAGCCGATCGTCTGCACGCCGGCGGACGCGTACCGCTGCTTCATGCGCACGCACATCGACTACCTCGTCCTCGGCACCTACCTGCTGGACAAGACCACGCAACCCGAGTGGAAGGAAGGCGGAGATTGGCGACAGGAATTCCAGCTCGACTGAGCCCCGCCGAGGGGCGGAAGTTCGGGCTCACCGTGGGCGGGGCCTTCCTCGCCCTCGCCGCGGTCACCTGGTGGCGCGGCAAGCACGGCCTCACCCCGTGGTTCGGCGGCCTCGGCGGGGTGCTCGCGGTGGCGGGCCTCGCGGTGCCCACGCTGCTCGGGCCCGTCTACCGGGCGTGGATGGGCCTCGCCCACGCCCTCTCCAAGGTCACGACCCCGATCTTCATGGGGGTGATCTATTTCGTCATCATGACGCCGATCGGCTTCGTGATGCGCCTGATCGGCCGCCGAGCGCTCGTGCACCAGGCGACGGGCGGCACCTACTGGACCGAGCGCGGCCCGGCCCTGCCGGAGCCGAAGCAGATGGAACGTCAATTCTGAGGGTCGGAGGCGATATGGCGAAGGCGGGTCTCATGAGCGAGCTGTGGGCCTTCATGAAGGTCCGGAAGAAGTTCTGGCTCCTGCCGCTCGTGCTCGTGATGGTGGTGGTCGGCGCCCTGCTCGTGTTCGCGCAGGGGTCGGTGCTGGCGCCGTTCATCTACACGATCTTCTAGCAGGCCCGGGACGGGGCGGCCGCGCCACGCGGCCGCCCTCGCCCCGCCCTCCCCCGGACGCGACCCCACCGGCCGCCGGATGCTGTTCAACAGCTTCGTCTTCCTCGTCCTCTTCCTCCCGGTCACGTACGTCGTCTTCTGGCTGCTCAGGAGCGCCCGGGCCCGGTACGTCTGGCTCACGCTGACCGGCTACGTTTTCTACGGCTACTGGGACGCGCGGTTCTGCCTCCTGATGGCCTTCTCCACCGCGGTGAGCTACACCGCCGGGCTCGGCTTCCTGCGCTGGTCCGACCCGCACCGCCGGAAGCTCTGCCTGGTGGTCCCGATCACGGTGGACCTGCTCCTCCTCGGCTTCTTCAAGTACGCCAACTTCGCGCTCGACTCGGCGCACGCGGTGGTGCGCTGGTTCGGCGCGGACGTCCACGTCCCGCACTTGAACGTCATCCTGCCGGTCGGCATCTCCTTCTATACCTTCCACACGATCAGCTACATCGTGGACAGCTACCGCGGGGTGGTGAAGCCGACGCGGAACTTCTTCGAGTTCAGCGCGTACGTCTCGCTCTTCTCTCAGCTGGTCGCGGGGCCGATCGTGCGCTTCCGCCAGATCGAGGAGGACCTCGAGGCGCTGGGGGAGGCCCGGCAGAGCCGCTGGCTCTACCGCGGGATCTCGTTCTTCGCCGTCGGCATGGTGGAGAAGGTGCTGGTGGCCGACACGCTGGCAGCGTTCGTGGATCCGGCCCTCGCCTCGTACCAGGCGCTCGGGACGGCGGGTGCATGGCTCGCGATGCTGGGCTACAGCCTGCAGCTCTACTTCGACTTCTCGGGCTACAGCACGATGGCGGTGGGACTGGGGTACATGTTCGGCCTCCGCATCCCGCAGAACTTCAACTCGCCCTACAAGGCGCTCGATCCGTCGGACTTCTGGCGCCGCTGGCACATCTCGCTCTCCACGTGCATGCGGGACTACCTGTACATCCCCTTCGGCGGGAACCGCGGGACGGAATGGCAGGTGTTCCGGAACCTGATGCTCACGATGCTCATCGGCGGGCTCTGGCACGGCGCGGCGTGGACGTTCGTCGTCTGGGGCGCCTACCACGGGCTGCTCCTCGCGCTCTACCGCAAGGTGGCGCCAATGTGGGACCCACTGCCGCGCTGGGTGCGTCAGCCGGCGATGTGGCTCGCGGCGGTGGTGGGGTGGGTCTTCTTCCGGGCACACGACTTCGGGATGGCGTGGTCGCTGCTCCGGACGATGTTCACCCCCGTGGCGGGAGCGCTCGTGCCGGATGCCGGGCTCGCGGCCGGGATGGTGGTGGCGGCGGGCGCGTGGGCCGCCTTCGGCCCGAACGCCTTCGACCTCCCGCACGAGCGCA
>JBAIWX010000226.1:0-13776 GCA_037916975.1 Gemmatimonadales bacterium
CGAGGACGCGCCGTGGGTGCGCACCGCCGAGGGGCCGCGCTCGCCCGCCGACCTCCTGCGCGCGCGCTGGCGCGCCGCGCGCCCGGGGGCGGCGCCGCTCCCGCGCCCGCCGATCGGGACCCGCCGGTTCGGCGACCCGCAGGCGGTGCCGCGCTACGGCGTGCCCGCGGAGCTCGTGCCGCGCCTCGTCACGGCGGACAACTGGAGCGCCGGTGCCTGGCTCGCGCGCCACGGCCCGGCGGCGCTCGTGGCGGCGGTGCACACGCTGGACGATGCGCCCCCGGCGGCGACCGAGGTCCAGCGCGGTGGCGAGCGGTTGCGCCTCTCCTCCGTCCCGCGCGAGTCGCGCGCGCGGCTCAACGGCTTCCTCGAGCCGCGCGACGCGATGCTCGTGGACCCGGGCTACGTGCCGCTCCTCGCGGTCGGCGCCGTGCTGCACGAGTGGATCCACCTGCTCGTCGCCCGGGAGCGGCTCGCGGACGCGGCCGGGGCCCGCGGCACGACACTCGAACTCCCGGCGCCCGACCCGTTCCTCGCCGAGGGCCTCGCCGAGTACTGGACCGACCGGCTGCTGGGCCCGATCGCGGCCACCGCCCCGGTCGCCGCGGTCGCCGAGGCGGAGAAGCGCGCCCGCCTCGCCGCGACGGCGCCCGACGATCCGCACGTCGTCGGCTACCTGGCGCTCCGCCTCGCGGCGGACGGCGAGGCGTCCCCCGAGTCGCTCCTCGGCCGGCTGGTGGACGCGGCGTCCCTCGCGGCCCTCGCGCCCGGGGGCGACGGGCCGGACCTCGTGGTCCCCGCCCCCGGGCGCCGCGTGCTCGTCCCCCAGGCGACCTTCACCATCGAGGACGGCGTCGCCGACGCCGTCGAGCTCCTCATCCGCGCCGACTGAGGCGCCACGGGATTCCATGCGACCGCGCCACCTGCCCGTCCTCGCGCTCGCCCTCGCGGCCGCGGCGCCGCCGCTCGCCGCCCAGCGCACCACGCCCGAGCGCACCGAGGGGCGCGAGACGTCGCGCCACGCCGACGTGCTCGCCTTCCTCGACACGCTGCAGCTCCGCGGCGCCGGGCTCCGCATCGGCACCCTCGGCACGAGCCCGGAGGGGCGGCGGATCCCGTACGTCGTCGCCGCGCGCCCGATGGTGGCGAGCCCCGCCGAGGCGGCGCGCAGCGGGAAGCCGGTCGTCTGGGTGCAGGGCAACATCCACTCGGGCGAGGTGGAGGGGAAGGAGGCGGCGCAGGCGCTGCTGCGCGAGCTCGCGCTCGGCGAGCTGCGCCCGCTCCTCGACAGCCTCGTCGTGGTGGTGGTGCCGATCTACAACGCCGACGGCAACGAGCAGTGGGGCCCGGGGGAGCGGAACCGGCCGGGGCAGAACGGCCCCGCGGTGGTGGGGAAGAGCACGAACGGGCAGGGCTACAACCTGAACCGCGACTACGTGAAGCTCGAGGCGCCGGAGACGCGCGCCGCGCTGGCGCTGCTGAACGCCTGGGACCCCGACCTGTTCGTGGACCTCCACACCACGAACGGCAGCTACCACGGCTACGCGCTCACCTGGGCGCCGGGACTCAACCCCAACGACACGCCGGCGAACGCCTGGGTCCGCGACGTGGCCCTGCCGGCGATCCGCGAGCGGATGCGCGCGCGCCGGGGCGTCGAGACCTTCCCCTACGGCAACTTCCGCAACCAGGAGCCCGACTCCCTCGTCCTCGGCTGGGAGACGTACGACCCGCGCCCCCGCTTCGGTACGAACCTGCTCGGGCTCCGCGGCCGGATGGCGATCCTGAGCGAGGGCTACAGCAACGACCCCTTCCCGCGGCGCATCGCGGCGACGTACGCCTTCCTGCGCGAGATCCTGTCGTACGTCGCCGAGCACGGCGCGCGGGTGAAGGAGCTCGTGCGGCGGAGCTCGGCCCTGCGTCCCGACTCGGTCGCGGTGCGTTCGCGCCTCGCGCCCCCCACCGTGCAGCCGGTGATCGCCGAGCTCACCGAGGCGGTGGGCGACGGCGCGGGGCCGTTCGCGCGGCGCCGCCGGACCGGGACCTTCCGCACGATCCGCATGCCGGTCTACGACCGCTTCGAGGCGGCCCGCCGCGAGGCGCGCCCGGCGGCGTACCTCATCCCCCCGGCGTTCCCCGAGGTCGCGGAACTCCTGCGGCGCCAGGGGGTCGTCGTGGAACGGCTCGCCGAGGGGTGGCAGGGCGACGCCCAGCGCTTCCGCGTGGACTCGCTCGCCGCGGTGCCCTACGTCTTCGAGGGGCACCGCACGGTGACGGTCGAGGGGGCGTGGCAGGAGGCCGGGCCGTACGACGCGCCGGCGGGCACCTTCCTCGTGCGCACCGACCAGCCCCTCGGCACGCTCGCCGCGTACCTCCTCGAGCCCGCCTCGGAGGACGGGTACGCGACCTGGAACTGCTTCGACCGCGCGCTCGCGCCGCGCGGCCTCGCCCCCGTCGCGCGGACGTTCGCGCGGGTCGCGGCCGCCGGCGCGGAACTCCCCTGACCTCCCGACCCGGAGCGATCCCGATGCTCGAGCCCGGCGCCCAGGCCCCGGCCTTCGCCCTCCCCGCCGACGACGGCAGCACCGTGCGCCTCGCGGACCTCCGCGGCCGCACCGTGGTGCTCTACTTCTACCCGAAGGACGACACGAGCGGCTGCACCACCGAGGCGTGCGAGTTCCGCGACAGCTGGCGCGCCGTGCAGGCGGCCGGCGCCGTGGTGCTCGGCGTCTCGCCCGACGACGTCGCGTCGCACCGGAAGTTCAAGGCGAAGTACGCGCTGCCCTTCCCGCTCCTCGCCGACACCGACCACGCCGTCGCCGAGGCGTACGGCGCCTGGGGGGAGAAGAGCATGTATGGGAAGAAGTACTTCGGGATCCTGCGGATGACGTTCATCATCGACGGCGCGGGGCGGATCCGCACCATCTTCCCGAAGGTGAAGCCGAAGGGCCACGCCGCCGAGGTGCTCGCCGCCCTCGGCGGCTGACCAACTATCTTTCGGGCTCAATCGAGGGAAGGAGCGGACGGATGGCGCAGGCACCCGGCTCCCGGGCCGACGGGCGCGGGCTCGGCACGTGGCTCTGGGAGTGGACGAAGTCGATCGTGGTGGCGCTGGTGGTGTGGTTCCTCCTGCGCACGTTCCTGGTGGAGGCGTTCCGCATCCCCTCGGGGAGCATGGAGAACACCCTCCTCGTCGGCGACTTCCTCTTCGTGAACAAGGCGCTCTACGGCGCCGAGGTGCCCGTCACCGGGTGGCGGCTCCCGGCGTTCCGCGAGCCGAAGCGCGGCGAGATCCTCGTCTTCGACTCGGTCGAGGAGCCGATCAAGGTCGTCAAGCGCCTCATCGGCGTGCCGGGCGACACGCTGGCGATGAAGGACGGCGTGCTGTTCCGCGACGGGAAGGCGGTGGACGAGCCCTGGGCGCAGCACGTGAACCGGCAGTGGCTCGCGGAGCCGGAGCAGCGGGACAAGATGCGGGCGTGGCAGGTGCCGCACCTGGTGGGGACGCGCCCGGAGGACTACCACCCCGACCTGCAGAACTGGGGGCCGATCGTCGTGCCGGCCGACTCGTTCTTCATGATGGGCGACAACCGGGACCGCTCGTACGACGGGCGCTACTGGGGCTTCCTGCCGCGGAAGAACGTGCGCGGGACGCCGCTCGTCGTGTACTTCAGCCACCGGCCCTCGTGCGAGAGCCTGGCGGGCGAGATGGGCGTCGCGCCCGACGGCTCCCCGCCGGACTGCACGACGCTGGCGCTGCCCTTCCTCGACGTCCGCTGGCGGCGGCTCTTCACGCACCCGCACTGACGGCGGCGGCGGGGCGGCGGGCGAGGAGCGCCGCCGCCCCGAGGCCCGCGGCGCCCGCCGCCGCACCGAAGGCCGCCGTCACCCCTGCCCACTCCACCAGCCCGCCCAGCAGCGGCGGCCCCGCGATCCGCGCGAGCGCACCCACGCCCTGCAGCGCGCCGAGCGCGCCGCCCTGCACCTCGCGCCCGGCGGTGCGGGAGACGTACCCCGCGAGCCCCGGTCCCGCGAGGCCGAACCCCGTGCTCAGGAGCGCCACCGCGAGGCCGAGGAGCGCGAGCCGCGCCGGCCCGGCGAGCGGTGCGGCGAGCGGCATCGCGCCGAGCCCCGCCGCCATCAGCGCGCCGCCCCAGCCCACGAGCACGCGTTCGCCGGTGCGGCGCGCGAGCCGGCCGACCACGCGCCCCTGCACGACGAGCGTCACGAGGCCGAGGAGCACGAAGTACCAGCTCGCGCCGCTCCGCGGGAGGCCGAGCACCTCGCGGCAGAAGAGCGGGAAGACGGCGTACATCACGGTGAAGCCGAGCGTCGTGCCGAGCATCGCGGCGACGACGTGCGCGGGGAGGGCCGCGCGGGGCGCGGGCACCGGCCGGGGCGCGCGCACCCGGCTCTCGGGGAGCGACGCCACCGTGAGCGCGGCGTTGAGCGCGGCGATGCCCGCGGCGAGGAGGCCCGGCGCCGCGTCGCCCCACCGCAGCGCGATGCCGCCCAGCGCGGGGCCTACGGTGAAGCCGACGCCGAACGCGGCGCCGACCAGCCCCATCGCGTGCGCGCGCCGCTCGGGCGTGGTGAGGTCGGCGAGGCTCGCCTGCGCGACGTTCACCGTCGCCCCCACGCTGCCCGTGATGACGCGCGAGAGGAGGAGTGCCGCGAAGCTGCCCGCGAGCCCGAAGAGGAGGTAGCCCGCCACGCTGCCGGCGAGGCCGACGAGGATCACCGGGCGGCGCCCGATCCGGTCGCTCAGCCGCCCCCACCACGGCGCGAGCACGAACGAGAGCGCCGAGTCGGTGGCCACGAGCACGCCGATGAGCCACGGCCGCGCGGCGAAGCGCGCGCCCGCCGCGGGGAGCAGCGGCAGGACGATGCCGAAGGCGACGAGGTCGAGGAGGACGGTGCGGAGCACCAGCCGCTCCGCCCGCCGCCCCTCGGCGGCGTCAGCGTCCGTCATGTCTCGGGCGGAGCGGTGGACGGCGAGGGGCGCGGTGGGCGCGGCGGATCAGAGCTGCGGGACGTGCGGTGCTTCGGGGAGCGACTGCCGGCTGAGCACGCGGTCGATGTACACGGCGAAGCGGCCGCAGCTCGAGCACTGCAGCGTGACGCGGCCCGACGGCTCGCCGCTTGCCGCGCGCTTGGGGCTGCGCTCGACGCTCGGGGTGTTGCAGGTCGGACAGACGAGCGTCTGCAACTCCCGGTCGGCCGAGATGAGCAGCAACGCCTCGGGCGCCCGATACTCCTTGATGCCACGACGTCCCACGGGAAGGCCTCCACGGCGCGGGGGCGGCGTCCAGGGGGGAGAGACGACGCCCGATGGGACCGTGAAATCTAGGCCCCGGCCGCTCCGCACGCAAACGACTGTGGGCTCCGTAGTTGCCCGTACCCCCGGGCGCGACCTACATTGCGTCTTCACACGCCGACAGCACCCGCGCCGCCCCGAGGGCCCATGCCCGCACGCGCCTCCCGCTTCCTGCCGATGCTGTGCCTCGCCCTGCTCGCGACCGGCTGCGCCGGCACCACGCCGCCACCCGCCGTGGCTCCCGCCACGCCCGCCGACCTCGAGGCGGAGCGCGCGAAGCACCCAGACGATCCCGCGCTGCTCGTGCGCCTCGGCGAGGCCTACCTCGGTGCCGGCGAGGGCGCCAAGGCGCGCGACGTGCTCCGCGCCGCGCAGGCCGCCGGCCGCACCGACGTGCGCACGGCCGTGCTCCTGGGCGGCGCGTACGAGCAGCTCGGCGCGCTCGACTCCGCGCGCGCGACCTACGCCGCCGCGGCCACGCGCGCCTCGAAGGCGGAGCGCGCGCAGCTCGACGGCCGCCTCGAGGTCCTCGCCCGCAAGGCGCTCCAGGCCGACGCGCAGGCGGCGGTCGCGCGGGAGAAGGCGCTCACCCTCGCGCCGCCGACGCCCAATACGATCGCGGTGCTGCCGTGGCGGTACCTCGGTACCAACGAGGACCTTCGTCCCCTCGAGCGCGGCCTCGCGCAGCTCGTCGTGACGGACCTCGCGAAGGTGCAGCGGCTGCGGCTCCTCGAGCGCGAGCGGGCGCAGGCCCTGGTGGACGAGCTGCGGCTCACCGAGGCCGGCCGCACCGACAGCGTCACCGGGGCGCGCTCGGGCCGCCTCCTCGGCGCGGCGCAGGTGGTGCAGGGCGTGGTGCGGGAGGAGTCGCAGGCGGGCCGGCTCGCGCTGCAGGCGAACGTCGTGGACGCGAAGGATGCGCGCGTCGGCGCCTCGGCCGGCGCGAGCGACCGGCTCGAGCGTCTCTTCGACGCCGAGAAGGCGCTGGTGCTGCAGCTCCTCGACCGGCTCGGGATCCAGCTCTCGCCGGCGGAGCGGCGCGCCATCGCCGAGCGGCCGACCGCCGACCTGCAGGCCTTCCTCGCCTACAGCCGCGGCCTCGCGCGCGAGGACGTCGGGGACTTCCCGGGGGCGAGCCGCGAGTACGGGACCGCGGTGCAGCGCGACCCGGGCTTCCGCGCCGCGGCGTCGCGGCAGGCCGCCGCCCAGCAGGCCGCCGCTGCCGGCGCGCTCCCGCCGGTGGCGTTCGCGGTGCAGTTCGCGCCGCCGCCGCCGGGCCCGCCGACGCCGCTCCTCCAGACCGGCCTCCAGGCGGTGGTGCCGACGCTCGCGTACCCGGTGCTGCAGCGGACGCAGCTCTGGTCGCCGGTGATCCGCACCCTGCTGCCCGAGGTGCTCGGCACCGACTCGCCGTCGTCGCTCTTCGGCGACGTAACCATCACCATCCCGCGCCCGTGAGGCCCGCGATGCGCGTCCCGCTCCTCGCCGCCCTCGCGCTCGCCGCCGCGGCGCCGCTCCGGGCGCAGGACCTCGCCACCCCGGGCACCGTCGCGGCGGTCACCGGCGCCGAGTTCCGCGCCTACCGCTTCGCCGAGGGATTCCCGACCCGGCGCATCACGCAGTACGCGGCCCCCCTCGCCGTCGCGGTGCCGGTCGGCCCGCGCTTCCGCCTCGACCTGGCCGCGTCGTACGCGCTGACGAACGCGAGCACCGACAGCGCGCGCGCCTCGCTCGAGAAGTTCACCGACGCGCAGGTGCGCGCCTCGTACGTGTTCGGGAAGGACGCGGTGGTCGCGAGCGTGATGGCGAACCTCCCGACCGGTCCCGACAAGCTCGACCCGACCGGCTTCCGCGCCGCGAGCGCGGTCGCCTCGAACTTCCTGCTCTTCCCGATCAACACCTACTCGACCGGCTTCGGCATCACCGGCGGCCTCGCCGCCGTGATCCCTGCCGGGCGCTGGAACGTCGGGCTCTCGGGCAGCGTGCGCTGGAACGACCGCTACGAGCCGCGGAACGACGGGGCGAGCTACCGCCCGGGCGTCGAGGGCCGCGGCCGCCTCGCCGTGGACCACCTCGTCGGCCGCTCGCGGCTCACCCTCGGCGTCACGGTGAGCACCTTCGGCAACGACCAGTTCAGCGGGGCGGGCACGGTGAACGGGGCCTACACCCCCGGCACGCGCGTGATCGGCGAGGCGAGCCTCGCGGCCCCGGTCGGCTCGGGGAGCATGACCGTGTACGCCTGGAACTTCTACCGCGCCTCGGGCTCGTCCGACCCCGCGCTGGCGCTGCCGGCCAACAAGGAGAACGTGGTCTCCGTCGGCTCCGCGTTCTCGTTCCCCCTCGGCCGCCGCGTCTCGCTCGACCCGCTGGTCGAGGGGCGCTACTGGTCGCCGGAGTCGGGGTCGGGATGGCTCGCCGGCGCGGGCGTCGGGCTCCGGGTGGGCGTGGGGAACCGGGGAGCCGTCGTTCCGTCCCTCCGCGTGGATGCGGGCAAGGTCAAGCTCCCCTCCGCCAGCTCGTATAGCGTGACGGGTTTCGGCGGTTCGGTCATCTTTCGGTATAATCTCTAGCTACTACCATTCGCCTCTGGGCATCCGCGACCCGTCGGCTTGACGGCGTCGCGGGTGTCAATGTACGTTGCCGCCGAGTTGACAGTGTCGTTTCGGCGCGCAACAACCAGTGCCCGTCCCGGGCCGGAGGCCAGTGTGGCGTCGGAACTTGGCGGATCCCAGATCACCAACCTGATGGAGACGCTGCCGGGCATCGCGAGCGTGCTGCGAAGCCCCGTGGCGGACGCCATGCTCAACCTGATCCGCGCCGCCGCGCGGCTCAGGGACTTCCAGTTCGCCGACGCCGACGAGCTCGTGAAGTACGCCACCCGCCGGGGTCTCCTGGGCAACGACGAGGGCGAGCGAGTGCTCGCCGAGGTCCGGGAGGCGGAGCAGAAGCGGGTCGAGCGGGCGGCGGAGCGGTCCGTGAAGCAGGCGGCGCGCAAGGCGGCGGTCGCCGCGGCCAAGCCGAAGGTGGCGAAGCCGGCGCCGAAGCCCCGGCCGGCGCCCAAGGCGAAGGCGGCGAAGCCCGCGAAGAAGCGCTGACCCGGCCGCGCCGGGCCCGGATACGATGCGCCCCCCGCGCCCCGAGGTCGCGGGGGGCGTGTCGTATCCGGGGGTCAGGTCCGGAACTCGGAGATGAGCTGGAGGAGCCGCTGCGACGCCTGCAGCAGGTCGGCGGCGGACGCCGCCATCTGCTCGGTGGAGGCGCTCTGTTCTTCCGCGGAGGCGGTGACCTCCTCGCTCGCGGCGGCGTTCTCCGCGGCGGCGCCGGCGGCCTGCGCGGTGCGCTCGCCGAGGGCCTGGGTGATCGTCTCGTTCTCGACGGCCTTCCGGGCCACGTCCTCGGCGGCGCCGCGCGCGGCCTCGACCGCCGCGACGATCTCGTCGAGGGCGCGCGCCACCGCCTCGGCGATCGCCTCGACGCCGGTGACCTTGCCCGACCCCGCCTCCATCGTCGCCGTGACCTCGCCGACCTTCGCGTGGATCCCCGCGACGGACCGCGTGACGGCCTCCGCCGCCTCGGCGCTCGAGTCGGCGAGGCGGCGCACCTCCTCCGCGACGACGGCGAAGCCGCGCCCGTGCTCGCCGGCCCGCGCCGCCTCGATGGCGGCGTTGAGGGCGAGGAGGTTGGTCTGCGACGAGATCTGCTTGATGAGCTCGATGAAGTCGGTGATCGCGCGCGAGAGCAGGGCGAGCTCCTGCACCTGGGCCGCGGAGGTGCGGACGATCTCGCGCACGTCGAGCAGGGTGCGCGCCGCGGTGGCGACGTCGCCCCGGTGGTGCTCGGCGAGGCCGCGGATCCGCTCGGCGCTCTGCACCACGCGGCGCGCCGCGGCGCTGTTCGTGGCCGCCCCGGCGCGCAGGTCGCCCAGGAGCGCCTCCGCCGAGCGCGCGCCGCCCGCCTGGCGCTCGGCGCCGTCGGCGATCCGCACCATCGCGGTGGTGATCTCGCCGCTCGTGGCGGCGAGCTCCTCGCTCATGGCGGAGAAGTCGCCGGCGCTCGCGCTCACCTGCTGGGCCTCCCGCTGCACGTGCTCGACCAGCGCGCGCAGGCGGGTGCGCATGCCGTCGAGGGCGCGCGCGAGGCGCCCGAGCTCGGTGGGCATGTCGCCCAGGTCGAGCGGCCGGAGGTCGCCCGCGCCGAAGCGGTCCGCGGCGGCGATGAGCCGCCGGAGCGGCGCGTCGATGGCGCGGGTGACGAGCACCACGGTGCCGAGGCCGAAGGCGACCGCGGCCGCGACGAGGAGCCAGAGCATCGCGCGGCGGCGCGACGCCTCGGCGCCCAGCGCCGCCTGCCGCGCGGCGGCGACCTGCGCCTGCGCGCGCGCGAGCCGCTGCACGTCGTCCGCGAGCGCCTGCCCGGGGGCGCGCCCCTCCTCCGCGGCGCGGCGCGCCTCCTCGGTGCGGCCGAGGTCGGTGAGGGCGAAGGCGCGCGCGTAGGCCACCTCGAGGCGTGCCTGCCCGTCGCCGATCCGGTTGAGCACCAGCCGGTCCTCGGGACGGAGCGTGGGCAGCTCGCGGTAGCGCCGCTGCACCCGGTAGGCCTCGTCGCCGTGGCGGAGGAACGCCTCGCGCAGGGAGTCGGCGGGGCGCTGCAGGTAGAGCTCCGCCGCGCGCATCTGCGCGTTGACCTCCCCCACCAGCCGCCCGCCGGCCTCGCTGCTCGCGGCGATCGCGGTCACCTGCTCGCCCACGAGCCGGTCGAAGGAGCCGAGGGAGTTCACCGCGAGGAGGGCGAGCGCCAGCACGAGGGCGAGGAGCAGCCCCATGCCGGCGAGGACGCGGCCGCGCAGGCTCCGTCCCACCTCAGAGCCCTCCCGCCAGGATCACCTGCCCGTCGCGCACCACGGTGATGTAGACCTGCCGCGAGGGCACGTCGCCGAGCGAGTCGAAGGCGATGCGCCCACCGACGCCATCCCACGCCGGGAGGTCGCGGCCGACGCGGGCGAGGCGCTGCCGGACCTTCGCGCGGTCGGGACCGACCTCCGCGATCACCTCGGCGAGCAGGCGCACGCCGTCGTAGGTCGCGGCGGCGGGCTGGTTGGGCAGCGGGGCGCCCGGGTACGCCCGCTTCCAGGCGGCGATGAAGTCGCGGTTCGCCCTCGAGTTGAGCGAGGGGTGGTAGGCGGCGCTCACGTAGTCCCCCTGCGCGAGCGCCCCCGCCTGCTCGAGCCCCTCCAGGCCGTCGCCCCCGACGAGCGGCACGTCGAGCCCGCGGTCGCGCGCCTGGCGGAGCACCGCCTCGGCCTCGCTCCGGTTGCCGGCGACCATGAGGAACTGGGGCCGGCGCGGGAGGCGGAGGAGGCGGTCGAGGTACGGTCCCACGTCCGGCGCGGCGCCGAGGTACGGGTCGATGCCGAGCACCGTGCCGCCGCGCCGCTGGAACTCCGTCACGAACTGCTCGCGGATGCCCCGGCCGTAGTCGTCGTCGAGGTAGAGGACGGCGCCGCTCCCGAGCTGGAGCCGTTCCGACACCCAGCGCGCGAGCGCCTGCCCGTGGGCGAGGTCGCTCGGGCAGAGGCGGAAGGTGAAGTCGCCGGCGGCGCTCACCTCGGGGGCGCTCGAGGACTGCGAGAGCTCCACCATCGGGTGCCGGCCGCCGTTGTAGATCGGCGCCGCGGCGAGCGTGGTGCTCGAGAAGACGTGGCCGACGACGGCCACCGCGTCCGACTCGTAGAGCGCCACCGCGGCGTCCACGGCGGAGTCGGGGTCGGCGTGGTCGTCCTTCTCGATGAGGGCGAGCGGCCGCCCGCGGATGCCGCCGGCGGCGTTGATCTCGGAGACGGCGAGGCGCGCCGCCTTGAGCGCCGGCTCGCCGATCGGGTCGGTGAAGGGGGCCGCCACGCCGATGTAGATCGGCCGGTCGCGCCCGGTGCACGCGGCGACGAGCGCGGCGAGCGAGAGCGCGAGGACGCGGACGAGGCGGGCGTGGGTCACGGCGGTTCCCGGGAAAAGGCGTGCTTACGCTAGCGGCCCCGTACGGCCGGGGGCAATCCCCGCGGGGCACGCCCGCGGGCCTCGGGGGTACCCTCGCGCGCCATGCGACTCGACCCCTCGGCGCGCTTCATCGGCATCGACCTGGCCTGGTCGCCCCGGAACCCCTCGGGGCTCGCGGCGCTCGCGCCGGGCCCGCGCGGGCTGCGCGTGCTCGCCTGCGAGCGCGCGACGGACGACGACGCGATCGTCGCCTTCGTGGCGCGGCACCTGGGGCGGGGCACGGTGATCGCCGTGGACGCGCCGCTCCGCGTGCCCAACGCGACCGGCCGGCGCCCCTGCGAGGCGCTCCTGCAGGCGCGCTTCGGGCGCCACGAGGCGGGGGCCCACCCGGCCAACCGCACGCTGCTCGCGCGGGGCGGCGTGGTGCGCGGCGAGGCGCTCGTCGCCCGGCTCGGGGCGCTCGGCGTGCGCGAGGGGACGCTCGACGGCGCCGGCCGCGGCCACCTCGTCCTCGAGTGCTATCCGCACCCCGCGCAGGTCGTGCTCTTCGGGCTCCCGCGCACGCTCAAGTACAAGAAGAAGCGCCAGCCGTGGCCCGCGGCCCGGCGCGAACTGGGGCGCCTGCTCGCCCTCCTCGGCACGCTCCGCCGCCCGGCGCTCCGGCTCGACGCGGCGCTCCGCGGCGCGCTCGACCCGGCCGGGCTCGCCGGCACGCGCTACAAGTCGGTGGAGGACCGCGTGGATGCGCTGGTCTGCGCGTACGTGGCGGCGCTCGCCCCGCTCGGGCGGCTCGAGATGCTCGGCACCGTCGCGGAGGGCCACGTCGTGGTGCCGGTGGCCCTCCCGGCACCGCGCGCGCGCGGGTAACGTCCGGCGGCGCGCCCCCGGTGGGGCCGCGCGTCACCCACGGGACGCCGACGCCGCATGCGCGACTGGACCGACCACCCGCCCGCCGCCACCTTCGACCTGCACGGGCTCACCGTGCTCGAGGCGGCGCGCGCCGCGGAGCAGTTCCTGCGCGCGCAGCGGAAGGCACGTCCGGGGGCGGTGGTGCGGCTCATCACCGGCCGCGGGCGAGGGGGCGGCGGCGCGCCGGTCCGCACGCGGGTCCGCACGCTCTGTCGGACGCTGCAGGACGAGGGCAAGGTCGTGCGGGACGTGGCGCTCGAGGCGAGCGGGGGCAGCCTGCTGGTGCGCCTCGCCGGCTGAGCGCTCAGCCGGCGGGCTTGAGCTCCACGCCGCGGACGCCGGAGGAATCGGCGGGCGCGCGGCGTCCCTTGCGCCCCGGGGCCGACGGCGGTGGGGCGGCCGGCCGAGCGCCGCGCCGCGGCGCCTGCCACGCGTCGAGCACGTGGCCGTCCACGAGCGAGAGCGACGCCGCCTTCGGGCCCTGCTGCGCCTTCCACGTGAGCCGGAGCATCCTGCCCTGCCGCACCCACTGCATCATCCACTGCTGGTTCTGCACGCGGGCGCCGACGCGGCCGAAGCGCCGCTCGAGGTCCGAGCGGAGCGCGTCGAGCTCGTCGGGGGCGAGGTTGCCGGCCAGGGTCAGGACGCCGCTCACGCTGTCGATGGCGGCGAGCCAGACCTCGAGCGGCTCGGCGAGCTCGGCCACGGTGACCGTGGCACGGCACTCGGCGACCCGCGTGTCCACGCGCGAGCGGTCGCACCGGAGGCGGCCGCCGTCGAGCTGGTCGATGTCGGCGGCGACGTCCCGCAGGTGCTGGCCGGCGGTGAAGCCGAAGGCGCCGAGGGCGGACGGCGCGCCCGCCTCCTGGGCGGCGAGCGGGGCCGCGAGCAGGGCGAGGCACGTCACGGCATGGCGGATTGCGAAGCGACTCACGGGGACCCCGTTCGACGGTCGGACGGCCGGTTCTGGAACCCGTTGGCGGGCCCGCACCTGCAGGGGCGCGGTCCGCGGCGGCGACGGGGCCGGGTGCACGACGCCCCGCCGGGGGCCCGAGGGTGCAAGGAGTGCGCCTCGGCCCCGGCGGGGCGAAGCCCGGTGACGGGCGTCACCGGGCCGGCACTGGCTGGCTAGATCTTGCGGACGTTCGAGGCCTGCAGGCCCTTCGGGCCCTCGACGATCTCGAACTCGACGCTGTCCCCCTCGGCGAGCGACCGGAAGCCTTCCGCCACGATGGCGGTGTGGTGCACGAACACGTCCTTCCCACCATCCTGCGCGATGAAGCCATAGCCCTTCGCGTCATTGAACCACTTCACCTTGCCCTTCGCCATCGCTACTGCCTCGCAACCGTGGGGGAGCCAAGGCTCCGGATGAATCGCCCGGCCGGGGTGGCCGGGCAGACAAACGCGCCCCCGGGCCGGAGCCCGGCGGGGCGCGTCAGTGCGTTACGGGACCTCGTGACCGCATGCTCCATAGTTCGTCCCGCCCGGGAATTTGTCAATGCGGGCGGCCGGCGGGGCGCCCCGGCCTGGGGGCGGACGCCGTCGCCCGGGTGCCGCGGGTCC
>JBAIWX010000227.1:0-26996 GCA_037916975.1 Gemmatimonadales bacterium
CACCGCTCGGCGATCCCCTCCCGCCATGCGGCGGCGAGCGCACTGACCTTCGCCCGGCCGCCCTCGCCGAGCAGCTGTGCCGCGGCGCTCGCACCGACGTCCATCGGCGGCGGCGCCGCGACCGGCGCCTCCGGGCCGTGGCCGAGCGCGGCAAGCCGGTCGCGGAGCGCAGGATGGGTGTCGTCGTAGTCGGTCGGCACGCGCCACGCCTCGGCGAGCCACTGGCGCGCCTGCTCGGGCCCCGGGGCCGACGCGATCCAGTCAGCGAGCTCCCGGTAGATGTCGGCGGGGGGCTCCGTCGTCTCCCCGGCGCGCCGGTCCACCGAGGGCCAGAATCCCTCGTCGAGCGCGCGGCCGGCGATGACAAGGCGGAGAAGCGCCCCCGCCGCCGCCTCGCGCCCCGCCACCTCCGCGGCGCAGGCGTCGGCCACGTACTCGTCCGCCCGGGCCAGGGCGAAGCTGTACGCCCCGAACGTGGGGGCATACCACTCGAGGAAGCGGCCGAGGAGCTGGCGCGTGAGCCACGCCTCGTTCGGCCGCACCCGCTCGGCGAGACGGTTCCACGTCTGCCGGACGCGGTAGATCCACCCCGCGAACCGGCTGTGGTTGCCCGAGAGGTGCCCCGCCTCGTGGGCGACCACCGTCTCCAGCTGCTCGGGCGTGAGGGCGTGGAGGAGCGACGCGCCGAGGAGCAGGTAGTTCCGCTGCCAGCCGAAGACGCCGAGCCGCGGCACCTGCACGATGGCTGCGTTGAACTGGGGAATGAGGAGGACGTGGTGGATCCGCGGCGCCCGGAGGCGCGCGCGCACGCGCGCGAGGAGCGCGAAGAGGGCCGGCGCGTCCGCGGGCAGGAGCTCGAGCCCGTCGGGCGAGGGCAGGCGCACCCAGAACGCGCGGACGATGGCCCACGCGAGGAGGCCGAGGGGCAGGAGCAGCTTGGCGAGGATGGCGCCGCTCCCCCTCGCGACGAAGGCGAGCGCCACCGTCCCCGCGATGAGCGCGGCCACGACGGCCAGCACGAAGGCGAGGTAGGCATAGCCGAGCAGGGCGAAGGCGCCGACGCGCCGCTCGTAGCCCTTCGGGTCGCGGGCCGCCTCGGCCTCGTGGCGGCGCACGAGCGCCCGGAAGGCTTCCGGTGTCATGCGGCGTTCCCCGCGGCGCGCGGGCGGGCCGCGCTCACAGCAGCACCGGCGCCGGGTTGGGTGCGCCCTCCGCGAAGCGGGAGGGCCGGAGGGGCGTCACGTCGAGCGTCGTCGCGGCGCCGTCGAGCATCAGTTCCGCGAGGAGCTGGCCGAGCGCCGGCGCGTGCATCACGCCGTGGCCGGACGACCCGCAGGCGAGCCACGCATTCCCGGCGCCGGGCGCCCGGCCGAGCAGCGCATGGTGATCCGGGGACATCTCGTAGAGCCCGCACCAGCAGGCGTCGAGGTCCACCGCCACCGCCTCGAGCGCGGGCACGCGCGCGTGCGCCCGCGCGAGGAGGCCCGGCAGCCACGCCGCGTCGAATGAGGTGTCGAAGCGCGCGGGATCGGGCATCTCCTGCGGGCGCAGGAGGAGGACGCGCCCGTCGCGCACGCGGAGGTGGAAGCCGTCGCCGGTGAAGATCGTCATCGGCATCCCCGCCGGGAGCAGGCCGGTCGGCGCCGTCGAGGCCACCTGCCGGCGGAGCGGCGTGACCGGGACGTCGAGCCCGAGTGCCCGGCCGACCTCGCCGGCCCACGGGCCCGCGGCGTTCACCACGTGGCCGCAGGCAAGTGCACCGGCCGTCGTCTCGAGGGCGACGATCGTCGCGCCCTCCCGCACGGCGCCCGTCACCCGCACCCCCCAGCGCGCCTGCGCGCCGAGGCGCGCCGCGGCGGCGAGGTACCCGTCGAGCAGGCCCAGTGGCCGGATGAACCCGTCGATCGGGCAGAAGGTGCCGCCGTACACGCCGTCGAGGTCGAGCGCCGGGTTGATGCGGTGCGCGTCGGCGTCGGTGACGAGTTCGGTCTCGCGGAGGCCCGCAGCGCGCTGCACCGCCACCGCCTCGTGCAGGAGGCGGAGCTCCCGCTCGCTCTCGGCCAGGAAGAGGTAGCCCGCCGGGACGTAGCCGCAGTCGCCGCCGGTCTCGTCGCGGAAGCGCAGGAGCTTGTCGCGGGCGAGGAGGGAGAGCCGGACGTTCACGTGGGAGGCGTACTGGGCGCGGAAGCCGCCGGTGGCCTGGCCGGTGCTCCCGCCCGGCGGCGCAGGGGCGCCATCCACGAGCTGCACGCGCGCGCCGCGGCGCGCGAGGTGCCAGGCGACGCTCGCGCCGGTGACGCCGGCGCCGATCACGACCACGTCGGGCGCGGTCATGGCGTCACGCGGTGAAGACGTGCTCCGGGTGGCGGAACGCCTTCATCTCGATCGCGTTGCCGCTCGGGTCCTGGAAGAACATCGTCGCCTGCTCGCCGGGCTGGCCGGCGTAGCGGATGCGGGGCGTGATGATGAACGCCACCCCGCCCTGCTCGAGCCGCGCGGCGAGCGCGTGGAAGGCATCCCACGGGACGATCGCGCCGAAGTGCGGCATCGGGACGGTGATCCCGTCCACCTGGCCCGTCCAGCGGGGCTGCGGCGGGTCGGGGTTCACGTGCGCGGAGAGCTGGTGGCCGAAGAAGTCGAAGTCCACCCACGCCTCCGTGCTCCGCCCCTCGCGGCAGCCCAGGAGGGCGATGTAGAAGCGGCGGGTGGACTCGAGGTCCTTCACGTAGAAGGCGAAGTGGAAGGGCGTCGCCGTCATCTCACGCTCTGGTGTCTTGATCGGGGTCGGGGCCGGCGGCCCGGCGCAGGGTCGCCATCTCCTCGCGCACGAGCCGCGCGAGGCCGGGGGTGATGTCGCGCGCGTCGCGGGCCAGCCGGTACCAGGCCAGCGCGCGCCCGGGATCCCGCAGGTGGTCGCGATGGAGCCGCGCGAGTCGGAGGTAGGGCTCCGGGTCGTCCGGCGTGTCCATCGCGTGGTGCTCGAGGAGCGCCGCCGCCTCGGCGTAGCGCGCCTGCATGACGAGCGCGTCCACCTGCGAGAACTGGTGGCGGTAGGGCGTGGACCGGCCGGAGGGCATCAGCACCGCCCGGGCGCCACGCGCGGCGGCGCCGGCGATGGCGCGGCTGATCAGGTACGTCCCGAGGAACCCCCCGACGGTACCTGCGATGCGGATCCACGGGCTCCGGGCCAGCAGGGAGGCGGCCTGGAACCCGATGAAGCCCCCGGCGAGCGACCATGCCGCCGCCTTGAGCCGAAACGCCAGCTCGGCCGAGTCGCTGTCCCGCAACTCGTTGCCGGGCAAGGTTATTTGAGGCCGAGTCTCGTGGAGGTTGTGAGCGCTACGACTGTATGACCCTGCCCTTCCAGTCGCGCCCGCCCTCCCTGCTCCCGGTCCACCACCGCGAGCACACCCAGGACCGTGGCCCCCGCGTCGGTGAGCGCGGCGATCGCCTTCTCGGCGGAGCCGCCCGAGGTGATCACGTCCTCCACGACCACGACGTGGTGGCCCGGCGCGAAGTTCCCCTCCACCAGCCGGCCGGTGCCATGGCCCTTCGCCTCCTTGCGCACGCTGAAGGCGTCCACGGGCCGCTCGGTCCCGAAGCTGGCGGCGGCGATGGCGTAGGCGACGGGGTCCGCGCCCATGGTGAGGCCGCCGATCGCCTGGGGCGCCCAGCCCGCCGCGTGGAGCGCCGCGAGCCCCAGGCGGCCGATGAGCACCATCCCCTCGGCGGACATGGTGGTCAGGCGGCAATCGACGTAGTAAGAGGAACGCTGGCCGGAGGCGAGCACGAAGTCGCCGTGGCGGACGGAGCGCGCGAGCAGGAGGCGCTCCAGGCGCTCGAGGTCGGTCACTCGTCCTTCTTGCCGAAGAGGCGGGAGAGGAATCCCCCGCCCCCGCTGCCCTTCTTCGCCTCGCCCTCCCGCACCGCGGTGCAGAAGGCGGCCGAGAAATCGTCCACCGTCTTGGTACGGCGGGCGAGGTCGCGCTCGAGACCCTGCATCACGGCGGCCTCGACGGCGGGGGCGAACCGGAGGCCCTTCACCGCCTGGTTGAGCGGGGTCGGCTGCTGGGTCAGGAGCTGCTGGAAGAGTTCCCGCGGGTTGCGCCCGTTGAAGGGGTGCTCGCCGGTCAGCAGGTGGTAGGCGATGGTGGCGAGGCTGTACACGTCGGCCTGCTCGCTCACCAGCTCACCGCTCAGCGTCTCGGGGGCGACGTACTGCAGCGTGCCCACGAAGAACCCCGCCCGCGTGAGCCGCTCGTCCGGGTTCGCCTCCGCGTCGCGGGCGATCCCGAAGTCGAGGAGCTTCGCCCGCTGCGTGGCGGGGTCGTACATGATGTTGGCGGGCTTGAGGTCCCGGTGGATGATCCCCGCCTTGTGCGCCGCCGCGAGGGCCGCGGCGATCTGCTCGATGATCGTGGCGGTGAGTGCCGGGGTCAGCGTGCCCGAGCGGGTGACGAAGTTGGCGAGCGGCTCGCCCTCCGCCCACTCGATGGCGAGGTAGTGCAGGCCGTCGGCCTGCCCGTAGTCGTAGGTGCGGATGATGTTCGGGTGCGAGACGCGCGCCCCGAACTCCGCCTCGCGCAGGAAGCGCTTGACGGCCACCGCATCTTCCGCGAGGCGCGGGCGCAGGATCTTCACCGCCGCGGCCCCCTTCTCGGGGTGCTCGGCGCGATAGACGAGCGCGGTGCCCCCCTCGCCGACCATCTTGACGAGGCGGTAGCCGGCGATCGTCTTGCCCAACGGATTGTCGACGCCCATGGGCGCGCAAGCTAGCGCGCGAAGGGCGACCCAGCAAGTTTCGGTGCGGCCCCGCGATGCGCGCGGTGGCTCGCGCGATTCGACCGGCGGCCCCGGCGGCCGCCCCCGGAGGCAGTGGATGCGACGGATCCTGGTCCTGGCGTGTGCGGCGGGCCTCCTGGCGGGGTGCGGCGGCTGGCAGCGGGTCGGCGGCACCGAACGGGGCCCCTCGCCGAGCGAGACCCTCACCCAGCTCCTCGACGTCGCGACGTACTACCGGAAGCTGGGCCGGCTCGCCGCGGGCGACCCGCTGCCGTTCATCGGGTCGGTCGCCGCGGTCGCCGGCCAGGGCGACACGGTGCAGGCCATCGTCGGCCTCTCGCTCGAGAACCGCGCGCTCAGCTTCCAGAAGGACAAGGGCGGCTTCCAGGCGCGCTATCGCGTGGACATCGCCTTCCAGCCGGCCGCGGGCCGCCCCGTCGCCGCCGGCCAGGACGAGGTCGTGCGCGTCGCGACCTTCCAGGAGACCTTCCGCGCCGACGAGAGCATCCTCTTCCAGAAGTACTTCCGGCTCGCGCCGGGGAGCTACAAGGTCGGCGTCACGGTGCGGGACCTCAACTCGGGCGCGCTCAACCACGCCGAGACGGAGCTCGAACTCCCCGCCTTCGGGCCGGGCACCACCTCGGCGCCGCTCCTCGCCTACCAGGTCACCGCGCGTGACCGCGCCGGCGCGCCGCTCGAGGCGGTGCTCAACCCCCGCGGCACCGTCGCCTACGGCGGCGACACCCTCCTCGCGTACGTCGAGGCCTACCGGCTGCCGGGACCGACCGCGGTGCCGTTCGAGGTGCGCACGCAGAGCGACAGCCTCGTCTACCGCGACTCGCTCCGATTCCGCGGCGGGCAGGAGGTGGAGGCCCAGGTGCTCCGGCTCCGGCCCGACAGCATGGCCTTGGGCGAGCTCCGCCTCACCGTCGGGAGCGGCCCCGCAGCGCGGAGCACGTCGGCGGTCGTCTCGCTCTCGACGGCGTGGGTGGTCACCAACTACGACGAGATGCTGAGCCTCCTGCGCTACTTCGGGCACGACGACCTCCTGTCCAAGGTGCGCAAGGCGGCGCCGGAGGACCGCGCCGCGGCCTGGCGGGACTTCTGGACCAAGACCGACCCCAACCCGCAGACGCCGGAGAACGAGGCGCTCAACCGCTACTTCTCCCGCCTCGCGATCGCCAACACCCGCTTCCGCGACGAGGGCGTCCCGGGCTGGCGCACCGAGCGCGGCGAGGCGTTCATCCTCCTCGGCGAGCCCGACGACATCATCGACGCGAGCGCGGCCGCGCAGGGGCGCGTGATCCGGTGGAGCTACCTGACCTTCCGGCTCACGCTCTACTTCATCGACGACACCGGCTTCGGGCGCTTCCGGATGACGCCCGCGTCGCGCGCCGACTTCGAGCGCACCGTGAGCCGGCTGCGGCAGCAGGCGAGCTGACGGCCGCGGGCCGCGTGGCCCGAGGGGGCGGGCGCGCGAGCGCCCGCCCCCTCTTAGCTTTCCGGCCATGACGCCGCCCCGCCTCTTCCTGATCGACGGCTACGCCCTCATCTACCGCGCCTTCTTCGCGATGCTGAGCCGCCCGCTCCGCACCGCCGCGGGCGAGAACACCTCGGCGGCCTGGGGGGTGGCCAACTTCCTCCTGCGCCTGCGCGAGAAGTACCGGCCCGAGTACCTCGCCTGGGTCAATGACGCCGGCGACTCGTTCCGCACCGAGGTCTATCCCGAGTACAAGAGCACGCGCGAGAAGCTCGACGAGGAGCTGCAGGCGGACTTCGACCGCTCGGTCGAGCGGATCCGCGCGCTGCTCGACGCCTTCGGGGTGCCGGTCGTGGCGGTCGAGGGATGGGAGGCGGACGACGTCATCGGCACGCTCGCGGCGCGGGCCGGCGCCGCCGGGCTCCAGGCGGTGATCGTCTCGGGCGACAAGGACTTCCACCAGCTCGTCGGCCCGCACGTGGCGCTCCTCAACCCGGGGCGCGGCGGGCCCGGAGCCGTCGAGGAGACGTGGGTGGACGAGTCGAACGGCGCCGAGCGGCTCGGCGTCCCGCCGCGCCAGGTGGTGGACTACCTCGCCCTCGTGGGCGACAGCTCCGACAACATCCCCGGCGTGCGCGGCATCGGCGAGAAGGGGGCGCAGAAGCTCCTCGCCCAGTACGGCGACCTCGACGCCATCCTCGCCAGCGCGGCGACGGTGGAGCCGAAGCGCACCCGCGAGGCGCTCCTCGCGCACGAGGCGGAGGCGCGGCTCTCCCGCCGGCTCGCCACGATCCGCACCGACGCTCCCGTGCCCGTGGCACCGGGCGACCTGGTGCCGCGCGAGCCGGACCGCACCCGGCTCGTGAAGCTCCTCGGCGAGCTCGAGTTCCACTCGCTCGTCCCGAAGCTCCGCCTCGCCGAGGCCCCGGCGGCGCCGGTTGCGCCGGCCGAGGGGGAGGGCGCCGTCGCGGTGGCCGCCGCCGCCCCCGCGGCCGCGCCGTTCACGGTCACCGTCGTCACCGACCCGGCCGAGCTCCCCGCGATCGCCGCACGGCTCCGGCAGGCGCCGCTCGTCGCGTTCGACACCGAGACGACCTCGCTCGACCCGCGCGAGGCGGACCTGGTCGGCCTCTCGCTCGCCGCGAGCCCCGACGAGGTCTGGTACTTCCCCTTCGGCCACCGGCCCCCGCACGGCCTCGGCCTCGACGGCGAGGCGGCGCCGGTGGTGAACCTTCCGCCGCTCGGCGACCCGGCCTGCGCGCCACTCCGCGCGCTGCTCACCGATCCCGCGGTGCCCAAGGCGGCGCACCACGCGAAGTACGACTGGCAGGTGCTCCGCCGCGCGGGCGTCGAGCTCGAGGGCGTGGCGTACGACTCGCTCCTCGCCGCGTTCCTCGCCGACTCGGGCCGCCGCTCCTTCGCCATCGACGTCCTGTCGCTCGACCTCCTCGGCCGGCCGATGACGCAGTACACCGACCTCACGGGCAAGGGGAAGTCGCAGATCCCCTTCGCCGAGGTGCCGGTGGCGGCCGCCGCGGCGTACTGCGGCGCCGACAGCGCGACGGTGCTCGCGCTCCGCGCGGCGCTCGCCCCGTCGCTCGAGGGGACGAAGCTCGAGGCCCTCCTCCGCGACGTCGAGATGCCCCTCGTCCCCGTGCTCGTGGACCTCGAGTGGACCGGCGTGCGCGTGGACGTGGCGCTCCTCCGCCAGCTGGGCGAGGCGCTCACGCGCGACCTGGGGGAGCTCGAGCGGCAGATCGCGCAGGTGGCCGGCGAGACGCTCAACCTCAACAGCCCGAAGCAGCTCGCGGCGGTGCTCTTCGAGAAGCTCCAGCTCCCCGTCCTCAAGCGCACGAAGACGGGCCCCTCGACCGACGCCGACGTCCTCGAGCAGCTCGCCGACCAGGGGCACGAGCTCCCGCGGCTCATCCTGGGCTACCGCGAGCTGCAGAAGCTCCGGAGCACGTACGTCGAGGCGCTGCCGCTCGCGGTGAACCCGCGGACGGGCCGCATCCACACGAGCTACAACCAGGCGGGCGCGGCGACGGGCCGGCTCTCCTCGAGCGAGCCCAACCTGCAGAACATCCCGGTGCGCACGCCGCGCGGCGAGGCCATCCGCCGCGCCTTCGTCCCCGAGGAGGGCTGGACGCTGCTCGTCGCCGACTACTCGCAGATCGAGCTGCGCCTCATGGCGCACCTCTCCGGCGACCCGGCGTTCGTGGAGGCGTTCCGGCTGGGTGGCGACATCCACCGGCAGACCGCGGCGCTCGTCTTCGGGGTGCCGCTCGAGCAGGTGACGCCGGAGCAGCGCGCGCGCGCCAAGACGATCAATTTCGGGATCATCTACGGGCAGGGGCCGTTCGCCCTCGGGAAGTCCCTCGGCATCTCGCAGGACGAGGCGAAGCAGTTCATCCAGCAGTACTTCGAGCGCTTCGCCGGCGTCCGCGCCTTCCTCGACCGTTCGGTGGAGGTGGCGCGCGAGCAGGGCTTCGTGGAGACCATCCTCGGCCGCCGGCGCTACATCCCCGAAATCCGGGAGAAGAACTTCAACCTGCGCAGCTACGGCGAGCGCAACGCGCAGAACTCCCCGCTCCAGGGCTCGGCGGCCGACCTCATCAAGCTCGCGATGATCCGCATCCACGCCGCCCTCGCCCGCGAGGGACTCCGGAGCCGGATGCTCCTCCAGGTGCACGACGAGCTCGTCTTCGAGGTGCCGCCGGCGGAACTCGACCGGATGCGCACGCTGGTGAAGCAGGAGATGGAGCAGGTCCTGCCGCTCCGCGTCCCCCTCGTCGCGGACGTCGGCACCGGCCCCACCTGGCTGGACGCGAAGCACTAGCCGCCGCCGGCTGCTGCGCGCAGGACGCCACGTTGCGCGCCGCAACCCGCAAGACCGGATCTTGACGCGCCCGGGACCGCGTTGAGTATTGCGAGTGGTCGCCGTCGGCCGACGCGACCGCCCTCCCCGGCGAAAGGCAGTCCCGACATGCGAGTCCGCTTCCGTCACACGGATGCGTCCGGCCGTGAGGCCACCTTCGCCTCGGTGGAGCTCTTGGTGGATGCCCTCGAGGCCGGCACCCTCGGCCCCGACGACCAGGTCTACGACGTCGCCCGCCGCCGCCTGGTCCGCGTCATCGAGGACGCCGACATCCGTCAGGCCTGGGACGACCGCCAGCGCTATCGCCCGCGCGACGACCGCCGTACCCTCGACCGCGCGCGCCCGAGCAACCGGCTCCAGTTCCCGGCGGTCACTGACGGTGGCGTGACGCCGGCGCACGGCGTCCGGGACCTGGACGACCTCGCGGCGCGTCGGGCGGCCTTCCGTCGCATCGTGGATCGGGTGGCGGGGGTGCCGAACCCCGCCGAGCTCACGCAGCCGCCGGTCCCGCCGGCGCTCTTCCCGGTGGCCCCGCCCGTCGAGGAGCGGCATGCCGGGGAGCGGCTCCTCGAGCATGCGGCGCTGCTCGTCGCGTTCCTGGTGCTCGTGGGGGTCGGGGTGGGCGTGGTGGCGCTCGCGCGGGGCCTCGCCGCGCCGGACACCCGGCCGGCGGGAGCGGCGGTGGTACCCACGGCGAGCTGACACGCCGTGCTCCCGCACGCGGAACGGGGCGGCCACCGGCCGCCCCGTTCGTCGTTTCCACCCCTGGCCCGTCCCGCGCTCAGGCGATGTGGTGCTCGCCCGAGGTGGAGAGCCGGGCGCGCGGCGGCTGCCGCGGGTCCACGCCCGGCCACCAGTTCCAGCGCCCCATCAGCTGCATGAACGCCGGCACGAGCACCATGCGGATCACCGTCGCGTCGAGGAAGACGGCCACGGCGAGCCCGAAGCCCAGGAACTGCATCATCAGCACGCGCGCGAACGCGAACGCGCCGAAGACGAGCAGCATGATGAGCGCCGCCGAGGTGATGACGGAGGCCGTGGCGCTCACGCCCTCCATCGTCGCCTCGTCGTTCCGCCCGGTGCGGTCGAAGGCCTCCTTGATCCGGCTCAGGAGGAACACCTCGTAGTCCATGCTGAGGCCGAAGACCACCGCGAAGACGAGCACCGGGACGATCGCCACGACGGCGTCGGTGGGGCCGTCGAGCCCGAAGGCGCGGCTCCCCCAGCCCTGCTGGAAGACGAGCACCATGAGCCCGAAGGTGCCGCCCACCGAGAGCGTGTTGAGGATGATCGCCTTGATGGGGATGAGCACCGAGCGGAACGCGATGGCGAGCATGAGCCCCGTCGCGCCCAGGATGAGCCCGATGAGGAGCGGGAAGCGCCGGAGCAGGTCCTCCTGCACGTCGAGGCTCGCGGCGCCGAAGCCGCCGACGAGCATCGTCGCCCCGCGGAGCTGCTTCGGGGGGTGCGCCGCGAGCGCCCGCGCGCGGCGCACGAGGTCCATCGAGGTGGTCAGCGTGACGCTGTCGGCGGGGATGATGTCCAGCAGCGCCATCCGCCCGTCGCGGCTCAGGTAGGAGTTCACGAAGTCGCCGTACTTCGCGCGCGCCGAGTCGAGGTCGCTGTAGAGCGCCGAGTACTCGAGCAGCGAGGTGCCGGGGCGGAGGTCCACGATGCTCCGCACCTGGCGCACCCGCGGGTCGGCGCGGAGCGAGTCGGAGAGGTTCCGCAGGCCGCGGAGCGCGGCGAGGTCGGTGGCCGTCCGTCCGGCCGGCAGCTCGACGAGCATCCGGATCGGCGTCACGTAGCCCTGCACCCCCATCCGCTGGAGCACCTGGACGCCCGCCCCCGACTCCGTCTGCCCCGGCCACCAGTGGCGCGAGGGGAGGCCGACCCGGATCCCGAGCGCCGGGAAGCTGAGGAGGCCGATCACGAGGAGGCCGAGGGTGAGGGCGCGCTTCGGGTGTCGGCTGAGCGTGCGGGCCCACTTCTCCCACATGAGCGGTGCGTGGTACCAGGCGAGCCGCCGCGCAAGCCAGCGCGGGCGGTCGATGTTCCGGCCGATCACCGCGAGGAGCGCGGGAAGGAGCGTGACCGAGAGGAGCACCGCCACGCCCACCACGACGAGGCCGCCGATCCCCACGCTCCGCGTCTCGACGAGGGGCGTGAGCGTGAGGGCGCCGAAGCCCACGACCACCGTGAGCCCCGACGTGACCACCGCCGATCCCGCGGTGAGGATCGTGTTCACCGCCGCGTCGCGGCGCGAGTAGCCGCGGCTCAGCTCCTCGCGGAAGCGCGTCACGACGAGGAGCGAGTAGTCGATGCCCACGCCGAGGCCGATCATCGTCGTGATCGAGAGCACGAAGATGGACATCGGCGTGATGAGGGTGATCCACCCGATTGCGGTCAGCGACACGACGATCGCGAAGTAGCCGATCACGAGCGGCAGCACCGCCGCGACCAGCGCGCCGAAGGCGAGGAGCAGGATCGCGAGGGTGAGCGGGAAGAGGGCGAACTCGCCCCGCCGCGTGTCCTGGACGCTGAGCGCCCGGGTGTCGAGGTCGAGCGGGGAGCGGCCGGTCACGTACGCCCGGTAGGCCTCCCGGTCCGGCACCCGCCGGAGCCGCTCCTGCACCAGCCGCCGTGCCGTGCCCACGAGGGCGTTCGCGCTGTCCCCGTCGGCGACGTTGAGCGCGAGGATCGCGAAGGTCGAGCGGCCGTCCCCGCTCAGGAAGGTGCTGTCGCGGGTGTCGGGCCACGCGACGACGCCGCGCACCCACGGCTGCGCCTTCATGGTGGCGACGAGCGAGTCGAGCACCGCGCGCGGCGCGCCGCTGTCGAAGGTCGAGGGGCCCTCGAGCACGAGCGCGAAGTACTCGCCGACGGGCGTCGCGAAGCGGGTGTTGAGGAGGTCGCCGGCCCGGGAGGACTCGGTGGGGGTGTTGCTGCCGCCGCGGAGGTTGAGCAGCTCCGGCGTCTGGCGGGCGCGCACGGTGGCGTAGGCCGCGAGGATCGCCCAGAGCGCGATGACGAGCCAGCGTCGGCGCACCAGCGCGCGCGCGAGGAAGAGCATGGCGGGTCTAGGTATCCCCCGGGGCGGACGGGCGCACCCCGTCGGGGGTGCGCAGGTGGCTCAATCCTAGACGGCAGAATCTTCGGACGCCAGCCGCGCGTGGCGGCCCCGATCCTGCTCCGTCCATATTCCCATCATGCTGCAGCGCGTCGTCCTGCCGGTGCTGGTGCTCGTCCTGCTCGTCCTGGTCCTCGCCGACCGGGTCGTGCGGGCGCGCCGGCCCGCCGACCGCGAGGCCTCGGTGGCCGCCCGCTCCGCCGCCGGCCCGGGCGGGGCGGCCGGCTCCCGGGCACATCGGTCGTCGCAGGGGGCGCGTCCCGGCGAGCCGCCGGGCGAGTCCCCCCTCGAGCGGATCGCCCGGCTGGCCTCCCGGCGCCGCCTCGCCGACGCCGGCCCGTCCACCTACCTGGACTCGATGCTCGCCACCACCGATTCCGTGGTGCGCCGCTGGCCTGACGCCCGGCGGCGCCTGCGGGTGGCCATCGTGGAGGGGGGAGCGGTGGGATGGTCGGCCCGGGCGGAGGAGCCGCTCCGCGAGGCGTTCCGGACCTGGGAGGGACTGGGCCTGGGCCTCGGCTTCGACTTCGTGGCCGACACCGCCGGCGCCGACGTGAGCGTCCGGTGGATCAACCGGTTCGACTTCGACCGGGTGGGCCAGACGGACCTCGCCTGGGACCCCCACGGCCAGGTGCGGCGGGCCGCCATCACGCTCGCACTCCGCAACAACCTCGACCAGCCGCTCGACGACCGCGCGCTCCGCGCCGTGGCCCTCCACGAGACCGGCCACGCCCTCGGCCTGCCGCACTCGTCCGACTCCGGCGACGTGATGTTCCCCGCCACCCGCACCGACACCCTCACGCCGCGCGACCGCCGGACGGCGCAGCTCCTCTACGGGCTCGCTCCCGGCTCGGTGAAGGACCTCCCCGCCCGGCCCTGAGCCCGGCCCGCTGCCATCCCTCGGCCGACCCCCGCCCCGTCAAGCTCCCGCAGGACGTCACGCGCGAATTCGGCGTAGCGCGCGAGGCCGGTGAACGGAAAGCCCTCGCGATACTCGTCCGACGGCTGGTGGTAGCGGGCCCACACCGAGGCGCGCAGGCTGTCGCTCACCGAGAGGCTCAGCCCCTCGTACGGCCCGTCCGACGGCACGAAGAAGACCGCGGGCACGCCGTGCCGCTGGAAGGGGAAGTAGTCCGAGCCGGGGGCGGGCGGCGCCACGTCGGCGCGCCACCCCTGGCGTCGCGCCTCCGCCACGACGAGCCGGACGAGCGGATCGGCGTCGTCGCCCGCCACACGCCACGCCGTGGGCCGGCCCGCCGGTGCGTTGGCGTCGAGGTTCACCACCCCGCGCAGTCGCGCGAGCGGCCAGAGCGGGTGCGTCACGAACCAGTCGGCGCCAAGGAGGCCCTGCTCCTCCCCGGTCGGGAAGAGCAGCACCAGCGAGTGCCGGAGTCCGCGTCCCGCCGCGCGGTCGCGCGCGAACCAGTCGCCGATGGCCAGCGCCATCGCGACGCCGGTCGCGTTGTCGGAGAACCCGTTGTAGACCGAGTCCCCCTTGAGGTCCGGCGCCCCGATGCCCAGGTGGTCGTGGTGCGCGGTGACGGCCACCGCCGTGTCGGCCGACGCCCCCCGGCCCGGCAGCAGGCACGCGACATTGCGCGCCGAGATCCGCCGCTCGGTGGTGCGGATCGTCACCTCGGCGCGCCAGCCGGGGAGCGGCTGCGGCGACGGGAGCCCCGCGGCGAGGCCGTTCAGGTAGGCATCGTTCCACGAGCCGTGGCTCACGCCGGTGAGGCCCTGGTAGAGCGTCACCGTCATCCGCGGCCCGGCGAGGATCGCGGGCAGCGGCGGGATGAACGAACTGCGGATGGCGTCGTCGTCGAGCGAGAGGCGCGTCGCCCCGCGCGTCGCGCGGAAGAGCCGGTAGCGCCGCGCGTCGTCCACCACCTGGATCACGCCGACCGCGCCGCGGGCCATGAGCGTGTCGGCGGCCGCGCCCGAGGCGCCGAACTCGCCCCGCATGAGCGCCACCTTCCCCTCGAGCGGGGGGAGGTCGCTGCGCCGGAAGAGGATATCCGGCGCCCGGCCGACGTACACCAGGTCGCCGGCGAAGTCGCGGAGCGTGCGCCGCGTGCCCACGTCCGGGATGAACTCCTCGAAGTGGACGAAGGTCGTGTCCACGCCGGGCCCGAGGATGCGGACGACGGTCTCCGGACCGACCACGGTCGACTCGAGGAGCGGCACGCGTTGGAAGTAGCCCTCGCTACTGACCGGCACGAGCCCCAGCCGCTCGCACGCCGCGGCGATGTAGTCGGCTGCCGCCTCGCCCCCGGGCGTCCCCGTCTTCCGGCCCTGCAGGTCGTCGCTCGCGAGCCGTCGCGAGACGTCGCGGAGCACCAGCGTGTCCACTTCCGCGCCGGGCCCGGCCGGCGAGGGCCCCGCGGCGAGCCCCGCGCGGGAACCGCCGGTACAGCCCGCTATTATGAGGCTCGACAGCACGGCGCCGAGCGCGGCGCGCGGGCCGCGGCCGGAGACGGGGTACGGAATGCGGAAGCCAGCGATCTGGGGCATGGCCGGCACGGTGGCGGTGGTCGGGGGACTCTTTCTGCCTACCCCGTCCCCGGCCCAATCGTTCGCGGCGGTGGACCGCGCGGTGCGCGAGGGGATCGCCCGGCAGGTCTTCCCCGGGGCGGTGCTCGTCGTCGGGCGCCGGGACACCATCCTCTTCGCACGCGGCTACGGCCACCTGACCTGGAGCGCGCGCTCGCCGCGTCCCGACCCGCGGACGACGCTCTGGGACCTGGCCTCGCTCACCAAGGTGATCGCCACGACGGGCGTCGCGGCGCGCTACGTGGAGCGCGGGCTCCTCGACCTCGACGCCCCGGTGGCGCGCTACCTCCCCGGCTTCACCGGCGAGGGCCGGGAGCACGTGACGGTGCGGATGCTCCTCGACCACACGAGCGGCCTCCCGCCCACGCTCCCGCTCGCCCGCGACGCGAGCACCCGCGAGGAGGCGCTCGCGCGCGTCCTGCGCGAGCCGTTGCGCCGCTTTCCGGGCACCGCCGCCGAGTACAGCGACCTCAACGCCATCCTCGCCGGCGCCGTGCTCGAGCGGATCGGCGGGCAGCGGCTCGACCTCCTCTTCGGGCGCGAGGTCGCGGCGCCGCTCGGCCTGGGCCAGACTGCCTTCGGCGTGCCCGCGGGCGCCTGGTCCCGCACCGCGCCGACCTCGGTGGGGCCCCGCGCCGACCTGCGTGGGACCGTCAACGACCGCAACGCGGCGCTCATGGACGGCGTGGCGGGCCACGCCGGCCTCTTCGGCACGGCCATGGACGTCGCCCGCGTGGCGCAGGCGTGGCTCCGCGAGGGCGAGCTGGGCGGCGAGCGGTGGCTCGACTCGCTCACCGTCCGGCGCTTCCTCACGCCTGCCACCGCGGCGCCCACGCGCTACCTGGGCTGGGAGCGGCCGGACCCGGCGCGCGCCGATCCCGGACAGTACGGGCGCCTCGCGAGCATCCACGCCTTCGGCCACCTCGGCTGGACCGGCACCCAGGCCTGGGCCGATCCGGACGCCGACCTCTTCGTGGTCTTCCTCACCAACCGGTCGTTCCGGCCCCGCCGGCGGAAGACCTTCGACGCGCTCAAGGCGGTCCGGGGCGCGGTCGCCGACGCGGCGCTCCGGAGCGCGGGCCGGACCTGCCTCGCGGCGCCGCGTTCCTGCTGAGGGCTCGGCTGGCGGCGGCACCCCTCCCCCGTCCCGCGGAGGGGACTACCTTTCCCCCGACAGGAACGGGAGGGACGAGATGGTCACCGCCGATGCAGTCCGGAAAGCGCTCCGCGCGGTCAAGGATCCGGAGCTCAACCTCAACATCATCGACATCGGGCTCGTGTACGACGTCGCCGTCTCCGAGGCGGGCGACGTGCACGTGCAGATGACGCTCACCTCGCCCGGCTGCCCGAGCGGCGCCGAGATGATGGACGAGGCGCGCCGCGTGGTCGGGGACCTCGAGGGCGTGAACTCGGTGGAGGTGGAGCTGGTGTGGGAGCCGTTCTGGACGCCCGAGCGCATGGATCCGCGCGTGAAGGCGTTCCTCGGCTATTGAGCGTCGCGCGGCACCGTCGCGACGTACGTCCCCGTGAAGCGCGCGCCGGTCCGCTCGCCGTCCCCGAGGGTCACCTCGAGCGCGAGGCGCGCCCGCGCCCGGCGCTCGAGGGCGTAGAGGAAGGTCTCGAGCTCCGTGTCCGGCGGCGCGCTGCAGCGCGCCACCAGCTCGCCGTCCACCGGCCGCAGGAACTGCAGCTCCGCCCGCTGGATCACCACCGTCCCCGAGAGGCCGTGGCGGTCGAGCGCGCTCCAGCAGAACCCCCATCCCGCCAGCATCGCGAGCGACGCGAGGCTCCCGCCGAAGGCAGTGCCCGTCAGGTTGCGATTGAGCTCGAGCGGCGCGCGGAGCACGAGCGCCCGCGCGTCGCACCGCTCGACGGTGATGCCGAGCGCGCGCGCCGGTGGCACCTCGCGCAGCAGGATCTCCTGGAGCAGCGGGGCGGTGAGGCCGCGGTGCAGCACGGTCAGGCGGGCGGGTCGGGGAGGGCGGCCAGCAGCTCGGCGCCGATGGCGGCGTGCTGCCAGCGGCGGAGCTGCGGGACGAGCGCGAGGGCCTCGAGCGTCGTCGGCTGCGCCCGCGCGATCGCCTCGAGGGTCCCGTTCGGGCAGAGGACGCCGGGCTGGAGCTCGAGCCGCTCGGCGAGCCGGTTCCGCACCGCCTTGAGCCGGTCCACGCGCGCCTCGTAAGCGGGATCGGGCGGCCGGCGCGGCGGGCGCTCGAGGCGCGGCAGCTCCCCCTCGGGGAGGGCCATCGCGCGCTCCACCGCGGCGAGGATCTGCTTCCCGCGCCGTTCCACCTGGTCGGGCCCGAGGCCCGGGATGCGCCGCAGCGCGTCGAGCGACGCCGGCGGCGCCTTCGCCATCGCGAACATCGGCTCGTTGTTGAGGATCCGGAACGGGGCCCGGTCGAGCCGCCGCGCCTGCTCGTCCCGCCAGAGGAAGAGCTCGCGCAGCACCGCCAGCTCGCGCGGCTTGAGCGCCTTCGCGCCCTTCATCCGGAGCCAGCCCGGCTCATCCTCCTCCGCCGCCATCCACTCCGCCCGCTCGAGCAGCGCGAACTCCTCCTCGGCCCAGGCCAGCCGGCCCATCCCCGAGAGCCGCTCCGCCATCGTGCTCCGGAGGAGCGCCAGATGCCGCGTGTCGGCGGCGGCGTAGTCGAGCATCGGCGGGGTGAGCGGGCGCGCCGACCAGTCGGCGCGCTGGTAGCGCTTGTCGAGCTTCACGCCGAAGTACTTCTCGAGGAGCGCCGCGAGGCCGATCCCCGGCTCGTTCACCAGCTGCGCCGCGACGCGCGTGTCGAAGACGTTGGTGGCGCGGATCCCGTACTGGCGGTCGAAGAGGCGGAGGTCGTAGTCCGCGTCGTGGAAGACGATCTCGACGGCGCGATCGGCGAGCACCCGGGCCAGCACCCCGAGGTCCGTGACCGCGAGCGGGTCCACGACGACGGTGCGCTCCCGGTCGGAGAGCTGGAGGAGGTAGATCCGGTCCTGGTAGCGGTGGAAGCTCGCCGCCTCGGTGTCCACCGCGAGGAGGCCGCCCCGCGCCAGCTCGGGGACGACGCGGTCGAACTCGGCCTGATGCTCGATGAGCGGGGTGGGCGGGACGGGTGGGGCCGCGTCGGTCATGGGTCAAACCTGCCCGGAGCGCGTGGCCGGCGCAACCGCCCGTGCGGCAAGGCGTTGGGCCGGTCCACCTGACGTGGCGCCTTCGCCGGGCGGCCTCCGTTCACGCGCACACTGTCGTGCCGGTGACGGGATGGCGGCGCGAAGCTGCGGTCGTCCCCGGCGCTCATTCGCGGGTGGAGACCTGCTCCAGTCCCGTGGCGACTTCCTCGAGTGCCTTCGCCAGCGTCTTGTAGAACTCCGCGTCGGGCTGGGGCGCCCCACCCCCCAGGGCGGCATCGGCGTGGAGCTTCCGCGCGAGCTTCGCGGCGTGGCGGATGTAGTCGGTGGTCGGCCTGGCCATGGCATCGGGTCCGGTGTGGAGGTGGGCGCGTTGCGTCCCGTAAGCTACTCCCCTCCCCGGCCGCCGCCCGCGCCCTTACCCGGCCCGAACCACCCGGATACCTTGCACCGCGATGGCCACCGACATCGACCTCACCGTCTATCCCGACGAGTGCGACGCCTTCGGTCACCTGAACCAGGCGTCGTTCCTCTCGCTCTTCGAGCGGGCCCGGTGGGAGATGCTGGCGCGCGGGCCCGGGATGGACGTCTTCACGAAGCACGACGCCTGGCCCGCGGTGCGCCGCACGGTCATCGACTACCACGCCCCCGCCTTCCCCGGCGACGTGCTGCGCTTCGAGGTGCAGCTCGTCCACCACGGGCGCACCAGCTTCACCCTGCGCCAGAGCGCACGCCGCAGCACCGACGACCGGCTCATCGCGACGGCGGAGTTCGTCTTCGTCTGCATCGACCGCGGCGGCCGCCCGACCCCGGTCCCGCCGGAGGTCGGGCGCTACCTCGCCGCGCGGCCGAGCGAGCCGCCGGGGGTGCAGCGCCTGACGGTCAACGGCGTGAGCCTCGCCGTCGAGGTGCGGGGCGAGGGGCCGGCGGTGCTCTTCATCCACGGCTACCCGCTCGACCGCACCGTGTGGGCGCACCAGGTCGAGCACCTGCAGGGCTGGAAGCGCATCGCCCCCGACCTGCGCGGCTTCGGCCGCTCCGATGCGCCCGACCTCGGCTACAGCATGCCCACCTACGCCGACGACCTCGCGGCGCTGCTCGACGTGCTCCACGTGGACGACGTCGTCCTCTGCGGCCTCTCGATGGGCGGCTACGTGGGCTTCGAGTTCCTGCGCCGGCACCGGGATCGCGTCCGCGGGCTCGTCCTCATGGACACGCGCGCGGAGGCGGACCCGCCCGAGGGCCGCAAGGCGCGCGAGGCGCAGATGGCGCTCGCCCGGGAGGAGGGCGCCGCCGCCGTCGGCGCGCAGATGCTCCCGCGCCTCGTCGCCGCGGGCGAGGGGGAGGCCCACGAGGCGGTCGTGCGGCGGGTGAACGAGATGATCGCCGCCGCCCCGGTGGCCGGCATCGTCGGCGCGCTCGCCGCCATGCGCGACCGGGCCGACAGCGGGGCGCTCCTGCCGGAGCTCGAGGGGATCCCGGCGCTCGTCGTGGTCGGCGAGCACGACGTGATCACCCCGGTCGCCGTCGGGCGCGGGATCGCCCAGAAGGTCCCGGGTGCGCGGCTCGAGGTCATCGCGGGCGCGGGCCACCTCCCGCCCGTCGAGCGCCCGGAGGAGACCACGCGCGTCCTCGCGGAGTTCCTGGAGGGACTGCGCGCGGGGTAGTGCAACCTTTTCGGCGCGCCGTACGTCTTTACCAGTGGCGGTCGCGTTCGGTGGTCACGCACCGGCCCCGCCGTAGCAGCAACGCAGTCTCACCTCCCGGGCCCCGGGGTCGCGGCCAAGGCAGTACGACCCCGTGGGCCTTCCCTCCTGCCCGCTCCCGACCTCGCCTGCCCCGCGCACTCCGCCGGCGTCCCCGGCGTGCCGCACGCGCGTGCCCACGGGCGGCCCGGAAGCACGACGCCCCCCGGAGCGTTCCGGAGGGCGCGGACGACGGGACCCCGGGCCGGGCTACCGCTTCGGGCGGCCCGGCGGCGTGTCCGAGTTGAAGATGTCCTTGTTCTTCGCGATGTACGTCTGGAGGTTGTCGGGCACGTCCTCTTCGGGATAGATGGCCGACACCGGGCACTCCGGCTCGCAGGCACCGCAGTCGATGCACTCGTCGGGGTGGATGAAGAGCTGGTCCTCGCCCTCGTAGATGCAGTCCACGGGGCAGACGTCCACGCAGGCCCGGTCCTTCACGCCGATGCAGGCCTCGGTGATCACGTACGTCATGGTGGGGCGGCCTCCTCGGGCGCGCGCGGGTCGGTCGAGAATCGCCGGCCTCAGGCACTGGCGACGAACGGCGTAGGTATACGGACGCGATCGGGGCCACGCAAGGGGGCACGGCGGGTGTCCCGATCCTCACGTCCGCTTAATCTTCGGCACCCATGCGACTGTCCTGCACCCTGGCCGCCGCCGCGCTCCTCGCCGGGGCACCGCTCGCCGCGCAGGAGGCCTGCGCGCCGGCGCGCACCGCGCTCGTCCTCTCGGGCGGCGGCGCCAAGGGGCTGGCCCACGTCGGCGTCCTGCGCGCGCTCGACTCCCTCGGCGTCGTGCCCGACCTCGTGGTCGGGACGAGCATGGGCGCCATCGTCGGGTCGCTCTATGCGAGCGGCTTCACCGGGCGCGAGATCGACTCCATCGTCCGCCACGCGCCGGGGGGGAGCCTCGTGCGCTCCTTCGCCCCCCTCGCCCCGCGGAGCCTCGGCATGCTCCAGCCGGTGGTCGTGGTGGCCGAGGGCGAGGGGGTCTCGGGGCTCCAGACGAGCGCCGTGCGCGAGCGCGAGGTGCACGCCCTCCTCGACGACCTCCTCCTCCTCGGGAACCTGCGGGCGCGCGGGAACTTCGACTCGCTCCCCCTGCCCTTCCGCGCCGTCGCCACCGACCTGCACACCCGGGCCATCGTCACGCTGGGGCGCGGCGACCTGCCGCGCGCCGTCCGCGCGAGCCTCGCGATCCCGCTCGTCTTCGCCCCGGAGCAGCTCGACGGCCGCTGGCTCGCCGACGGCGGCCTCTCGGCGAACGTCCCGGTCAACGTGGCGCGGTCCCTCGGCGCCGAGCGGGTAATCGTCTCCGACGTCTCCTCCGCCATCCCCGACACCGCGAACCTCAGCTCGACCGCCGCCGTCGCGGCGAAGCTGCTCGACTTCCTCTTCGACCAGCCGCAGGCGGCGCCCGCCCCCGGCGACGTGTACGTGAAGCACGACGTGCAGCGCTTCGCGCCGCTCGACTTCTCCCCGGGGCGCGCGCGGGAACTCCTCGACCTCGGCCGCGCCGCCGCCGACAGCGTGCTCGGTGCCGCCGGCTGCCTCCGGCCCCTCGCCACCGGACGGCACTTCCGGCGGCTCCCGCTCCGCGTCGGTGCGATCGACTCGCTCAGCGACCGGCGCGACCGCCCCGCCGAGATCCTGCGCGACCTGGGCCTCCGGGCCGGGGACTCGATCGACTACCCCCTGCTCCGCCAGCGCGTGCGCCGGCTCGCCTCGACCGACCTCGTCGATGCGGTCTGGCTCTACCCCGACGGCGACGGCGACACGGTGGGCTTCAGCCCCCGCGTGCGGGCGGCGCCCCGGCTCTTCGCCGCCGGCGGCTTCGCCTACGACAACCAGCTCGGCGGGCGCGTGTGGCTGGCGGTCCTCCAGCGCGACCTCCTGGGCCTCCCCTTCGAGACGAGCTCCACGCTCTACCTGGGCGGACTGCGCGACGAGCTGGTGCTCGCGGCGCGGCGGAACTACCTCTGGCGCTGGCGGCTCCTCGCGCCGACGCTGGCCATCCGCGCCGCGAACGAGAAGATCCGCCGCTTCGACGGCGCGCGCGCCCCGCTTCCCGACGACGAGGTGAAGGAACTCGTCGGCTTCGCGGGCCTCGAGCGCGAGTACGGCGCGGGGTGGCGCGTCGCGGTGGGCGCCGAGGGGCGGCTGTGGCGCGAGCCGACGCTGCGCGACGGGAAGGCGGGCGGGGCGATCGTGCGGATCCAGCGCTTCGGCGAGTGGACCGGCTGGCGGGCGCAGGCGGAGGCGGTGCTCACCAAGCAGTACCGCTACGCCTTCGCGACGGCGCGCCTGCCATGGAGCGCCGGGCGGCTCGGCGGGGAGCTGATCGGGCGCGCCGGCGCGGGGCGCGACCTCCCGGTGCAGATGACCTTCCAGCTGGGCGGCGTGGACGCCTTCCCGGGCGTCCTCCCCGGCGAACTGCGCGGCACGAGGGAGCTGTCGGCGCAGGCGGCGCTCCGCTACCGGCTGGCGGGCCCGCTCAACGTGGAGGTGGATGGCGGCGTGGGCCGCCTCACGCCCGTGGGCGATGCGCCGGCGCTGACCGTGAGCGGCATCCGGGCCGGCGTCTCGGCGGAAACCCCGCTCGGGCCGCTGCGCATGGGCTACGGCTGGGCGAGCGACGGGCGACGCGCCTGGTTCGTCCGGCTGCTGCGGTGGTTCGGGAGCGGCGTGAACGGGGAGCAGTAGCGGCACGGGCCGCCGGTGTCCCGGCGGCCCGCGTGCGGTGCATCAGACGATCGCCGGGGCGGCGTAGCCGGCGCTCCGTTCCGCCGGCGGCCCGTAGCGTCCCTCCGTCCCGTGGTGCTTCTCCCACTCCTCGCGGAAGCAGAGCGGATCGAGCCCGTGCGGCCGGTCCACGGCGAGCACGCCGTCGAGGTGGTCGAGCTCGTGCTGCAGCAGTTCCGCCTCTTCCCCCGTGAACTCCTCGTCGTGCCGCCGGCCCCGCTCGTCCTGCCAGACGAGGCGGATCCGCCACGCGCGCACCACGCGCACCATGAGGCCCGGGAACGAGAAGCAGTCGTCCCAGACGGTGAAGTCCTCGTGACCCGGGTCCACGATCTCGGGATTCACGAGCACGAGCTCACGGCCGCCCAGTTCGGCGTAGACGAGCCGGACGGGCGCGCCGATCTGGGGCGCGGCGATGCCGCGGCCGAAGCCGTGGGTGGCGCGGAAGTCGTGCAGGGTGTCGCGCAGGTCGTCGATGAGGACGCGCACGGCGGGCGACTGCGGGTTCGTGATCGGCTCGCAGCGGGTGCGGAGGATCGGGTCGCCCAGGAGGCGGATGCGGCGGACGGTCATTGCTCACGCTGGGGTCGGTGTCATGGCCGGACCGCCATCGGTCCGGGCCACCAATATTGGACGGGTACGCAGGTAACGCCATATCCAGACGCCATCTCATAATAGTATTATTAGCTACTACTTAACAGCTGATCGGGCGCGTTTCGGCAAATCACTGACTGGGAAGACCTTGGTCGGTTGCCGTCCGGCGAATCCCGCCGCCGCGGTGCCCCGCGTGCCCTGGTGTCGTGACGGGCACCTGCCGTCCTTCCCCCTTCGAGCGGATCCCGGGAATCGCGACCGCGCTCGATCATTTCGCACCAAATTCACCACACGAATTGACAATCCCGAACCCGGGCGCTAGGATTGCGCCCTCCATGGCAACCCCGCTCACGCAGCCCCGCCCCACGCAGGGGCCGATCGGCCAGAAGGGCCCCCGCGGCGAGATCCTCGTGGCGCTCAAGCGCGGCGGGCGGCTCACGGCGCGCGAGCTGGCGGAGCGGGTCGGGCTCTCGCTCAACGCGGTGCGGCACCACCTCAAGGAGCTCGAGGTCGAGCGCCTCGTGGTGTACGAGCGGGAGCAGCGCGGCGTCGGCGCGCCCGCCTTCGCCTACCGCCTGAGCGACGCGGGCGAGGCGCTCTTCCCTTCGCGCTACCAGGCGGCGCTCACCTCGGTGCTCGACCACGTGGTGGCGCGCGAGGGGCGGGCCTCGGCGGTGAAGGTGCTCGAGGCGCACTTCGAGCAGCTGGCCCGCCGGATCGCGGGCGAGGTGGCGGGGCTCCCGCCGGCGGAGCGGGCGCGGGCGGTCGCCGCGGCGCTCACCGACGAGGGGCACATGGCGGAGTGGACGGGCACGGACGGCGCGGTGCGGCTGGTGGAGCACCACTGCCCCATCCGGGCCGTCGCCGAGCGGTTCCCCGAGCTCTGCGCCGCGGAGGCGCGCTTCCTCGAGACGGTGCTCGGGGCCACGGTCGAGCGGACGGCGCACATGCTGAACGGCTGCGGCGCCTGCGAGTATCACGTGCAGTTCGCGGAGCGGGGCGGCGCAGCGGCGCCGGCGGCCCGCCCCGCGCTTCCGGAGGACGGACGATGAGTTCCGAGGTCGAAACCCTCGTCGGGCGGGAGTACAAGTACGGCTTCGTGACGGACATCGAGTCCGACACGGTGCCGAAGGGCCTCAACGAGGAGATCATCCGCCTCATCTCGGCGAAGAAGCAGGAGCCGGAGTGGCTCCTCGAGTGGCGGCTCAAGGCCTACCGCCGCTGGCTCGAGATGACGGAGCCCACCTGGCCCAACGTCACCTACCCCAGGGTCGACTTCCAGGACCTCCGCTACTACGCGGCGCCCCGGACGAAGGCGCCCCTCGGCTCGCTCGACGAGGTGGACCCGAAGCTCCTCGAGACCTACGAGAAGCTCGGCATCCCGCTCCGCGAGCAGCAGCTCCTCGCCGGCGTGGCGGTGGACGCGATCTTCGACTCCGTCTCGGTCGGCACGACCTACAAGGCGAAGCTGGCGGAGCAGGGGATCATCTTCTGCTCCTTCTCCGAGGCGGTGCGGGAGCACCCCGACCTCGTCCGGCAGTACCTGGGCTCGGTGGTCCCGGCCTCCGACAACTTCTACGCCGCGCTCAACTCGGCGGTCTTCTCCGACGGCTCCTTCGTGTACGTGCCGAAGGGGGTGCGCTGCCCGATGGAGCTGAGCACCTACTTCCGCATCAACGCGGCGGAGACGGGCCAGTTCGAGCGCACCCTGATCGTGGCCGACGAGGGCGCCTCGGTGAGCTACCTCGAGGGGTGCACCGCGCCCCGCCGCGACGAGAACCAGCTGCACGCGGCCGTCGTCGAGCTGGTCGCGCTCGACGGCGCCACGATCAAGTACTCGACGGTGCAGAACTGGTACGCCGGCGACGAGGAGGGGAAGGGCGGCATCTACAACTTCGTCACCAAGCGCGGCAAGGCGATGGCGCGGGCGAAGATCTCCTGGACCCAGGTCGAGACCGGCTCGGCGATCACCTGGAAGTACCCGAGCGTCATCCTCCAGGGCGACGACGCGGTCGGCGAGTTCTACTCGGTGGCGGTGGTGAATGGCCGGCAGCAGGCCGACACCGGCACCAAGATGATCCACATCGGGAAGAACACCCGCTCGACGATCGTCTCCAAGGGCATCTCCGCCGGCCACGGGAACAACAGCTACCGCGGCCTCGTGAAGATCCTCCCGAAGGCCCACGGGGCGCGGAACTACACGCAGTGCGACTCGATGCTCATCGGGAACCGCTGCGGGGCCCACACCTTCCCCTACATCGACGTGCAGAACGACTCGAGCGCGGTGGAGCACGAGGCGAGCACGTCGAAGATCGGGGAGGACCAGATCTTCTACTGCAAGCAGCGCGGCCTCAACACCGAGAACGCCATCTCGCTCATCGTGAACGGCTTCTGCAAGGAAGTGTTCAAGGAGCTGCCGATGGAGTTCGCGGTGGAGGCCCAGAAGCTCCTCGGCGTGAGCCTCGAGGGCAGCGTCGGCTGAGCGCGCCGGGCGCGGCGGCGGGACGCGCGATCCCGCGGCGCCCACGGACCCGTGATGACCTTGACCTGAGTGACGACGACATGACGATGCTCGAGATCCGCGACCTGCGCGCCAGTGCCGGCGACAAGGCGATCCTCAAGGGGATCAGCCTCACGGTGAACCCCGGCGAGGTGCACGCCATCATGGGGCCGAACGGCTCCGGCAAGAGCACCCTGGCGCAGGTCCTGGCGGGGCACCCCGCGTACGAGGTGACCGGCGGGCAGGCGCTGTTCGAGGGGGAGGACCTCCTCGAGCTCGACCCGGAGGAGCGCGCGCAGAAGGGCGTCTTCCTCGCCTTCCAGTACCCGGTGGAGATCCCCGGCGTGACCAACGCCTACTTCCTCCGCGCCGCGTACAACGAGATCCGCAAGGCGCGCGGCCAGGACGAGGTGGACCCCATGGACTTCCTCGACGTCCTCGAGGAGAAGCTCAAGGTGGTCGAGTGGGGCCCGGAGATCATGCAGCGCTTCGTGAACGCCGGCTTCTCCGGCGGCGAGAAGAAGCGGAACGAGATCCTGCAGATGGCGGTGCTCGAGCCGACGCTCGCGATCCTCGACGAGACCGACTCGGGGCTCGACATCGACGCGCTCCGCATCGTGGCGGGCGGCGTCAACAGGCTCAAGCGGCCGGACCGCTCCACGATCGTGGTGACGCACTACCAGCGGCTCCTCAACTACATCGTGCCGGACTACGTCCACGTGCTGGCCGGCGGCCGGATCGTGAAGTCGGGGGGCAAGGAGCTGGCGCTCGAGCTCGAGGCGAAGGGCTACGAGTGGATCGAGGACCTCGCCGCCGCGGGGGCCGGGGCGTGACCGCGACGGTGGTGGAGGCCTTCGAGGCCTTCGCGCAGAACGGGGGCGGGCAGGGGCCGGACTGGCTCCCGCCGCTCCGCCGGTCGGCGCTCGAGCGCTTCACCGCGCTCGGCTTCCCGACCACGCGGGACGAGGAGTGGCGCTTCACGCCGGTGCAGCCGATCGCGGGGGCGGAGTTCCGCCCGGCGCCGAAGGCGGCGGTGGAGCAGGCCGCCCTCCAGGCGTTCAGCTTCGGGCACGCCGAGTGGCCGCGGCTCGTCTTCGTGAACGGCCGGTACGCGCCGGAGCTCTCGCAGGCGGCGGCGCTTCCCGCCGGTGTCACCGTCGGGAGCCTCGCCGAGGCGCTCGAGCGGGACCCGTCGCTCGAGCGGCAGCTGGGCCGGCACGTGAAGCTGGACCAGACGCCCTTCACCGCGCTCAACACCGCGTTCCTCCGGGACGGCGCCTTCGTGCACGTGCCGGCGAACGTGGACCTCGGGCACCCGGTGCACCTGATGTTCGTCACGGCCCCCGGCGCGCAGGGCGCGGCGCAGCACCCGCGCAACCTCGTGCTGGTGGAGCGCGGCGCGCGCGCGGCGATCGTGGAGAGCTACGTGACCCTCGCGGAGGGGGAGCGCTACTTCACGAACGTGGTGAGCGAGGTGGT
>JBAIWX010000228.1:0-1629 GCA_037916975.1 Gemmatimonadales bacterium
GTGCCGCGCCACGTCCCCGGCCGGTCACGCTGGAGGTCGAGCTCGAGCATCGCGCCAAGCGACCACTCCCGCCCCAGGTCGAGCGCGAACGGCACGATGAGCCCCGCCACCGGGTGCCGCCGCACGACCGCCCCCGGCGCCGCATCCTGCCGCACCGCGCCGGCGTAGGGCATCACGGCGAGCGCGCTCCGGCCGCCGTCGTTGCCCCAGAGGTTCACCTTGAGCCGCGCCACCGCGAGCCCCCGCCCCTCCGCGCGCGCCACCTCGCCGATCCCGTCGTCCGACAGCGTCTGGCGCGACCAGAGCTCCGTCAGGAGCTGCAGGTCCACCGCCGGCAGGAGCCCCACCTTCACGTTCACCTGCGCCACGCCGAACTCGCGCGCCAGCTCCCCGCCTTCGCGGTCGAGGCTCCAGGCGACGACGTTCGCCTCGACCTGCACCCAGCCCGCCGGGATCGAGTAGGCGCTCTCCGTGCGGTCGGGACGGTCGGTGGCGAGGGGCCGCGCGAGGCGGCGCGGCGTGCGCCGGAAGAGGGACCAGCGGGCATCGGCGGCGGGCGCCGCCGCCGGCAGGTCCTGCGCCTCCGCGGGCAGGGCGGCGCCGAGCAGGCAGGCGACGAGCGCGACGTGCGACGCGCCCGATCGGCCGCTCATCCGCCCGCCACGATCCGCCAGAGCTGCGCGACGAGGAAGCAGGTGCCGAATCCCAGCACGAGCGGCAGCACCGTCGCGACCGTCGTCCACTTCGCGCTCTTCGTCTCCTGCCAGATCGTGTAGATCGTCGTCGAGCACGGGTTGTGGAGGAGCGAGAAGAGCATCAGGTTGACGCCCGTGAGCGCGGTCCACCCCGCCCCGCGGAGGAGCGCCCCCACCTGCTCCGTCGACTGGAGCTCGAACATGACGCCTGCCCCCGAGCCCACGCCGGCCACGCCGTGGAGCAGCACGGTGAGCATGAGCACGGTCGGGATCACGATCTCGTTCGCCGGGATCGCGACGACGTAGGCGAGGAGGATCACGCCGTTGAGCCCCACGAGCACGCCAAGCGGGTCGAGCCCCCGCACCGTCCAGTCGGCGAGGCTCCGCCCCGCGACGTGCACGTTCGCGATGAGCCAGATCGCCGCCCCGGCCGGGACCGCGAAGGTGACCGCCCGCCAGAGGACGATGAGGGTGCGGTCGATGACCGACGTGTAGAGCGTCTGCAGGAGCCGCGGCGGGCGGTACGGCGGGAGCTCGAGGGAGAAGCTCGTCGCCTCTCCCTTGAGCACGGTGCGGGTGAGGAGCCACGAGCTCGCGAACATCGCGAGGACGCCAAGGACCGCGACCGTCACCACCGCGCCGGCGGACGCGAGCCCGGCGAGGTGCGGCGGGACGAGCGCGCCGATGAAGATGGTCGCGATGAGGATCTGCGTCGGCCAGCGCCCGTTGCAGAGGGAGAAGTTGTTCGTGATGATCGCGACGAGGCGCTCCCGCGGGCTGTCGATGACGCGCGTCGCCACGACGCCCGCCGCGTTGCAGCCGAACCCCATGCACATCGTGAGCGCCTGCTTCCCGTGCGCCCCGACCCGCTGGAAGAGCCGGTCGAGGTTGAACGCGACCCTCGGCAGGTAGCCGAAGTCCTCGAGCAGGGTGA
>JBAIWX010000229.1:0-5959 GCA_037916975.1 Gemmatimonadales bacterium
GCCTGTCCGACAGCCCCGAGTCGGCGACTGCGCTCGGCGACCACCGCTACGACGACCGCCTCGCCGACCTTTCCGCCGAGGCGCGGGCCCGCCGCCAGGCCCACGACCGCACGATGCTCGCGCGCGCGCGCGCCATCCCGGCCCGCACGCTCGCCGGCCAGGACCGGCTGTCGCTGGAGCTGTTCACGTGGGAGAAGGCACTCGAGGTCGAGGGCCAGCGCGACCCGACCTGGCGCCTCGCGCTCGACCAGATGAACGGCCCGCAGGTGTTCCTGGGCCAGCTCGCCGCCGTGACGCGCTTCGCGAACGCCACCGACTACGCGGCCTATCTCGCCCGGCTGCGCGCCATCCCCCGGTACCTCGCCCAGGTCACGGCCCTCCTCGAGGAGGGGATCCGCACCGGGTGGACCCAGCCCGCGACGCCGCTCCGGACCGTTCCCGACCAGCTCGCGGCCTACGTGGTGACCGATGCGGCGGCGAGCCCCCTCTACGAGCCGTTCACGCGCTTCCCGGCGGCCATCCCCGAGGCGGAGCGCGCGCGCCTCCGGGACGAGGGCGCACGCATCATCCTCGGCGAGGTGGCGCCCGCCTTCGCGCAGTTCAGGAGCTTCGTCGTCGAGCGCTACCTCCCGGCGGGCCGCCCGGCGGACGGCATCGGCTCGCTCCCGGGCGGGGACACGGCGTACGCGCACCTCATCCGGCGCTACACGACACTGCCCCTCAGCGCCACCGAATTGCACGAGACCGGGCTCCGCGAGGTGGCGCGCATCCGCGCCGAGATGGACTCGGTGATGCGCGCCACCGGCTTCACCGGCACCTTCCCGGAGTTCCTCCGCTTCCTCCGCACCGACCCGCGCTTCTACCACACGAGTGCCGCGGCGCTCGTCACCGGCTACCGCGACATCGCGAAGCGCGCGGACGGGGCGCTGCCGTCGCTCTTCGCCGAGTTGCCGCGCCTCCCCTACGGCGTGCGGCCGATTCCCGACTACGAGGCGCCCGCGCAGACCACCGGCTACTACCTCCCCGGGGCGCCCGACGGCTCGCGGCCGGGCTGGTTCATGGTGAACACCTACAAGCTCGACGCCCGGCCCACCTACGAGATGGAGGCGCTCTCGCTCCACGAGTCGGTGCCGGGGCACCACCTGCAGATCGCCCGCGCGCAGGAGCTGAGGGGCCTCCCGCCCTTCCGCCGCAATGCCGGCTACACGGCGTTCGTCGAGGGCTGGGCGCTCTACGCGGAGAGCCTGGGCGGCGCGATGGGCTTCTACACCGACCCGTACAGCCGCTTCGGCCAGCTCATGTACGAGATGTGGCGGGCGTGCCGGCTCGTGATCGACACCGGGATCCACGCGCAGGGCTGGGCCCGCGAGCGCGCGATCCGCTACCTCGCGGAGAACTCGGGCAAGACGGAGCAGGACGTGGCGGTGGAGGTGGACCGCTACATCGTCTGGCCCGGCCAGGCGCTCGCGTACAAGACGGGGGAGCTCCGGATCCGGGCGCTCCGCACCGAGGCGGAGGCGCGCCTCGGGACGAGGTTCGACCTGCGGCGCTTCCACAACGTGGTGCTGGACGACGGCCCGCTCCCGCTGGCGATCCTCGAGCGCAACGTGCGCGCGTGGATCGCGCGCGAGGCGGCGGCGCCGCGCTGAGGCCCGTCGTGCCGAAGCTCCCCTTCGACCGCGCCGAGGCCGAGGCGCACCTGCGCCGGGTGGACCGGCGCCTCGCCCGCGTCATGGACCGCGCCGGCGCCTGCGGCCTCGTGCTGCCGCCCACGCCGTCGCTCTTCGAGGCGCTCGCGCGGTCCATCACCTACCAGCAGCTCTCGGGGCTCGCGGCGGGCACCATCTGGCGCCGCGTGCGGGCCCTCTTCGCGCCCGACCGGCACCCGACGCCGGAGAAGCTCCTGGCGCTGCCGGAGGCGGCGCTCCGCGGCGCCGGGCTCTCGCGCGCCAAGCTCGCGGCCGTGCAGGACCTCGCGCGTCACGCCCTCGCGGGCACGGTGCCCACGATCCGCGAGGCGCGGCGCCTCCCGGATGCGGAGCTGGTCGAGCGGCTCACCGTCGTGCGCGGGATCGGCGAGTGGACGGTGCAGATGCTGCTGATCTTCCGCCTCGGCCGGCCGGACGTGCTGCCGGTCGCCGACCTCGGCGTGCGGAAGGGCTTCCAGAAGGTGTACCGGCTCGACGAGCTCCCGGACGCGGCGGCGATGGCCGCCCACGCCGAGCGGTGGCGCCCGTACCGGAGCGTCGGCACCTGGTACATGTGGCGCTCCCTCGAGCACTGAACGGCGCCTACGCCGTCGCCTGCACCAGCAGCCCCCGCGCCGCCTCGATCGCCTCGTGTGACCCGCTGAGCGCGAGCACGTCCCCGCCGCGGAGCAGCTCGTGGCCGGTCGGCGCCAGCAGCATCCCGTCCTCGCGTACCACGGCGACCACCGTCGCGCCCGTGCGCCCGCGCAGGTTCACCTGCCCCAGCGTGCGCCCGTCGAGGGGACTGCCCGGCGCGATCACCGCCGAGGTGAGCTCGCCGATGCCGGGGAGGAGCGCCTCGACCTTGTGGAGCGCCTCCTCGAGCCCCTCCGCGCGCCGGTGGGGGGCGGCGAGCGCGTGCGCCGCCACCTCCGCGCCCGCGCGCAGGTGTCCCTGCAGGTCCCGCGCGCTCTGCCAGAACCCGACCCCCAGCACGCCGAGCGTCGCGACGGTGACGAGCGGCCCGCCGACCCCGGGAAGGAACGGCTGCGTCGCCGCCACCACCGCCGTCCCGACGGTGAGCACGATGCCGAACTGCGTCGCGCCCATCAGCACGCGACGGGGCGAGGCCGCGTTGTCCACGCCGCGGAGCGGCCGCGGCATCGCCCGCTCCGCCACGGCGCGTCCCACCGCGCCCGCGAGGCGCACGACACCCACCACGAAGGGCGCGGCGACGCCGAGGGTCAGCACCGCGAAGCCGAGCCGTCCCGCGGTCGCGCCGCCGAGCACCCCGGCCAGCCACGCGGTGAGCCTCGGGCGCAGGAGCCCCGCCCCCACCAGCAGCGTCACCAGCACGAGTGCCTCGGCGACGAGCACCAGCACCCGCTGGCGTACCGGCGCCCACGGGCTCTCCCGGGGCCGGCGGACCAGCTCGAGCCACGACCCGTAGAGGCTCGCGAAGGCCTGGAGCGGCCGCGGGAGCCGCGCGTCCACCCAGGAGGCGACGGGCTGCGCCGCCCGGACGAGGAGCGGCGTCGTGAAGGCGGTGAGCGTCGCCACGGCGACCGCGACGGAGCGGAGGGTCCGGTCGCCGCCCGCCGCGGCGTAGGCCCCCGCGATGATGAACGAGAACTCCCCCACCTGCGCCATCGTCATCCCCGCGCGGAGCGACGTCGGGATGCCGTGGCCCGCGAGGAAGGCGCCGAGCGAGACGGCGACGACCTTGCCCGCCACGACGACCGCGCCGAGCGCGAGGATCGCCGGCCAGTGGGCCGCGATCGCCGCCGGCTCGATGAGCATGCCCACGGCGACGAAGAAGACGGCGCCCAGGACGTCCTTGAGCGGCTGGACCAGCTGCTCGACGCGCCCCGACGCCCCCGACTCGGCGACGAGCGCGCCGGCCAGGAACGCGCCGAGCGCCACGGAGTAGCCCGCCTCGCGCGCGGCGAGCGCCCCGGCGAAGCTGAGCCCCGCGGCGGCCACGGTCGTCACCTCCGAGCGGCGGAAGGTGACGATGGCACGGACGATCCGCGGCACCACCAGCAGGCCCAGGCCCATCGTCGCGCCGAGGAAGACCGCGAGCCGCCCCGCGGCGCGCAGCAGCATCCCGGGCGACGCGTCGCCGCCCGAGCCGACGGCCGCGAGCGCGACGAGCAGGAGGATCGCCGCGAGGTCCTCGACGACCAGCACGCCGAAGATGAGCTCGCGGATCGGCCGCTCGACGGGGCGTTCGCGCAGCACCTGCGCGATGAGCATCGTGCTCGAGATCGCCATCATGGCGCCCACCACGAACGCCGGGCCGCCGTGCCAGCCGAGGGCCGTGCCCGCCGCGGTCCCGACGAGCAGCAGGAAGGTGACCTCGAAGATCGCGACCAGCCCCGCGCTGGGCAGGACGCGCGCGAGCTTCCCGAGGCTGAACTCGAGGCCGACCGAGAACATGAGGAGCACGACGCCGAGCTCGGAGAGCGCCTCGACGCGCGACGCGTCGGCGAGGAGCGGGAACGGGAGGTGGGGGCCGAGGAGCGCGCCGGCGAGGAGGTACCCGAGGACGAGCGGCTGCCGCAGCCAGAGGCACAGCAGCGCCGTCAGCGCCGCGACGCAGAGGACGAGCGCGAGGTCCTGCAGGATGGGGGCGGCGTGTTCCATGGCCCAAGATAGTCCGGGGCCCGGCCGCCACGGGACCCGACCGCGCGCCGTCGCGCGGGCGGGATCAGCAGATCCGCGGGAGCTGGTCCCCGGGGAGCATGTCCACCACGCGCGTGCCGCCGACGGCGGTGCGGAGCACCACCATGCCCGGGTGCCGGTCCACCACGGTGCCGACCCGCACTGCGCCCGCGCCGGCGGGATGCGACCGCAGCGCCGCGAGCGCGTCGGCCGCGCGCTCGCCCGGGACGATCGCGACGAGCACGCCCTCGTTCGCGACGTACAGCGGGTCGAGCCCGAGCACCGCGCAGGCCGCCGCCACGTCGGCCGGCACGGGCAGCGCGGCCTCCTCGAGCAGCATGCCGGCCCCCGCCGCCTGCGCGATCTCGTTCAGCGCGCTCGCCAGGCCGCCGCGCGTCGGGTCGCGCAGGACGTGCACCGCGTCGCCGCAGGTGGCGGCGAGCGCCCGCACGAGGGGCGCGAGGTTCGCCGAGTCGCTCGTGATGGTGGAGTCGAACGCCAGGCCCTCGCGCACCGCCATGATCGCCATGCCGTGACGCCCGAGCGGCCCGCTCACGAGGACCGCGTCCCCCGCCCGGGCGCGCGCGGGGGCCGGCCGGCACGCCGCGTCGAGGAGGCCCACGCCGGTGGTGCAGACGTACATCCCGTCCGCACGGCCGCGCTCGACCACCTTCGTGTCGCCGGTCACGATCTCGACCCCGGCCTCGCGCGCGCACCGCGCCATCGTCGCGACCACGCGGTCCAGCACGTCGAACGGGAGCCCCTCCTCGAGCACGAAGCCCGCGGTGAGGTAGCGCGGGTGCGCCCCCATCATCGCGAGGTCGTTGACGGTGCCGTGCACCGCCAGCATCCCGATGTTGCCCCCCGGGAACTCGAGCGGGTTCACCACGAAGGTGTCCGTCGAGACGGCGATCTCGGCGGCCGGCAGCGACAGCACCGCGGCGTCGCCCAGCTGGGCGAGGACGTCGTTCCGGAAGTGCGGGAGGAAGCGCTCCTTGAGGAGCGCCGCGCTCAGCTTCCCGCCGGAGCCGTGGCCGAGCTGGACGCGGTCGCCCGCGCCGTGCGGGACGGCGCAGGCGAGTCCCTGCGAACCGAGGGTGGAGGTCATCGGGCGCCCGGCGCGGCCGGCTCCGCCTCGCGGTAGCGGCCGTAGTTGTAGTAGGCGGCGCACGCCCCTTCCGAGGAGACCATCGGCGCGCCGAGGGGGCGCTCGGGGGTGCAGGTGACGCCGAAGGCGGGGCACTGGTACGGCTTGAGCTGCCCGCGCAGCACCTCGCCGGCACGGCACTCGGGGCTCTCCTGCACCGCGATGCCGCCCAGGCCGAACTTCCGCTCGGCGTCGAAGCCGGCGTACTCGTCGCGGAGCACGAGCCCGCTCATCGGGATCTCGCCGATGCCGCGCCACTTCCGGTCCGCGAGCCGGAAGACCTGCTCGACCAGGGTCCGCGCCGGCACCGTCCCCTCGCGCGTCACCGCGCGGACGTACTGGTTCTCCACCTCGTGGCGCCCCGCCTCGAGCTGCCGGACGGCGAGCCAGATCCCCTCGAGGATGTCCACCGGCTCGAAGCCGGTCACGACGATCGGCACCCTGTGCCGCGCGGCGATCG
>JBAIWX010000230.1:0-7768 GCA_037916975.1 Gemmatimonadales bacterium
CCCGTCCCCGCCCCTCTTCCCCCGCGTCGGCACCCTCCTCGCCCGCCGCCTCGGTGGGCCCATCGCCCGCCGCCGGCGGCGCACCGGCCTCCTGCCCCAGCTGGCGCAGCCCCTCGTAGAGCACCACGCTCACCGCGTTGGCGAGGTTGAGGCTCCGCACGTCGCCCGGCATCGGGATGCGGAAGCAGCGCTCCGGGTGCTTCTCGAGGATCCGCGCGGGCAGCCCGTCGGTCTCGTTGCCGAAGATCAGCACGCTGTTGGCACGGTACGGCGCCTCGCGGAAGTCGCGCTCGGCGTTCGCGCTGAAGTAGAGGCAGCGGTCGCGGCTGATGGCATCGCGGAACGCGAACCAGTGCTCGTGGACCCAGAGGTCCGTCTTGTCCCAGTGGTCGAGCCCGGCCCGCCGCACCTCGCGTTCGTCGAGCGAGAACCCGAGCGGCCCGATCAGGTGGAGGGGGACGTCCGCCCCGGCGCAGAGGCGGGCGATGTTGCCGGTGTTCGGCGGGATGCGGGGCTCGATGAGCGCGACGTGCAGGGTCATGGGATCCGGGCGGGGCGCGGCGTCAGCCGCCGCGCGTGTGCATCTCGCGCCGCGGGTCGGCGCGCAGGGTGTCGAGCTGGTAGAGCGCGCCGCGGTCCGGCAGCGCCAGGCGCGCCTCCGCGCCGCGGTCGCGCCGCGCCGACCACGTCGCGCGGATGAGCGCCGCGAGCTCGGCGTCGCTCGCGCCGGCGCGCAGGGGCTCGCGCAGGTCGAGCCCGTCCGCGGCGTACAGGCAGAGGTACCAGTGGCCGTCGGCGGTCACGCGGCTCCGGTCGCAGCTTCGGCAGAACGGCTGCGTGGTCGAGGCGATGATGCCGAAGGTCCGGCCGTCGGGGAGCCGGAAGCGCTCGGCGGGCGCGGGCCCGGCGGCGGCGAGCGGCTCGATGGGGCCGTAGTGCGCCGAGAGCCGCGCGAGCATCTCGGCCTGGGAGACCACGTCGTCCATGGACCAGCGGGTCGCGCCGCCCACGTCCATGTACTCGATGAAGCGCACCTCCGCGCCGACCGTGCGCCCGTACTCGAGGAGGGCGACCAGCTCGTCGTCGTTGAAGCCGCGGATCACCACCGTGTTGAGCTTGGTGCCCGCGAAGCCCGCGGCGTTCGCCGCCGCGATGCCCTCCAGGATGTCGTCGTGCCGCTCGGTGCGCGAGAACGCCCGGGCGCGCGCGGCATCGAGGGTGTCGAGGCTCACCGTCACGCGGTCGAGGCCGGCACGCCGCAGCGCCTCCGCGTGGCGCGCGAGGAGCAGGCCGTTGGTGGTGAGCGCGATCTCGTCGATCGCGGGGACCTGGCGCAGCTCGTCCACGAGCACCGGCAGGTCGTGGCGCAGGAGCGGCTCGCCGCCCGTGAGGCGCACCTTCCGCGCCCCCAGCCCCGCGAACACGCGCGCCACCCGCTGGAGCTCCTCGAAGGTGAGCAGCGACGCGCGCGGCAGCCAGGTGTAGTTGACCTCCGGCATGCAGTAGCGGCAGCGGAGGTTGCAGCGATCGGTGACCGAGAGCCGGAGGCTCCCGAGCGCGCGGCCCAGCGCGTCCGTCACGCCGCCGGCGGACGGCGAGGTCATGCCCCGGTCCCCCCCGCCGCCGGCACACTCCCGCCCGGGGCCGTCGGATCCACCCAGCCGACGGAGCCGTCGGCGTAGTGCTCCTTCTTCCACACCGGCACGCGGCGCTTGAGCTCCTCGATCACGTAGCGGCAGGCCGCGAACGCCTCGTCCCGATGCGGGGCGGCGGCCGCCACCGCGACGGCCACCTCGCCGACGTCGAGCGCGCCCAGCCGGTGCTCGACCGCCACCCTCGCGGTCCACTTCCGCTCCGCCTCCTCGACGATCCGCGCCATCTCGGCTTCGGCCATCGGCCCATAGGCCGAGTACTCCAGGCGGAGCACGGCGCGGCCGGCGTGGTGATTCCGCACCAGCCCGATGAAGGTGGCGATTCCCCCGCGCTCCGGGGCGCTGACCCGGGCCACGAGGCGAGTCGCATCCACCGGCGTCGTCACGAGATGCGCCACGTTCACCCCCCCGCCAGCGGCGGCAGGAGTGCCAGCTCGTCGCCCGGCGCGAGAGCCGTCTCCGGGCCGCAGTGCGCCTGGTTGCGTGCGCACAGCGGCCGGAGCGGCAGCACGTCGCCGCCGGGCAGTTGGCGGAGCCGGACGACCACATCTGCAACGGTATCGCCCGGCGCGAGCGCAAGATCGAACCGCTCGGAGCGGAGCGCCTCGGCGTATCGCCCGAACAGGAGGACCGAGACGGATGCGGCGGCGGAGGTGGTGCTCGACATGGCCCAAATGTCGCCCGGCACCATGCCCCCTACAAGCGGAGTGGTGACATTCCCGGAAAACGAAGAGCCGCGCACAGTTGCGCGGCTCCCACGACCTTCGGCCCTGCCGGCCCGTTCAATCCTCGTCGCCCTCGTCGTCGTCGAAACCGAAGTCGCCGACACCGTCCGGGTGATCCTCGGCCACCAGCGCCCGCAACTCCTTGCTGGGCTTGAAGACCGGCACCGGACGGGCCGCGACTTCCACCGGCTCGCCGGTGCGCGGGTTCCGGGCCATGCGCGTCTTCCGCCGACGGATCTTGAAGGTGCCGAACCCGCGCACCTCGATGTTGTGCTGCTCCTTGAGGGCGTGCTTCACCGCGTCGAGGAATGCGTCGACCACGCGGGCGCAGTCCTTCTTGGAAATCATCGGGCCCGACGTCCGCGCGATGGACTCCGTCACCCGCTCGACGAGATCGGCCTTGGTCATGACTCCCTCGGGGATGGCTGGCAAGGGCCCGGAGCGGGCCAGCAGACAGGCCGATAGTAAGACCCCTAAGTGTTGACTGTCAAGGGGTTACGGCCACCGAGGGTCAGGAGGGGCGGGTTTCCATGGCGCGGCGGAACTCGGCGAAGTGCGGATAGGCGTCGTGCGGACCCGGCGCCGCCTCGGGGTGATACTGCACCGCGAAGACGGGGAGCGTCCGGTGCCGGAGGCCCTCGATGGAGCCGTCGTTCAGGTTCACGTGGGTCACCTGAAGGTCCGGCGCTCCCGGGATCCCCTCTTCGTTCCCCGTCACCGCAAAGCCGTGGTTCTGGGTGGTGATCAGGACCCGGCCGCTCGAGAGCTCCTTCACCGGGTGGTTGCCACCCCGGTGACCGTACGGAAGCTTGTGCGTGGAGCCACCATACGAGAGGCCGATGAGCTGGTGCCCGAGGCAGATGCCGAACGTCGGCAGGCCCTGGTCGGCCAGCTCGCGGATGTTCCGGAAGGCGTAGGTCACGGCCGCCGGGTCGCCCGGACCGTTCGACAGGAAGAGCCCGTCGGGCCTCAGTTCGCGGACCTTGGCGGCTGGGGTTTCCGCGGGGACGACGCGGACCCGGCAGCCGGTCGCGACCAGCATCTCGACGATGTTCCGCTTCATCCCGAAGTCGTAAGCGACGACCAGCGGCCCACTTTCGCCCGCGACGTACGGCTCGGCGACGGTGGCGCGCGAGGCGAGGTCCAGCCCCTCCATGGAGGGTGACGCGAGCAGCTGCCGCTTGAGCGCCTCGCTCGGCTCGCGCCCCTCCGCGATCACCCCGCGCATGGCGCCGCGCTCGCGCAGGTGCCGGGTCAGGCGCCGGGTGTCCACGTCCGAGATCAGGGGGACGGCCGACTGGGCGAGCCACTCGTCCAGGCCCATGGTGGCGCGCCAGTTGGAGTGCACCCGCGACAGTTCCCGGACCACCACCCCGCTCACCTGCGGCCGCCCGGACTCCATGTCGTCCTGGTTGATGCCGTAGTTGCCGATCATCGGCGCGGTCATCACCACGATCTGGCCGAGGTAGCTCGGGTCGGTGAACGTCTCCTGGTAGCCCGTCAGGTTGGTGGTGAAGACCACCTCGCCGAACGTGGGCGGCAGCGGGCGCGGCGCGGTCCCGGCGAACCAGGTACCGTCCTCGAGCAGGACGAAGGCAGGGCGCTCGGTCATCCCCGGCGGGCCCCGGGCGCTACTTGCCGGCCGGCTTCTGGCCGGCGGGCGCGGGAGCGGCGGGCGTGGCGGGCGCCGGGGCAGCGCCCTGCGGCGCGGTCGCGGCGGGGGCGGCCTGACCCGCGGGCGCGGCGGGCGGCTGGCCCACCGGCGCGGCGCCCTGGAGCGGCGCCGGGGTCGAGGCCGGCGCGGGCGTCGCAGCCTCGCGGAGCCGCTGCTGCAGGTCGCTCGCCGCGGGGCCGCGACGGACCACCGAGAGCACGAGGGAGAGCGCGAGGAAGATCCCGCCGCACCACCAGGTCAGGGTGGTGAGCAGCGTCGTGGCCTGACGGCCGCCGAGCACCGACTCCGCGGAGCCGCCGCCGAGCGAGGCGAGGCCGCCGCCCTGACCGGCCTGCAGGAGCACGACCACCGAGAGGATGATCGCGTCGAGGATGAGGAGCGTGAGCAGGAAAGTGAACATGGTCCGTCCCGGGTTTGCGCCAAAAGCCCTGAAAGGTAGCGACTTAGGCGGCCTCCGCCAACCCCGCCTTCACGCGCCCAACCCGACGATCTCCGCCCACGTGTCGGGGTCGAGGCTCGCGCCGCCGACGAGCAGGCCGTCGATCTCGGGCTCGGCCAGGAGCCCGAGCGCGTTGCCCGCGTTGACGCTCCCGCCGTACAGGACGGGGAGCCGCCCCGGGACGCCGAATGCGGCCGCGAGGGTCCGGATGTGACGGTGCACCGCCGCCGCGTCCTCCGGGCGCGCCACCCGTCCCGTGCCGATGGCCCACACCGGCTCGTAGGCGATCACGAGCCGCGCCGCGTCCTCCGGCGCGAGGCCGCGGAGCGCCGCCGTGAGCTGGCGGCCGACCACGTCCTCGGTGCGGCCCGCGTCCCGCTCGGCGAGCGTCTCGCCCACGCAGAGGATCGGCTGCAGCCTGGCCGCGAGGACGGCGGCGACCTTGCGCGCGGCCTGCTCGTCGGTCTCGCCGAAGAGGTGGCGCCGTTCGGAGTGGCCGACGAGCGCCCCCGCCCCGCCCACCGCGCGGACCATGGGGAGCGAGATCTCGCCGGTGAACGCCCCCTTGGCCTCCCAGTGCACGTGCTGCGCGCCGACGTGCACGTCGGCGCGCCGGGCGAAGGCCTGCGCCGTGGCCTCGAGCGACACCGCCGGCGGGAAGAACCAGAGCGCCCGGTCCGCCCGCGGGGCGACGAGTTCCTGGAAGCGCCGGGCGAACTGCACCGCCGCCTCGGGAGCGTGGTGCATCTTCCAGTTCGCGGCGAAGAGGAGCGCGCGGCTCACGCGTCGTCGAGTGCCGCGACGCCGGGCAGCACCTTGCCCTCGAGGAACTCGAGCGACGCGCCGCCGCCGGTCGAGACGTGCGTCATCCGTTCGGCGAGGCCCGCCTGCGCGACGGCGGCGGCCGAGTCGCCGCCGCCCACGACGGTGACGGTGCCCTTCGCCGTCGCGTCCGCCATCGCCCGCGCCACGGCGAGGGTGCCGGCGTCGAAGGGCGGCGTCTCGAACACCCCCATCGGCCCGTTCCAGGCCACCGTCCCCGCCCCGGCGATGCGCGCCGCGAAGTCGGCCGCCGTGCGGGGGCCGACGTCGAACATCGCCCACCCGGCGGGGATCGCCTCGCGCGGCACCTGGCGCACCGGGGTGCCCGCCTCGAGCTTCTCGCCGATCGTCGCGTCCACCGGGAGCACCAGCGACCCGCCGGCGCGCGCCAGGAGCCCGGCCGCCATCTCGACGCGGTCGGGCTCGACGAGGGACGTGCCCGTCTCGAGGCCCATCGCCTTGAAGAAGGTGCACGCCATCGCGCCGCCGATCAGGATCTGGTCGGCCTTGGGCAGCAGCGCCTCGATGAGGTCGATCTTCCCCGAGACCTTGGCGCCGCCCAGCACGGCGACGAAGGGGCGCTTCGGCTCGTCGAGCGCCGCGCCGAGGTAGCGCAGCTCCTGCTCCATCAGGAAGCCGGACACCGCCGGCTTGAGGAGCTTCGCGACGGCCTCCGTCGAGCTGTGCGCGCGGTGCGCCGAGCCGAAGGCGTCGTTCACGTAGAGGTCGCCCAGCGTGGCGAACTGCGCCGCCAGCGCCGCGTCGTTCTGCTCCTCGCCGGGGAAGAACCGGGTGTTCTCGATGACCGCGACACCCCCGCGCGGGAGGCGCTTGGTGGCGGTGACCGCCTGCGGCGTGAACGGCTCGGCGAGGAACTCGACCGGGGCGCCGAGGAGCTGCTCGAGCCGGCGCACGACCGGCGCCATCGAGTACTGCGGGTCGGGCCCCTTCTTCGGGCGCCCGAGGTGCGACATGAGCACCACGCGCGCGCCCTGGTCCCGGAGGAACTGGATGGTCGGGAGGGCGGCGCGGATGCGCGTGTCGTCGCTCACCGCGCCGTCCTTGATCGGGCAGTTGAAGTCCACGCGCACCAGCGCGCGCTGGCCGTCCAGCGCGCGCCGGTTCTCGAGGTCCGTCTGCGCGAGGTCGCGGAGGCTGCGCTTCATCCCTGCGACCCGATGTAGCGGATGAGGTCCACGCACCGGGCCGAGTAGCCCATCTCGTTGTCGTACCAGCTCGAGACGTTCACCAGGGTGCCGTCCACCACGTTCGTGCTCGGCAGGTCCACCGTGCTCGACGCCACGTTGCCGATGTAGTCCACCGACACGAGCGGCTCGTCGCTCACCGCGAGCACCCCCCGGAGCGCCCCCTCGGCGGCGCGGCGGAAGGCGGCGTTCACCTCGTCGATCGAGGTCTTCCGCTCGACCGTGGCCGAGAGTGCCACCAGCGACACGTCGGGGGTGGGGACCCGGAGCGCGACGCCGTCGATCTTCCCCTTCACCTCGGGGATGACGAGGCTCGTCGCCTTCGCGGCGCCGGTCGTCGTCGGGATGATGGAGACGGCCGCGGCGCGCGCCCGGCGCAGGTCCTTGTGCGGGAGGTCGAGGATCTGCTGGTCGTTGGTGTAGGAGTGCACGGTGGTCATGAACCCGCTCACGAACCCGAACCCGTCGAGGATCACCTTCACCACCGGCACCAGGCAGTTCGTGGTGCAGCTCGCGTTGGAGATGACGTGGTGCTTCGCGGCGTCGTACTTCTCGTGATTGACGCCCACGACGATGGTGATGTCCTCCTTCTTGGCGGGCGCGGAGATGACGACCTTCCTCGCCCCGGCCGCGAGGTGCGCGGCGGCCTGCTCCCGGTCGGTGAAGCGGCCGGTGGACTCGAGGACGACGTCCACGCCGAGCGCCTTCCACGGCAGCTTGGCGGGCTCGCGCTCCGAGAGCACCTTCACCAGCTTGCCGTCCACCAGGACGCCGTCGGCCGCGGCCTCCACGGTGCCGGGGTACCGGCCGTGCACCGAGTCGTACTTGAAGAGGTGCGCCAGGGTCTTGATGTCGGTGATGTCGTTCACCGCCACGAACTCGAGGTCGGTGAGGCCCATGCGCGCCGCCGCCCGGACGACGTTGCGCCCGATGCGGCCGAAGCCGTTGATGCCGATGCGGGTTGCCATGCGGGGCTCCTCGAAAGCCGGCTAAAGGCTAACAGCTCTCCCAAACGTCACCGCTTCCACCGTTTCCGCTCCCGCCGCCGTCAGCGCGTCCGCCGCGGCCAGGAGCGTGGCGCCGGTGGTGAAGACGTCGTCCACCAGCACCGCGCGGAGGCCGCGCGCACGGCCCGCGGCGAAGGCGCCCGCCACGTTGGCCCGGCGCTCGTCCGGCGTGAGCGCGGTCTGGGTCCGCGTGGCGCGGGTGCGCCGCAGGATGTCGGCCCGCACGCCGAGGCCGAGCCGCCG
>JBAIWX010000231.1:0-2121 GCA_037916975.1 Gemmatimonadales bacterium
CTCTCCGACGCACGTTCCGCCACCCTCGGCGCACCGTGCGGCGCACGCGACCAACGCGCCGTCGCGCGCCAACCATCCCCCGGAAACACCGCACCCCCGCCGCCCTCGGGCGACGGGGGTGTCTCCAGCGTTGGACGCCCACGCGTCTCGCGACTTCGGCGGTCGGCCCTCCCCTCAGACCCCGCCCGTCCCCCGCGGATCGGAGTAGTCCACGTGACGCTCGCCGAACACCGCCGCCAGCACCCTCGGCCGGCGGTCCGACAGCGCCTCGTCCGCCTGCACCTGGTCGGGATAGGTGAGCTCGACCGTGAACCGCCCGCCCTCGACCAGGTACCGCATCGCGAGCCAGCCCTGCGGCGGGACCGGCCCCTCGCCCGTCTCCCAGAACGCGTACACGAGGGTCGTCACCTCGTCCGGCGCGAAGCGGTAGGCGATGTCCGCGCCCGCAAGGGGCTCGATGAACACGTCGGCGGAGAGCGCGCCCTCCTCCACCTCCGCGTAGAGGAGAATCCGCTCCGCCGGCTCCCCGACGAAGCCGACGAGCGCCTCCCCGATCCGCTGGTACCAGTCGCTCACTCGTCCTCCCGCCCCCCGCGTCCTACGCCGCCGCCCGCGCCAGCTCGAACGGCGCCGGGATCTCGTAGAACTCGCCGCTCCGCACCATCGTCGTCGGCGTGATCCCGAACATCGCCCGCCACGTCCGCGTGAGGTGCGCCGAGTCGGCGAACCCCGCCGCGTGCGCCGCCGCCGACAGCGTCGCCCCCCGCCCGAACTCCGCCATCGCCCGGTTGAGCTTCCGCCACAGCAAGTAGCGCCGGAACGGGAGCCCCACCTCCGCCGTGAACAGGTGCGCGAACCGGCTCGGCGAGAGGAAGACCTGCCCCGCCACCGTCGCGAGCGTGAGCCGCCCCGACCGGTCCGCCCGGATCAGCTCGAGCGCCCGCGCTACCCGCTCGTCGAGCCCGCGGAGCGGCGGCGGCCCCTGGCAGAGCGCCTCCACCACCCCCGTCACGATCCGCGCCGCCGCCATCGGCCCCGGCCGCTCCTCGCGGAACGCCAGCAGCGCGGGGAGGTGCGGCGCCACCCGGTCGAGCGGCAGGTCGGTGATCGGCGCCCGGAGCGAGTCGCGGAGCCACCGCCCCTGGCGCCCGTCCGGGTCCACGAAGAGGAGGGAGACGAGCGACCCGTTCGGGTCGAAGGCGTGCGGCACGTCCGCCTGCACCACCGCGAGCCGGTGCTCCGTCCACCGCCCCGACTCGTCCTGCAGGCGGACCGGCCCGTCGAGCCCCAGGCAGATCTGCACCGCGTGGTGCTCGTGCCGCGGCACCGGCGACGGCGACCGGCCGACACCGATCCACCCCCCCTCCCAGAAGTAGACGAGGGGGGTCCAGGGGACGATGTCGGGACGGGTGGCGGGGGGCATCGGCGGGGATAGTAGCCGCCGATAGCCGGTTCGTTCAAGAAAGACGGCAAAACCGTTCAATCCCCCGGGGGGGCATGCACCGCATCTTCGTCCCGTGCAGGTGAACCCCAACCCAACGACGACGGAGACGACGATGTCCACGACCCTGAAGCGCGGCGCGATGATCGCGGGCGGCACCATCCTCTTCCTGGGCCTCACCGGCATGGCGGCCCACCACCTGATCCCGCACCGGGACGTCCCCCCCGCCTCCGAGTTCGGCCTGGGTCCGCGCACCTCCGCCGCCGGGCACTACCGGGCGACGATCGAGACCGACGAGCCGCTCCGCACCCGGCGCATGCTCTCGGTGCGCCTCCGCGTGCAGGACGCGGCGGGCCACCCGGTCGAGGGCGCCGCGATCACGGTGGACGGCGGGATGCCGCAGCACGGCCACGGGCTCCCCACCGCGCCGCGCGTGACGCGCGAGCTGGGCGAGGGCCGCTACCAGGTGGACGGGCTCAAGTTCAGCATGGGCGGGTGGTGGGAGCTCCGGTTCGGCGTCACCGCCGCGGCCGGCACCGACAGCGTCACCTTCAACGTGAAGCTCTGAGGCGGTGACCATGCGCCGCCTGCTGCTGCTGACCGGGCTCGCGGCGGTCGCCGCGCTGCAGCTCGGGCTCGCGCGCCACGCGGCGCGCTCGACCGGCTGGCCCTGGGCGTCC
>JBAIWX010000232.1:0-6855 GCA_037916975.1 Gemmatimonadales bacterium
TTCGCGGGGGCGGCGCGCGCGGCCTGCTTCGCCGCGATGATGGAATCGAGGATCGGGCGGAAGACCTCCGGCGGGTACGCGCCGGGGAGGATCCCGCCCTCGATGTAGAAGCTCGGCGTGCTCGACGCCCCCGCGCGCGCGGCGCCGGCCGCGTCGGCCGCGACCTCGTCCCGCGTGGCCCCGCTCGCCAGGCAGCGCTGCAGCGAATCCTTCCGCGCCGCCACCGAGTCCGCCAGCGAGAGGAAGAAGGCCCCCGGCTCCTTGAGCGGGGCCCACGTCGGCTGCGTGCGGAAGAGCGCGTCGTGCATCTCCCAGAACTTGCCCTGCCGGGCGGCGCACATCGCCACCTCCGCCGCCGGCTCCGCGTTCGCGTGGATCTGCGTGAGCGGGAAGTTCACGAACACCCAGCGCACCTTGCCCGTGGCGACGTACTCGCGCTCGAGCACCGGGAAGGTCTCGAGCACGTGCCGCCGGCAGAACGGGCACTGGAAGTCCGACATCTCGAAGACGGTGACCGGCGCCGAGCGGTCGCCCTTCACGCGGGCGAGGAGCGGGGTGCCGGCGGCGCGCGCGGCGGAGTCGCCGGCGGCGCGGCCCTGCGCGCACGCGGGCGAGGCCGCGAGGAGGGCGAGGAGCGCGAGCGTGGCGGCGCGCACGGGCTCAGTACCGGGTCCGGCGCCGGCCGGTGGAGGGGTCGAGCCGCACGGTGTCCCGGCCGACGGGGACGTTCCAGTACCACTCCGCGTTCGGGTCGGCGGCGTCCCACGACTTCGCGTAGATCCACCAGCGCGAGCCGCGGAGGCGGAGCGTGGCGCGCCCGTCGGCGCCGGTCGTGTCCGTCACGGGCTCGTGGCCGCTCCACTGCGCGAGCTGGCTCGTGATGGTTCCGTATCCCGCGTAGGTGCTATCTTCCCACGCCTTGAGCCGCGCCCGCGCGGAGTCGGCGGCGGGGCTCCGGAGGGCGTTGCGCGCGGCCTCGAGCGGCGTCGCCACGGAGTCGCGCCGGCGGACCAGCGCCTCGCGGCGCGCGTCGAGGCGCTGCCGGTCGGCGTCGTGCCGCGCCCAGGCGGTGTCGCCGCGCGGCAGCGCCGCGAGGGCCGTGCCCGCCCGGTCGAGCGAGTCCTGCACGCGGGCGAGCTCCCAGCTCACCTCGGCGTAGGCGGCGAACGGCGCGCGGAAGCGGGCGTAGAGCGAGTCGAGCGCCGCCATCGAGGGGCGCGGCGGGGCCTTCGCCTCGAGGGCGCGGAGCACGCTGTCGCGGTCGTAGGGGAGCGCCACGAGCGCCACGCCGGGTGCGGGAGACGGGGCGCCGTCGGCGCCGGGAACGACGACCTTGACGGGCACGGGGCGCGGGCCCCCGCAGGCACCGAGGGCGAGGAGAAGGAGCGGGAGTGAGCGTCGCACGGGCCAAAGCTATTGTCGTCGCGGTCGCGCTTCAACTCGCGGCGGCGGTCGCGCTGCGGGCGCAGCAGCCGGTCGAGTCGCTCTTTCCCGCCCGGCCCACGGGCTTCCTCACCGACGCGGCGGGCGTCGTGGACGCGGCGAGCGCCGCGCACATCGACTCGATCGCGCGGGCGGTGCAGGCGACGCGCGGCGCCGACATCGCCGTCGTGGTGCTCCCGACCATCGGCGAGCGCGAGCCGGCGGAGGTGGCGCTCGCCATCGGCCGGCGCTGGGGCGTCGGCGGCCAGGGGGCGGCCGGCGACCCGCGCCGGAACGCGGGCGTCGTCGTCCTCCTCGTGCCGCGCTCGGCCCAGCAGCGCGGGCGGCTCCGGATCGAGGTCGGGCGCGGGCTCGAGGGACTGGTGACCGACGCCGCCGCGGGACGAGCGGCCGACCTCATGCTCCCCGAGATCCGTGCCGGCCAGTACGGCCCGGGCCTCGTGACCGGGGTGTCGGCGCTCGCGACGATCATTGCCGGCGGGATGCCGGAGGCGCCGCCCGCCGAGGCGCCCGCGGAGGGGATCCCGGGCTGGGTGGTCATCGTCGCCGTCGTCGTGATCCTCGCGGTCATCAACGGCGCGGGGCGGGGCCCGGGGGGGCGCGGCGGGCGGCGGGTATATTGGGGCGGCCCGCCCGTCATCTGGGGGGGCGGCGGCTTCGGCGGGGGCGGCTTCGGCGGCGGTGGCGGCGGGTTCGGCGGGTTCGGTGGGGGCGGCGGCTTCAGCGGCGGTGGCGCCGGGAGGAGCTTCTGATGGCGAACGGCTACGAGCCGAAGCTCGAGACCTTCCTCACCGCGCTCGACGCGGTGCTGGACGGGCGGTACACCGCGGTGCTGCACGGCTCGGCGGGCCGGGGGGCGTGGGTGGCCGGGGTGTCGGACCTCAACGTCCTGCTCCTCACCGACGACCTGGGCCCCGCGGTGCTCCGGGCGCTCGCGAAGCCGTTCGAGGCGTGGCGCCGGCAGGGCGAGCCGCCGCCCCTCCTCGTGACGCGCGAGGAGTGGGCGGCCGCGGCGGACGTCTTCCCGATCGAGCTCACCGAGATGCTCCACGGCGGCTACCGCGTGCTGCGCGGCACCGACCCGGTGGCCGGCGTCCGGGTGTCGCGCCGCGAGCTCCGGCGCGCGCTCGAGGCGGAGTTCCGCGGGAAGCTGCTGCAGCTCCGCCGCGGCTACGTGGCGCTGAGCGGCGACGCGGCGGCGCTGGGCCACCTCGCGCAGGCGAGCGCGGGCGCGCTCCTCGTGCTGTTCCGCGCCCTGCTCGCGCTCCACGGGCGCCCGGCCCCCGCCGATCCCGCCGCCGTGGTGCGCGAGGCGGCGGCGCTGGCCCGGTTCGACGCGGCGGCCGCGGCGGCGATCGCGGCGCAGCGCCACGACCGGAACTGGCGCACCACGCGCGAGCAGTTCGAGCAGTACCTGGCGGCGGTGGAGCAGGCCGTCCGCCACGTGGACCAACTCACCATCGGAGACGACGCATGAAGCGCCCCACGGCCCGGCTGGCCTCGCTGGCCCTGGTCGCCCTCGCGACCACCGGCTGCGGCTACAACCAGATCCAGAAGCGCGACGAGGCGGTGAACCAGGCGAAGGGCCAGGTCGAGGCGCAGCTCCAGCGCCGGCTCGACCTCGTCCCGAACCTCGTCGAGACGGTGAAGGGCGCCGCGGCCCAGGAGACGACGGTGTTCAACGCCATCGCGAACTCGCGCGCGAAGATGGCCGGCGCGATCCAGTCGGGCGACGTCGCGCAGATGGCGCAGGCGAGCGGCGCGCTCCGCTCCGACCTCGGGCGGCTGATCGCGATCAGCGAGAACTATCCCACCCTCAAGTCGAGCGACGCCTTCCGCCAGCTCATGGACCAGCTCGAGGGGACCGAGAACCGCATCGGCGTCGCGCGGCAGGACTACAACAATGCCGTGAACGACTTCAACGCCTACATCCGCACCTTCCCGGTCAACCTCACGGCGAAGATCTTCGGGATGGACAAGCCCCGCCCGTACTTCGAGGCGGAGGCCGCGGCCCAGCAGGCGCCGAAGGTGAAGTTCTGATGCGCGCGCGGTCCCTCCTCGCCGGCGCCGCGCTCGTCGCCGCGTGCACCGCGCGGCGCGCCGAGCAGGCGGCCGCCGACTCGGCCCTCACCGCGCCCGTCACCCCGCCGCGCGACACCGCGGCGGCGGCGCCCGACACCACCGAGCGCTGGTTCTCGAGCGTGCTTGGCGGCTTCGACCTGCGCATCCCGGTGGCGTGGGGGCAGCGCTTCTCCGCCTCCGAGCGCTCGGAGCCCGACGAGTACCCGAGGGCGGCCGCGGTGGTGGACGTCGTGTTCCTCGCCGAGTCGGGCGGCGTGCCGCCCGCGCTCGTCACCGTCGTGCGCTACCCGAAGGCGGCCTGGGCGGCGGTGAGCGGTCCGGCCGGCGCCGCGGGGACGGGGGTCGTCGCGGAAACGGCGACGGACGTCTTCGTCGCGACCGTGCCCACGGCCAATCCCTACCCGAAGGGGAGTCCCGACGCCGAGGCGTTCGGCGGCATGCAGCTCACGCTCGAGCAGGTGAAGGCCCGCTTCCGGGCGCACTGAGCACCCGGCAGGTCCCGGAACGACGACGGGGGGCACCCAGCGGTGCCCCCCCGTTCGCGTTGCCCGCTCGCGCGGCGGCTCAGTCCACCACGACGGCGTCGCTCAGCACGAAGCGGAGCGGGTCCACGGGGCGGCCGTTCACGTGGACCTCGTAGTGCACGTGCGGGCCGGTGGCGAGGCCGGTGCTCCCCACGAGCGCGATGCGATCGCCGCGCGCCACGCGCTGCCCCGTCTGGACGAGCACCCGCGAGCAGTGCGCGTAGCGGGTCACGATGCCGTAGCCGTGGTCGATCTCCACGACGTTGCCGTAACCGGTTTCCCAGCCGGTGCGGATCACCCGCCCCGCGGCGGGGGCCTCGATCGGGGCGCCCATCGGCGCGGTCACGTCGATCCCCTCGTGCGGCCGCGCCACGTGGAGGATCGGGTGCTCGCGCATCTGCGTGAAGGCGCTGGTGAGCCACCCGCTCGTCGGCATGATGGAGGGGAGCGCCTCGAGGCGCTCGGTGTGCTTCGCCATGCTGTCCCGCGCCTCGGCGAAGGAGCGCGCCAGCAGGTTGGCGCGGCGCACGAGGGCCCCCAGGTCCACGCGGATCTCCTCGGCGCGGCGGCCGAGCGGGTCCGCCGCACGCGGGGCCGCGGCGGCGAGCGCCGGGCCGCCGACGCCCGCCTGCTGCACGGCGGCCGGGATCGGGTCCAGGTTGGCGAGGAGGCGGATCCGCTGGTCCCGCTTCGCGATCTCGGCCAGCGTGTCCTGCAGCGCGCTCACGTGGCCGCTCAGCTGGCCCAGCTGCGTGGCGAGCTCGCGCTCGCGCTGCTGCGCGCCGTCCGCGATGTCGGCCCGCACCACGCGGTAGCCCACCGCGTAGCCGACGAGCGACGCCACCGCGAGCACCACGACGCCCACGACGGCGACGAGCTTGAGCCAGCTGCTGGTGACTTCGAGGATGCGGGAGGGCTGCGGGCCGTGCGGCACCAGCATGATGGTCCAGCGTCGCTTCGCCATGGATGAACGCTCCCTGCTGTGGATCCGTGGCGACGACACCGGAGCGGCCGGCATCGCCCGGGAAAAGACCGAGGGCCCGGGGGGCAAGAAGAACGCCGGGGACAAGATACCCCCGGCGCGGGCGATGTCAAGCATTTTTCCTGTACTGTAACTTCTTTTAATACAAGGACTTATGGTGTCACTTTTCCGGCGCCTCGGGCTGGGGCTTGGGGAACAGCCCCTCCGGCTTCCGGACCCCCCACCCGCCAACCGCCGGATTCCGTGCCGATTCCCATGCCAGCCCTTGCACCGTCCCGGGCCCGCCGAGGGCCGCCCAGAGCGCCTGCGCCTTGCCGGGCATGAACGGGGCGGTCATGACGGCGAGGCGGGCGAGGGCGCGGGCGAGGGCCGCGAGCGCCGCGTCGAGCTCGTCATCCCGGCCCTGCTTGGCGAGGGCCCAGGGTGCCGTTTCCACGATGTAGCCGTTCGCCCGGGCGACGAGCGCCCACGCCGCCTCGGCGCCGCCGCGCAGGTCGAGCGCGTCCATCGCCGCCGCGAAGCGACCGGTCGCCTCGTCGCCCGCCGCGTCGAGGGCGGTGGGCGACGCGGCGGCGGGGACGGTGCCGCCGCGGTACTTCTCGACCATCGCGAGGGAGCGGGAGGCGAGGTTGCCGAGCCCGTCGGCCAAGTCGGCGACGTAGCGCTCCTCGAAGCGTTCCCAGCTGAAGTTCCCGTCGTTGTCCCACGGGATCTCGCGGAGCAGGAAGTAGCGGAAGGCGTCGGGCCCGAAGCGGTCGATCGCCTCGTCGAGGTCGAGCTTCACGCCGGCGCTCTTGCTGAAGCGCTCGCCGCCCAGGTACACGAAGCCGTGGCCCCAGACCCGCTCGGGGAGCGGGAGGCCGGCGGCGTGGAGCATCGCGGGCCAGATGACGCAGTGGAACCGGGTGATGTCCTTCCCCACGACGTGCAGCTGGGCGGGCCAGCCGGCGCGCGAGCCGGGGAAGCGCGACGCGGTCCAGTAGTTCGGCAGGGCGTCGAACCAGACGTAGGTCGCCTGCCGCTCGCCGTCGCTCGTGGGGCGGGGGAAGGGGACCCCCCAGCTGAAGCGCGAGCGCGAGGCCGAGACGTCCTCGAGGCCCTGGCGGAGGAGCCCGAGGATCTCGTTGCGGCGGCTCTCCGGCTGGACGAACTCCGGGTGCCGGGCGAGGTGCTCCGCGAGGAACGGGCCGTACTTCGAGAGGCGGAAGAACCAGTTCCGCTCGCGCACGAGCTCGAGCGTCCGCGTGGGGTGGAGGACGCACTTCCCGTCCACGATCTCGCTGTCCGGCTTGAACGCCTCGCAGCCCACGCAGTAGAGCCCCTCGTACTCCTTCTCGTAGAAGTCGTCGGGGTTCCGCGCGAAGATCCGCTCGATGAGCTCCTGCACGCCACGCTGGTGCTCGGGGGCGGTGGTGCGGATGAACTGGTCGCGCGAGACGGCGAGCCGGTCCCAGGTGGCCTCGAAGCGCGCCGCGATCCGGTCGGTGAACGCCTGCGGGGTGACGCCCTCCTTCTCGGCGGCCTGCGCGACCTTCTGGCCGTGCTCGTCCATGCCGATGAGGAACCAGACGTCGTCGCCGCGGAGGCGGCGCCAGCGGGCGATGCAGTCGGCGCCGACCTTCTCGAAGGCGTGGCCGAGGTGCGGGTCGCCGTTCGCGTAGTCGATGGCGGTGGTGAGGAAGAACCGGGGCACGGGGCCTCAGGGCGTGGGGGACGCGTCGCCGCCCGACGGCTCGCCCGGCCCCTGGCCGGGTCCCTTCCGGCGGCGGCGCCGGCGGCGCTTGCGCGGGGCATCGCCGGCCCGGGCGCCGTCGGCGGTCGGGG
>JBAIWX010000233.1:0-14424 GCA_037916975.1 Gemmatimonadales bacterium
CCGCCCGGCGGCCGGGGCGCGGGCACGGTCCCCGCCGGCCGTGCCGGGCCCGAGGGCCCCCCGCCCCGCACCGGCTCGGCGAGCTCGCGCTCGAGGACCTCGCGGCTCACCCCGGTGCGCTCCGCGACGAGCCCCAGGTAGAGCTCCCGCGTGATCGGGTCGGCCGCCGCGCGCACCGTCGGGAGCAGCTTGTCGAGCGCCTCACGCCGGTGCTCCACATCGCCGAACCAGCCCCGCCGCTCGAGCACCTGCACCTTCCGCTCGAGCACGTCGATCGCGTCCCGCAGCACCGGCTCGAGCGCGGCCGCCCCGCCCCGCTGCACGAGCGTGTCGGGATCCTCCCCCGGCGGCATCGTGGCCACGCGCACCCGCACTCCGTGGCGCAGCAGCTCGTCGCCGGCGCGGAAGGTGGCCCGGAGGCCCGCGAGGTCGCTGTCGTAGAGCAGGACGGCCGCCGGCGCCACGCGCCGGACCAGCGCCGCCTGCTCGGGGGTCATCGCGGTGCCGAGCGGCGCCACGACGTGGTCCACGCCGGCCAGGACGAGCCGGAGCACGTCGAAGTAGCCCTCGACCACCAGCACCACCTGCTCCTGGCGGATCGCGTTCTTCGCGTGGTGCAGGTTGTAGAGCAGGCGGCCCTTCGAAAAGATCGGCGTCTCGGACGAGTTGAGGTACTTTGGCTCCCCCGGCCCGAGCAGCCGCCCGCCGAAGCCGACCACCCGCCCGCGCAGGTCGTGGATCGGGAAGAGGAGCCGGTTGCGGAAGCGCGGGATGACGCGCCCGTCCTCGAGCCGGATGGCGAGCCCGGTCGCGAGCAGCACCTCCTCCGCGACGCCGAGGCCGCGCATCGCCTCGAGGAAGGCGGGCCCCTGCGGCGCCCAGCCCAGCCCGTGCGGCGCCGCCTGCTCGAGCGGGACGTCGCGCGCGACGAGGTACTCGCGCGCCGCCGCCGCGTCCGGGGCCTCGAGGAGCCGGCGCGCGAACCAGTCCTGCGCCGTGGCGACCGCGCCGTAGAGCGGCTCGTGGGGGTCCGGCCCCGCGCGCTCGGTGCGCTCGGGGACGACGATCCCGGCGCGCCGCGCGAGCTCGCGCACCGCGGTGGGATAGTCCATGCCGAAGCGCTTCATGAGGTACGAGAAGGCATCGCCCTTCTCGTGGCAGACGTAGCAGTAGAAGAGCCCCTTGCGGGGGATCACGGCGAAGTTCCGGTGCGTGCCGCCGTGGAACGGGCACGGGCCGCGCCAGTCGCTCCCGGTCCGCTTGAGGTCCACCGACTCGCCGATGAGCGCGATCACGTCGGTCGCGTCGCGGACCTGGTCGATCACCTCGTCGGGGATGCGGCTCACGCGAACTCCGCGATGGTGACGCCGAGGCCGCCCTGGTTCCGCGGCGCGAAGTCGAACGTGCGCACCCGCCGGTCCCGCTGGAGCACCTGCCGCACGCGGTCGCGCACGACGCCGGTGCCCATCCCGTGGATGATGCGGAGGAACGGCTGCTCCGCGAGCACCGCCGCATCCACCGCCGCGAGCGCCGCCGCCTCCGCCTCGTCGCCGGTCATGCCGCGGAGGTCGATCTCGAGCTCGGCGGTCCGCTCCGGCTGGTCGAGCACCACCGCCTGCGCCCGCTCGCGCCGCGTGTCGCGCCGCCCGAGCGGCTCCACCCCGGCCGCCTCCGCGACCATCTTCATCGCGCCGACCGCGACGACGAGCCGGCCGTCCGGGCGGACCTCGAGCAGGTCGCCCGTGAGGCCCGACGGCAGCCGTACCCGCTGCCCCGCCTCGAGCGGCCGCACCACCGTCGCGGCGGTCCGCTCCTCCTCGACGAGCCGCCGGACCGCGGCGCCCTCCGCCTTCGCCGCCTCCTCGAGCGCGCGGCGCGCCTCGCGCGCCTTCGCCTCGTCCACCGCCGCGCGCGCCGCGCGCAGCGTCTCCTCCACCTTCTCGCGCGCATCCAGGAGGAACTGCCGCGCCTGCTCCCGCGCGCGGCGCTCGGCGTCCTTCTCGCGGCGGAGGAGGGTGCGCGCGCGCTCGTCCTGCGCCGCGCGGTCGGCCTCGAGCTGCGTCCGCAGCGTGCCGAGGGCCTCGCGCTCCGCCGCGAGCTCGGCGGCGAGCGCCGTCAGCTCGCGCTCGCGTTCCTCCGCCCGCGCGAGCAGCCGGTCGAGCTCCCGCTCGGCATCCGACACGCGCCCCTCGGCGTCGCCCAGCACGGCGGCGGGAAGGCCAAGCCGGCGCGCGATGGCGAGGCCGTAGGAGCGGCCCGGCACGCCCTTCCGGAAGAGGTACGTCGGCGAGAGCATCTCGCCGTCGAAGGCGAGCGACCCGTTCACGATCCCCGGCGCCTCCGCCGCGAGCGTCTTGAGGGCGCCCAGGTGCGTGGTCGCCAGGGTGGTCGTACCGCGACGGGTGAGCTCGAGGAGCGTCGCCGCGGCCAGCGCCGCCCCCTCGGCGGGATCGGTGCCGCTGCCGACCTCGTCGAGCAGCACGAGCGTGCCGTCGTCGGCGGCGTCGAGGACGCGCCGGAGCAGCGCCACGTGGCCGCTGAACGTGGAGAGGCTCGCCGCGAGCGACTGCCGGTCGCCGATGTCCGCGAAGCACCGGCGCCACGCGGGGAGCACCGTGCCCGGCCCCACCGGCGGCACGATGCCGCTCTGGGCGAGGAGGCTCGCGAGCGCCGCGGCCTTGAGGAGCACCGTCTTGCCGCCGGTGTTGGGCCCGCTCACGAGGAGCGTCCGCTCCCCGGCCTCCAGCACGAGCGCGAAGGGCACCACGCGCACGCCCTGCGCGAGGAGGAGGGGGTGGCGCGCCGCCACGAGCCGCAACGCGCCCGGCGCCGGCACCACGGTGGGCACCTCGCCCTCCACCGCCAGGGCGTAGCGGGCGCGTGCCACGAGGTCGTCCACGCGCACGCACAGCTCGAGCGCGTCGCGGAGCCGCTCCCGCTCGGGGCGGAGGAGCGCGGTGAGCTCGCGGAGGACGCGGAGCGTCTCGCGCTCCACCTCCGCCTCCGCCTCGCGGAGCGCGTTCCCGAGCTCGACCGCCTCCTGCGGCTCGACGAAGAGCGTCCCCGCGCTCCCCGACTCGTCGTGGACGATGCCGGCGGGCCGCGCGCGGGTGTCCCGCCGGACGGGGATGACGTACCGCCCCCCGCGCACGGTCACGCCGGCGTCCGGCACCGTGGCGGAGGGATCGAGGCCGCGGAGGAGCTGCTCGAGCCGGCGCACCAGCTTCTGGCGCGCGCTGAGGACGGTCGCACGGGCCGCGGCGAGGCGCGGGCTCGCGCTGTCGAGCAGTTCGCCGTCGTCGTCCACCGACTCGTCGAGGCGCTTGCGGAGCCTGCGGTCGGGGAGCGGGACCCGGAGGGCGAAGGCGCGCGGGCAGTCGTCGGCGAGGCGGGCGAGCTCGCCGTCCACGTTGAAGACGGCGGCGAGGAGGCGGCGCATCGCCGCGAGCTCCTCGCGCTCGAGGACGCTCCCCTCGATGCGGAGCCGCGCGAGCGCGCGGCCCACGTCGGGCACCTCCTCGGGAAGGAGCTGCTCGCCGCGCCGGAGCCAGGCGAGCACCTCGCCCACCAGCGCGAGCTCCTCGCCGATCCAGGCGGCGTCGGCGACCGGGCGGCGGGCGCGCACCCGTGCCGCCCCCAGGGGCCCGGTGGCGTACGCGGCGACGGCGTCGAGCACCGCGGCGAACTCGAGGGTCTCGAGCGCCTCCGCGACGTCCGCCTCGGCCAAAGGCAACGGGGCGCCGCCGTCCGGTGGACGCGGCGCCCCGTCGAGGGGCGCGAAACCCGGCACCGCGGTCATGCGCGGGCGGGCTCCGGCTCAGACACGCGACATCCGCGGGCCACGACGATTCTTCCGGATGGCGGCGTTCATCTTCCGCTTCCGCTTCTCGCTCGGCTTCTCGTAGTGCCGGTGCTTGCGGAGATCCGAAAGGATCCCGGCCTTCTCGCACTTCTTCTTGAAGCGCTTGAGGGCCCGCTCGAAGTTCTCGTCATCGTGGATGATGACTTCGGACATGCCTGAAAATCACCCCTCTCTCTGCCCTCTGAGGGCATGGCTGGAAAGCCCTCAAAGGTACCCCGATCCGACCCGCCCTGCAAGTCTCGGCGCGAGGCCCGCTTAGGGCCGCCGTCCCCGCGCGGGGCGCTCAGCCCGGGGGCCACCCCAGCGGCCGCCCGCCGAGGACGTGCAGGTGCAGGTGCGGCACCGACTGGCCGCCGTTCACGCCGGTGTTCGTGACGATCCGGTAGCCGCCGGCGTCGAGGCCGAGTTCGGTGGCCACCTCCGCGGCGAAGGCGAGGAGCCGGCCGAGGACGCGCTGGCCCTCCGGGTCGGTGAGGTCCCGGACCGCCTCGACCTCACGCGCCGGCACGACGAGCACGTGCACCGGCGCCTGCGGGTTGATGTCGTGGAAGGCGATCATGTCCTCGGTGCGCCGGACGATGCGCGCCGGGATCTCGCCCCGGAAGATCTTCGTGAAGATGGACGCCATCGCGTTCCCCCCCCGTCAGGCCCCGGCGGAGCGCGACCGCGCGGCGTGCACCAGCACCGCGGCCGCCACCGCCGCCGTCTCGAACCGGAAGGTGTACGGGCCGACCCGGACGGCCCGGTAGCCCGCCTCGATCGCCTGGCCGCGCTCCTCGGCGGAGAAGCCCCCCTCGGGGCCGACGAGGACGGTCACCGGCTCGGCACCGAGCGCGTCGGGTGCCCAGTCGCCCCCCTCCTGCAGGAGCCAGCGGGCGCCGGCCCTCGGTGCATCCACGAAGGCCGCGAACGGCACCGGCGGGAGCACGCGCGGCGCCCAGGCGCCGCCGCACTGCTTGAGGGCCTCACGGGCACGGCGGTCGAGCTTCGGCACGTGCGACGCGCGGACGCGCGTCGAGACGCCCGCCGTGCGGCTCGTCTCGAGGGGGACCACGTCGGTGACGCCGGCCTCGGTGGCCTTCTCGACGAGCCAGGCGAAGCGATCCTTGTCGCCGGCGCCCACCGCCAGGACGAGCGGGTCGGGCGCCGGCGCCTGCCCCGACTCGAGCACCTCCAGCTCGTAGCCGCCGCGCCCCGCGTGGACCCGCGCGCGCCCGGTGGTGCCGGCGCCGTCCGTGAACCGCACCGTCTCCCCCTCGGGCACGCGCCGCACCCGCAGGTGGTGCGACTCCTCCTCGTCGAGCGCGGCGCGGGCGCCGGGCGCCCACGCCCCCGCGCCGACGAGGACGCCGATCACGCCACCCTCGCCGCCACGCCCCACCACCCCGCGTCCACGACCTCGTCCACCACGGTGAAACCGGCCGCCGTGAGCTCCGGCCGGAAGAGCGGCGCCTCGGCCTCCTCCATGCCGCTGAAGATCGCGAGCCCGCCGGGAGCGAGCGCGCCGCGGATCTCGGGCAGGAGCGCCACGTTGACGACCCGCAGGATGTTGGAGCAGACGACCTCGGCGGGACCGGAGACCGGGGCGAGGATCGCGGCGTCGTTCTCGAGGAAGAGGACGCGGTCGGTGACGCCGTTGCGGGCGGCGTTCCGCTCCGCCACCGGCGTCGCCTCGGAGTCCACGTCGATGCCGATCGCGTGCCGCGCGCCGAGGAGCGCCGCGGCGATCGTGAGGATCCCGCTCCCGCTGCCGAGGTCGAGGAAGCGCATGCCGGGCAGGAAGTGCCGCTCGAGCAGGGTGAGCGCGGCGCGCGTGGACCCGTGCTCGCCGCTCCCGAAGGCGGACTCGGGGTCCAGCACCAGCACCGGCCCGTCGTGCGGCGGCCGGTCGAGCCAGGAGGGCAGCACCACGAGGCGGCCGAAGGTGCGCGGGCCGATGCCGTCGCGCCACTTCGTGGTCCAGTCCACCTCCGCCAGGGGCGCCCGCGCGACGCTTACGGCAGTCCCGGGCAGCGCCCGGAGCCCCGCCTCGAGCCGGTCGGCGTCGCCCGCGCTCTCCGCGAAGGCGACCAGCGCGCCATCCGTCCGCTCCTCCACCGCCTGCCCCGTCTGCTCCACGAGCCACGCGCCGACCCGCTCGCGCGCCTCGGGCGCGGTCCGGACCTCGAGGGTGAGCCAGCTCATGCGCCCAGCACTTCCTTGACGCGCGCCCAGAAGCCGGAGGCGCGCTGCGGCGGTTCGCCCTCGAGCTTCGCGAGCTCGCGGAAGAGCCGCGCCTGCTCGTCGGTGAGGCGCTCCGGGGTCCAGAGCTGGATCCGGACGAGGAGGTCGCCCTTCCCCGACTGGCCGAGGCGCGGGAGCCCCTTGCCCTTGAGGTGCACGACCTGCCCGGACTGCGTCCCGGGCGGCAGGGTGATGGTCTCGTCGCCGTACGGCGTCGGCACCGTGAACTCGGCGCCGAGCGCCGCCTGCGAGAACGACACGGCGAGGTCGTAGGCGAGGTCGTCGCCGTTGCGCTCGAAGCGCTCGTCGTCCTTGACCTCGAGCATCACCTGCAGGTCGCCGGGCGGGCCGCCGCGGGGGCCCGCGGCGCCCTGGCCGCGCAGCGTGAGGTAGTTGTTCGACGACACGCCGGGCGGGATCTCCACCTGGACGGTGCGCTCGGCGCGCACCCGCCCCTCGCCGCGGCACACCTCGCAGGCCTCCGCGATCACCTCGCCCTCGCCGCCGCAGGCGGGGCACGGGCTCACCGACACGAACTGGCCGAACATGCTGCGCGCCGCCCGGCGGACCTCGCCGCTCCCGCCGCAGGTGGCGCAGCGCTGCGGCCGGCTCCCCTTCCGCGCCCCGCTCCCGGCGCAGGTGCCGCACCGCTCGAGCGACTTGAGCTTGACCGTCTTCTTCACGCCGGTCGCGACCTCGGCGAGCGTGAGCCGCACGGTCACGCGGATGTCCTGCCCGCGCCGCGCCTCCGCGGCGCGCCGCTCCCCGCCGAAGAGCGAGTCGAACCCCGCGAAGCCGCCGAAGTCGCGCATGAAGATGTTGAGCGCCTCGGAGAGGTCCACGTGGTGGTAGTCGAACCCGCCGCCGCGGGGCCCGTTGACGCCGGCCTTGCCGTACCGGTCGTAGGCGGCGCGCTTCTCGGGGTCGCGGAGCACCTCGTACGCCTCGGTGATCTCCTTGAACTTCGCCTCGGCGTCCGGGGCCCGGTTGCGGTCGGGATGGTATTCCATCGCGAGGCGCCGGTAGGCCTTCTTGATGTCGGCCTCGGACGCGTCGCGCGGGACGCCCAGCAGGTCGTAGAACTCGGTCACGCGAGGAGCCCCTCCACGAGCCGGCTCGTGTGCTCCACGAGGCGGATGATCTTGTCGTACGGCATGCGGGTCGGGCCCATCACGCCGATCACGCCGGCGACCCCGGCCGCGCTGTAGCTCGAGGTGACGAGCGTGAAGCCGCTGAGGCGCGGGTCGTCGTGCTCCGCGCCGATGCTGATGTGGAGCCCGCGCCGGCGGCGCGACTCGAGCGCCGAGCGGAGCAGGTCCCGCCGCTCCGTGAGCTGCAGCAGCTCCCGCATGCGGCCGCTGTCCGCGGCGAACTCGGGCTGGTCCGCCAGCAGGCGCGCGCTGCCGAGCACGACGCCGTTGGCGGCGTCGTCGAGGTCGAAGAGCTCGTCGCCCTGCGCGAGGAAGATGTTGAGGAGCTGCCGGCTCCCCTCGTCGCTGCCGCCGCTGTCCCGCAGGCGCTCGGGGAGCGTGGCGCGGATCTCCCGCAGCGTGTGGCCCGCGAGGCGCTCGTTCAGCACCCGCTGGACCTCGTGGAGCGCGACGGGCGCCACCTGCGCGGGCACCTGGACGAAGATCGTCCGCACGACGCCGCTCCGGAGGTTGAACACGAGCAGCACCCGCTCGGACGAGACCGGCACGAGGTCGAGCCGCTCGAGCACCACCTCGTCGAGCGCGGGCGCCACGGCGACGCCCAGCTCCTGCGTGAGCACGCCCAGCACCTCCGCGGCGCGGCGCAGCACCTCCTCCGCCCCGCGCGCCGCCGTGGTGCCGTCGGTGAGCTCGCTCCGCAGGAGATGGCGCTCCCCCGCCCGCAGCTGGCTGCCGCGGGGCAGCGTCTCGACATACGTCCGGTAGCCGAGGTCGGTGGGGACCCGCCCGGCGGAGGTGTGCGGATGCGAGAGGTAGCCCTTCCGCTCGAGGTCGTTCATCGTGCTCCGGATGGTCGCGGACGACACGCCCAAGCCCGACCGGCGGGCGATCGTCTGGCTGCCCGCCGGCTCGGCCGTCTCGACGTAGGCCCGCACCACGGCCTCGAGGATCTTGAGCTCGCGCTCGCTCAGCGCTTCCGGACCCGTCATGCGCGTCAATCTAGGTGGCCGAATACACTCCGAAAAGCCGAGCCGCCGGGGCGGCAGGGCCGCGCGGCCGGACCCGGCCGGGATGGCAGGCCCGCCGCCCCGATGACCGTTCCCGCGCTCCAGTGCCATCCGGTCGTGCAACTCGCGTGCACGCCCCCGCGGGGCCGCGCGCGCCGGGGCTCAGCCCCCCGCGGCCACCAGGGCGTCCAGCCGGAGCCACCCCTCGACCGTGAGGCGCACCCGCCCAGCCTCCCGCACCGCCCAGCCTTCCGCCACCCACCGGCCGGCGTCGGGCCCCGCCTCGTCCTCGGCGAGGCCCTCGACGGTGCGGAGGCCGAGGTAGCGGCGCTCGAGGCGGACCTGCGCCTCGTCCAGCCACTCCTCCCCCGCCCGCACGGCCGTTCCCGCGAGTGCCGCCCGCTCGTAGGCCGCCCACGGTGCGACGTTCCAGGCGCGCCAGCGGCCGAGCCCGCTGTGGGCGGAGGGGCCGAGGCCGATGAACGGCGCACGTGCCCAGTAGGCGCTGTTGTGCACGGCCCGGTAGCCCGGCCGCGCGGCGTTCGAGACCTCGTAGTGCTCGAAGCCGGCGGCACCGAGCGCCGCGTGCGCCGCGACGTACTCGGCAGCGTAGCGCTCGTCCGCGGGCGGGTGCGCCGCGCCCCGCTCGGTCCAGCGGCCGAGCGGGGTGCCCGGCTCCACGGTCAGGCCATAGAGCGAGAGGTGGGTGGGCTCGAGCGCGAGCGCGCGCCCGAGGTCGTCCGCCCAGTCGCGCCCGAGCGCCTCGGGCAGCGCGAAGATGAGGTCCAGCGAGAGGTCGTCGAAGCCGGCGCGGCGGAGTGCATCCACCGCGGGCCCGACCTGCGCCGCCTCGTGGGTGCGGTGCATCCACGCGAGCACGCGCGGGTCGAAGCTCTGCACGCCGAGGGAGATGCGCGTCACGCCCGCGGCGCGCCAGGCCCGCGCTCGGTCGGGCGTCACGTCGTCGGGGTTGGCCTCGAGGGTGACCTCGGCGCCCCGCACGAGCGGGCGATCCTGCGCGAGGCGCTCGACCAGCCGCGCCAGTTCGCCCGGGTCGAGGCGGCTGGGCGTGCCGCCGCCGAAGTAGAGGGTGTGGAGCCCGGGGTGCGCGCCCCATCCCTCGTGCGCGAGCCAGCCCCGCCACTCCGCGAGCACCGCGTCGGTGAACCGGGCCGACGGCACGGTGCGGCGCACCGCGATGGCGAAGTCGCAGTACGAGCAGCGCCGCGCACAGAAGGGGACGTGGACGTAGAGGTGCACGCCGGAAGGTAGCGGCGCGGCGCGTGGCGAGCCCCCGCCCTCAGGCCCGGCGGCGACGGAACCGGAGACCGGGGCGCGCCTCGACCACGCCGAGCACCTCGAGCGTGGTGAGGCCGGCCAGCACGCTCGCGGCCGGCCGGCCCAGGCGCACCGCGAGCACGTCGGCGGGCTGCTCGTCCCCGCCGAGCAGTTCCACCAGCGCGAGCGCATCGGCGTCGAGCCCCTCCGGCAGCGGCACGAGGTCGGGCACCGCCGGCGCGGCGCCCAGCACGGGCCGTTCCGGGAGCGGATAGCGGTCCCACAGGTCGTCGGGCTCGAGCCACGGCGCGGCGCCGTGGCGCAGGAGGTCGTTGGTGCCCTCGGAGCGGGAGGAGGTGATCGGCCCGGGTACGGCCATCACCTCGCGCCCCTGCTCCGCCGCGGCATCCGCCGTGAGGAGCGCCCCTGAGCCCTTCGCCGCCTCGACCACGACCGTGACGCGCGCGAGGCCGCTGATGAGCCGGTTGCGGCGCGGGAAGCTCCCGGCGTTCGGGCGCTCGCCCGGCGGGAACTCGGTCACGAGCACGCCGAACCGCCGGACGCGGTCGTAGAGCGCGCGGTTGGCGGCGGGATAGACGACACCGAGCCCGTTGCCGAGCACTCCCGCGGTGGGAGCACCGCGCTCGAGCGCCCGGGCGTGCGCCACGGCGTCGAGCCCGCGAGCCATGCCGCTCACGACGACGAGCCCGGCGGCGGCAGCAGCATCCACCACCTGGCGGCACGCATCGGCACCGTACGTCGTGTGGTCCCGGCTCCCGACCACCGCCACGGCGGGACGCGCCAGCAGCGACGCGTCGCCGGCGACGAAGAGCGCCATCGGCGGATCGGGGATCGCCCGGAGCGGCGGCGGGAACGCGGCATCCCACGGGAGGAGGACCTGCCCCTCGAGGCGCCCCGTCGCCGCGAGCACGGCCTCGCCGCTCGACGCGCTGGTGGCGCGTACCGCCGCCGCCACCCCCGCGTGCCGCAGCACGGACCCCAGAAACGCGACCGGCGCCACGAGGGCGCCGGTCGGCGATGCGCAGGCATCGAGGAGGGCCGAGAGCCGGGCGGCGCCGATGCCCGGGGTGAGCGCGAGGGCGAGGTAGGCCGCGCGCTCCCGCGGGTCGGCGCCCCAGTCAGGGACCGGTGTCGTCATCGGCGAACTCCGCGACCACGGCCTCGTCGCGGCGCGCCTCCTCGACGAAGCGCCAGAGGAACTCCTTGAACTCCTCGAGGCCCGAGCCGGCGACGCTCGAGATGGCGAGCTGGCCGGCGGCCTCGGGGGCGTCGAGGCGCGGGAAGGGCACGCCGTCGGGGAGGAGATCCCGCTTGGAGAGGACGAGGACGTGCGGCGTCGCGGCCAGGGCCTCGCTGTAGCTCCGGACCTCGGCGCGGAGGCGGTCGTAGACCGCCTGCGGGTCCTCGGCGTCCAGCGGGACGAGGACGGCGAGCACGCGCGTGCGCTCGACGTGCCGCAGGAAGCGGAGCCCGAGCCCCTTCCCGGCGTGCGCCCCCTCGATGATGCCGGGGATGTCGGCGACGACGAAGGAGCGCGAGCCCGAGAGGCCGACGACGCCGAGGTTGGGCTCCAGCGTCGTGAACGGGTAGTCGGCGATCTTGGGGCGCGCTGCCGAGATGACGGAGAGGAGCGTGCTCTTGCCGGCGTTCGGCTCGCCGACGAGCCCGACGTCGGCGATGAGCTTGAGCTCGAGCTCGAGGCGGCGCTCCTCGCCCTCCTCGCCCGGCTCCCACTCGCGCGGGGCGCGGTGGGTGGCGGTCGCGAAGCGGGCGTTGCCGCGGCCGCCGCGCCCGCCCTTCGCGACGAGGATGCGGTCGCCGGGGCGGAGCACCTCGCCGAGGACCTCGCCCGAGTCCGCGTCCCGCACGAGGGTGCCGGGCGGCACGGGCAGCTCGACGTCGTCGGAGGAGGCGCCGGTCTGGTTCTTCCCCTTGCCGTGCCCGCCGCGCTCCGCCTTCCACTCGTCGCGATAGCGGTAGTCGAGGAGGGTGCTCAGGTTCGCGTCGGCGACGACCCAGACGCTCCCACCCCGGCCGCCGTCGCCGCCGTCGGGACCGCCCTTGGGCTTGTACTTGAAGCGCGCGAAGGAGGAGGCGCCCGAGCCACCGGTGCCCGCCGCCACGCGGACGACGGCGAGGTCCACGAACATCAGTCGGGGGTCCAGCCGTCGCGGACGGTGCGCCAGAGCTCCTTGACCTTCTTCCAGGCGTCGAAGGAGAGCATCGGGTTGACGAGCGAGAGGGCGCCCTCGACCTGCGCGGGGCTCGCGCCCGCATTGAGCGCGCCGCGCAGGTGGGAGTGCAGCTGCCGGGGCGTCTCGAGGAACGCCGTCTGGGCCACGATGCAGAGCTCGCGGCGCAGGAGGTCGAGCCCCGGGCGGCCGATGGTGCGGCCGTACCCCTCGGTGATCATCCACTCGTCCATGGCGGGGTGCAGGTCCCGGATGCTCTGCCGGAGGCGGCGGTAGTTGTCACCGTACACGATGTTGCAGGTCTCCTCGCCGCGGCGCGTCCACTGCTCGAGGTTCGCGTAGCCGGCCTCCGCGTCGGAGGCGGGCGGCTTCACGCCGCCGTACTTCCGCCAGACCGCCATCGCCACGAGGGCGCGGGGCCAGCCGCACATCAGGATGGACTGCAGCAGCAGCTCCTCGACCCACGCCGGGGGCACCTGCGCGCTGCGGAGCCCGCGCACGCGCTCGCGCAGCTCGGGCTCGTCGCCCTGCGCGATCGCGGCGGCGAACCGGACCAGTTCCTTCGTCTGCGCGTCCAGACTGTCGTGCTTCGCCATGAGGCTACCTCATCCACCGGTCGTCACCGGAACCGCCGCCGCGCCGGGGGCGGCGGAAAACCGCAGGCTGCCCGCCGCGCGCAGCGCCCCGATCGGCACCCCGCGCGTCGTGCGGATCACGAGTTCGCGGTGCCGGCGCACGCCCGGGTCGGCGAGCGCCGCCGCGAGGGCCGGCAGGTCCCGTGCCGGCAGGGCCTCGAGGACCGCCAGGAGCGCCATCGGCGAGGCACGCATGTCGCCGTCCTCCACCTTGAGCGCGACACCGAGCCCGGCGCCGGGGAGGCCGGCGCAGTACACGCCGTCCGCGCCCACCTTCGCGAACACCGCGCCCCGGCCGGCGGCCATCAGGTCGGTGCAGGGCCGCCCCTCCCCCGCGACGAGGTAGGGGTGGCGCATCATCGCCTCCCGGACGCGCACCGCCGAGGGCTCGCTCGCGGCGGCGAACCGCGCGTAGGCGGTCGCCATCGCCGCGAGGGGCAGCCCGAAGCAGGTCGCGGTGCAGCCGTCGGTGCCGAGCCGCACCGCGTCGCGGGGGACACCGGTCCAGCGCGCGACCTCGTCCAGCACCCGCTGCTGGAGCGGGTGCTCCGCCCGCTCGTAGCCCGCGAGGGCCCACCCCAGGTGGAGGCAGAGCGCCAGCATCCCCGCGTGCTTCCCCGAGCAGTTGCTGCACGCGGACGTGAAGTCCAGTTCGCCGCGCACCACCTGCTCCGCGATCCTTGGCGAGAGCGGGACGTGCGGCCCGCAGGCGAGGGCCTCCTCGCCGAGGCCAAGCCGCCCGAGCATGCGGCGCGCCAGCGCCACGTGCACCGGCTCGCTCGAGTGCGAGGCGCAGGCGAGCGCCAGCGCCTCCTCGTCGAAGCCGAACCGGTCCCACGCGCCGTCGGCGACCATCGGGAGCGCCTGGAACGGCTTGGCCGCCGAACGCCACCAGGTGACGAGCGCGGGGTCGCCCGACGCCGCCACGACCCGGCCCGTCGCATCAGCCACCGCCACCGAGACGCGGTGCACCGACTCCACCACCCCGCTCCGCGTCGCCTCGACCCGTAACTCCGGCATGGCGGGGAAGATAGCACCGGGTCCCCGGTCGTGCGGGTGCCCGGCACCGTCCAGAGACGTTACACTTGTGCAACTCTCATGCGCCCCCGTCCGGCCGGCCGCGCCGCGGCCCTCCTCGCCCTCCTCTTCCTGCTCGCCGCGGCCCCGCTCGCCGCGCAGGGCTCGCCGTGGGTGCCGCTCGACGACCCGCGCCTCGCGCTGGCCGAGCAGCTCATCGCGCGCGGCGAGATCCGCGACCCGTCGCCCATGGTGCGCCCCTTCCGCCGCGCCGACGTCGTCGCGGCACTCGAGGCGGCCGACACCGCGCCCGGACGGCCCGCAGGCCGGGTGATCCGGCGGCTCCTCCAGTCCTGGCGCGACCGGGCCGACACGAACCGCTGGCTGGTGGAGGGGCGCGCCGGCGCGCAGGCGTACACGACGCCGCGGCGCGACCTCCTGCACGCCGTGCCGGGCGAGAACGTGCTGCCGTACGTGGACCTGCGGCTCGAGGCGGTCTACGGCGGCCTCGTCGCCGTGAGCCGCCCGGCCATCGAGCCCCGGCTCTCCGACGACCCGGACTGGCGCGGCCGGCGCGACCTCCGGGTCGTCGGCCGGATGGCCGAGGCGTACCTGGCCTGGCAGGGCCGGTTCGGCGGCGCCTGGTTCGGGCAGCTCGAGCAGAACTGGGGCCCCGTGGGTGTCACGGGCATCCCGATCGGCAACTTCGCCTACGCGCGGCCCTACCTCGGCGTGCAGGTGGGCGGGCGCACCGTGCGCCTCCTCGCGCAGGCGGGCTCGCTCCGCGACGAGACCGACAGCGCGGGGCGCGTGATCAAGCGGTACCACTTCGGCCACCGCCTCGCCGTCCGGCTGTCGGACCGCCTGGAGCTCGCGCTCTGGGAGACGACGCTCATCAGCGGCGAGGGGCGCAGCCTCGAGGGGCGGTTCATCAACCCGGCGAGCCTGCTCCTCCTCGCGAACCAGTACGGCGAGGGCGACCCGGGCAACGTCATGGTCGGGCTCGACGCGCACTGGCGCGCGGGCCGCGCGGTGACG
>JBAIWX010000234.1:0-5323 GCA_037916975.1 Gemmatimonadales bacterium
TGTCGAACTCCGCCTGCCGGAACGGCGCCGCGACCTTGTTCTTCACGACCTTCACGCGCACGTGGCTGCCGATGACGGCGTCGCGCTCCTTCACCGGCGCGATGCGGCGGACGTCGAGCCGCACCGAGGCGTAGAACTTCAGCGCCCGGCCGCCGCTCGTGGTCTCGGGATTGCCGAACATCACTCCGATCTTCTCGCGCAGCTGGTTGATGAACACCACGGCGCAGTGCGACCGGTTGATGGCGCCGGCGAGCTTGCGGAGCGCCTGGCTCATGAGCCGCGCCTGCAGGCCCACGTGGCTGTCGCCCATCTCGCCCTCGATCTCGGCCTTGGGCACGAGCGCCGCCACCGAGTCCACCACCACGAGGTCCACCGCCCCCGAGCGCACGAGGATCTCGACGATCTCGAGCGCCTGCTCGCCGGTGTCCGGCTGCGAGACGAGGAGCTCCTCGACGTTCACGCCGAGCTTCCGGGCGTACTCCACGTCCAGTGCGTGCTCGGCGTCCACGTAGGCCGCGACCCCGCCCGACTTCTGCACGTTGGCGACGAGGTGGAGGCAGAGCGTGGTCTTGCCCGAGGACTCGGGGCCGTAGATCTCGGTGATGCGGCCGCGGGGGATGCCGCCCACGCCGATGGCGGCATCGAGGTTGATGGCCCCGGTGGGGATGACGGCGATGCGCTCCTTCGGGGAGTCGCCGCCCATCTTCATGATGGAGCCCTTGCCCAGCTGCTTCTCGATCTGGGCGATGGCGAGGTTGAGCGCCTTCTTCTTGTCGGCGTCGAGACGGGCATCGGCCGTGGCCATTGGGACCTCAATACCAGTGTGGATGATTTTGAGTCACTAAGGTACTCTTCTACAAGCTAAAACCGAATATCATCCGAAACAAGGGTCAAATTATGACTGATTTTCGGTCACTTCGGGACATCAGGGACGCCACGCATCCTCCAGATGCCGCACCTCCACCACCACCCCGCCCCGCTCGTAGACTTCCACGACGTCGAAGCGGTAGCGGTCCCCGAAGCGCCCGTGCCGGAGCGCCCACACCGCCCCCACCCGCGCGATCGTGCGCCGCTTCCGCCAGGTGACCGCCTCCGCCGGGCGCCCGCAGCGGAGCGAGCGCCGGGTCTTCACCTCGACGAATGCGACGTCGTGCTCCCGGCGCACGACGAGGTCCACCTCGGCGCGGCCAAGACGGTAGCGGTGGGCCTCGAGCGTCCAGCCTGCGCGGCGGAGGTGTTCGGCCGCGGCGAGCTCGCCGGTGAGGCCACGCGCGTGGCGCGGATCGCGGAGCGGCGCGTGCGGGATGGAGAGCGGCGGCGTCATGGAGCGAAGCTCGCGCCGGGACCCCGGGCCGCCCCTACCGCGGGAACGCGCGCCTGATGGAGAAAACGGGCGGCGGCGCCCGGCCTGGTCCCGCGCCGTGCGCCGCCGCCCACTGCCCCGAGGAGGGACCATGCCCGCCGCCGCCCCGGAGTACGCCTTCCTCGTCGAGACCTACGCCACCGAACGGCTCAAGACGCTCGCCGTCTGGTCGCACTTCGCCGAGCGCGACCTCGGGTTCCGCGCCGCCCCGCTCGCGCGCACGCCGCGCGAGCAGATGGTGCACCACTGCGTCTCCGAGGACACGTGGATGCGCACGATGCTGGGGCTCGAGGTCGGCGCGCCGCCCCTCCCCCCGGAGGAATCCCCCCTCGCCTTCCTCGAGCGCTACGCCGCCCATTCCGCATGGCGGCTCGAGCTCCTCGAGGCGCAGGAGGCGGCCTGGTTCCGCGGCACGACGCGCTTCTTCGACGTCGAGCGCTCGCGCGCCTGGGTGCTCACGCGCCGCCTCACCCATTCGGCGCACCATCGCGGCCAGCTGACGGTGCTCCTGCGCCTCCTCGGCACGCCGCTCTACTCGACCTACGGCCCCACCGCCGACACCGGCGGGCTGTTCCAGCACGCGGCGCCGGTCATCTACCGCTACGGAAGCGTGGAGGAGCTGCTGGCCGCCGAACGGACCGGTGGCACCCGGCCCCCGTTGCCGGGCCCGGGCCCGCACGCCCCCACCGAACGGCCGTGAGGCGGGACGCGCGCCCTCACTCGAGGGGGCGCCCGTCCAGCGCGAGCGCGGCGCGCTCCACCGGTCCTGCGGCCGGCCGGCCGTAGGGCACCATGTTCCGGAACCCCTGGATCACCCATCCCTCCGCTTCGCGGGTGGCGATCATGCCGGGTCGGGTCACGGGCCAGTCCGTGCGGCTCCCGCCCGTCAGGCGGCCGGTGGCGTCGAGCGTCGCGACGTCGGGGCGGAGGAACCGCACCGCGTCCACGCGGGCGCAGAGGGCCGTGCCGCGGTAGATGGTGGCGAGGATCTCAGCGTGGCCGCGCGCGATCTGCTCCCGCCCGCGCGCCCGCAGGCCGTGGATGGCGGTGAAGTCGGCGTCGGCGGCGAAGGGGCGCGCGCACGCGGCGCCGTCGCCCGCGTTCCAGCCCGCCACGAACGCCGCGAGCAGCGCCACCACCGGCGCCGAGCCCTCGGGCAGGTGCGCGGGGACTTCCAGGCCGGGCGCGAGGTCCTCGACGGCGAGGTCCGGGACGTCGAGGACCGGGCCGGCGGCGCGGCGGGACGGATCGGGGGACATGGCGCCTCCTCGCGAGGAAGATTGACAGCGTGTCAAGCTTGACCGGGGCCCAAGCTACCGCCAACTTGACACCATGTCAACCAGCCCCCCGCCGGACGGCCGCGCCCGCATCCTCGACGCCGCCCTCCGGCTCATCGCCCGGACGGGCGGCGCCGACGTCTCCATGGGCGAGATCGCCCGCGCGGCGGGCCTCTCGCGGCAGGCCGTCTACCTCCACTTCGCCGACCGCGCGGGGCTCTTCGTCGCCCTCGCGCGCCACGTGGACGAGCGCCGGGGCCTCGAGGCGGCGCTCCGCCCGGTGCACGAGGCCCCCTCGGGCGTCGCGGCCATCGGCGAGTTCGTGGCGATGCAGGCGCGCGAGAACCCCGGCCTCTGGGCCGTCGCCCGCGCCTTCGAGGCGGTGCGCCGCCGCGACGCCGACGCCGAGCGGTCCTGGCAGGACCGGCTCGCGCACCGGCTCGCCGGCTGCCGCGGGCTCGTGGACCGCCTGGCGGCGGAGGACGCGCTCCGCCCGGGGGTGGACCGCGACACGGCGGCCGACCTCCTGTGGACGATGACGTCGCTGCGGATGTGGGAGGACCTGGTGCTGGAGCGGGGCTGGAGCGCCGCGCGCTACGTGCGGCACGTGACGGCGGCGATCCTCGCCGCGATCGCCCGCGAGGGCGCGGCGGGGGTCAGTCCCCGCCGCAGTACTCGTCGAGCTGGTCGAAGCCGATGAGCACCTCGCGCGGCTTGCTCCCGTCCGGGGGGCCGAGGATGCCGGCGAAGTGGAGCTGGTCGATGAGCCGCGCCGCCCGCCCGTAGCCGATCGAGAGCCGCCGCTGGAGGAGCGAGGTCGAGCCGCCCTGGTTCTGCAGGCAGACCTCCGCCGCCTCGCGGAAGAGCGCGTCACGCTTCTCGTCGGCACCGCGCTCCCCGGCGGGGCCGCCCTCCGACTCGGCCTCCTGGGCGCGGATGACCGCCAGGATGTCCTCCTCCTGCCGCTCCGCCGCCGCCTGCGCCTGCCGCCGTTCCCGCCGCTGGACGTACCAGTCCATGATCCGCTCGGTCTCCTCGGTGCCGATGTAGGCGCCCTGGAGGCGCATCGGCTCGCTCCGCCCCGGTGGGAGGAAGAGCATGTCGCCGTTGCCGAGCAGCGCCTCGGCGCCGTTCTGGTCGAGGATCGTGCGGCTGTCCACCTTGCTCGCCACGCGGAAGGCGATCCGGCTCGGGAAGTTCGCCTTGATGAGGCCGGTGATGACGTTCACGGACGGGCGCTGGGTGGCGAGCACCAGGTGGATGCCGATGGCGCGCGCCTTCTGCGCCAGGAGCGCGAGCGGCGTCTCGACCTCCGCCTGCACGGTCATGATGAGGTCGGCCAGCTCGTCCACGAACAGGAGGATGTACGGCAGCGGGCCTTCCTCGTACGGCTCGCCGTTGGCCTTCACGACCTTGGTGGGGTCCTCGGCCAGCTTGCGGTTGAAGTCCACCAGGTTGCGCGCCTGGTTGGCGTGCAGGAGCTGGTAGCGGTCCTGCATCTCCCAGACCGCCCACTTGAAGACGTGCGCGGCATCCTTGTTGTCGGTGACGACGCGGTGCCTCAAGTGCGGCAGCGCGTTGTACATCGACAGCTCGACCATCTTGGGGTCGATCATCAGCATCCTGAGCTCGGCGGGCGTGTAGCGGTACACCAGGCTGGTGATGATGGTGTTGATGCAGACCGACTTGCCCGAGCCCGTCGCGCCGGCGATCAAGAGGTGCGGCATCTTGGCCAGGTCGGTGACGATCGGCTTGCCCTCGAGGTCCTCGCCTAACGCGATCGGCAGCGCCATGCCCGGCTTCCGGAACTGCTCGGAGCCCAGCAGCTTGCGCACGCCGACGGCGCGGCGGGTCGGGTTGGGCACCTCGAGGCCCACGGCGCCGCGGCCCGGGATCGGCGCGACGATGCGGATCGAGGGCGCCTTCATCGCCAGCGCGAGATCGTCCGCCAGCGCGGCGATGCGGCCGACCTTGACCCCCGGCGCCGGGATGATCTCGTACTGCGTCACGACCGGCCCGGTGGTGCGCGGCCCCGCCTGCGCGTCCACCTTGAACTGCCGCAGCGTGGCGAGCAGCTGCTCCTGCATCGCGTCGAGCGCGGATTCGAAGCTGGCGGTCTCTTCTTCCGTCTCGTCGAGCAGGTCGAGCGGCGGGAGCAGGTCCGACGGGCGGTCGGGCGGTCCGGCGGTCGGACGGTCGGTAGACGACTCCGGCTCCGGCTTCTTCTCGCGCTTTTTCTTCTTCGGCATGACCGGGACGGGAAGTTCCGGCTGCCCCTCCGGCTCCTCTTCGATTGGTACCTTCGGCATTGGCTCGGCGGGCGCCTTGGTCTTGTCCTTGTCTTTTCCGACCGCCCGACCGCCCGTCCGCCCGTCCGCCGCCTTCAGTTTCTCCAGCGGATTCCACCCGATCGTCACGATCGTCAGCGCCGAGAACACGCCGAGCGCCAGGATCGTCTCGCCGGCGATGCCGAGCGGCCCGCGCAGCTCGTAGGCGACGAACGCGGGCACGATGCCGGCCCACGTCGAGGCCGACTCGCCGCGCACGTCGAGGCCCGCCATCTGGTAGCCGATGGCGACGGCGAACGGCACGGTGAGGGCGAGGCCGGCGAGGAGGATGGTGCCGCGCTGCGCCTTCTGCTTGTCGAAGTGGCCGAACAGCGCGACGCACCAGAACAGCGGGA
>JBAIWX010000235.1:0-7535 GCA_037916975.1 Gemmatimonadales bacterium
GGCGAAGTAGCGCCCCGCGGCGCGCGCGGCCCCCTCAGCCGATCCCGCGCAGCGTCAGGAACACGTCGTAGAGGGCGTGGGTCCATGCGGCGATCCCGAAGCCGCGCGTGAGGTAGAGCGCGCTGAAGAGGACGCCCGCCACCGCCCGGAAGGTGAACGAGCCCAGCTCGAGCCGGTCGCCGAGCGGGCCGATGTAGTGGAAGGCGCTGAACACGAGGGCGCCCACGAGCGTCGCGAGCGCCCCCGCCCCCACCTCGCCCACGCGGAGCACCCGCCGCGCGAGCGCCGCGAGCCCCGCCACGAGCAGCACCCGGAAGAGCAGTTCCTCGTAGATCCCGGCGCCGAGCGAGATCATGAGCTGGGTGGGGAGGTCCATCCGCGCCGCGAGGCCCGCGGCGAGCGGCACCCCGCGGAGGAGGAGCGAGGTCAGCACCGAGGCGACCCACCCGAACGCGAGCGCCCATGCCACCGACTCGGCGAGCATCAGCGGGAAGACGGCCGGCCGGATGCCGCCGCCCTTCCTCGCATCGCGCCAGACGAGCACCGCCCCCACCCCCACGAGCAGCACGCCGAACGCGACGAGCCCGTTCCGGCCGCCGAGCCAGACGAAGACGCTCTTGAGGAGGACGTCGGCGCCGTTGCGCACGCCGGCGTACGCGTCGTGGGAGAGGAGCGCCGCGAGCGCCTCGTAGGCGAGGAGGAGCGGCAGCGCGAAGAGCAGGCTGTAGCGCGGCGCACGCGCCTCGCGCCAGTACGCGGGAGACTTCGCCATGCGGGAAAGCTAGCGGTGCCGCCCGTGCGCCGGGACGCCCGCTCGGTTGACCTTCGGCCTCCGGCCGTCCACGTTGCACCCATGCCCCGCACCGGCCTCGCCTACCGCGGGCTCGTCGAGCTCGCCGCCGGCCTCGCACCGCTGGCGGCCACCCGCGACCCCAAGCTCCGCGCCGCGCTCGCGGCGCGCCGCGGGGTGCTCGACCGCCTCGCCGCGTGGGGCGCGGCGCACCGCGACCCGGCGCGGCCGCTCTCCTGGTTCCACGCCCCCTCGGTCGGCGAGGGGCTGCAGGCCCGCGCGGTGCTCGAGGCCTTCCGGGCCCGGCAGCCGGGGTGGCAGGTCGCCTGGACCTGGTTCTCCCCGTCGGCGGAACGGCTCGCCGCGTCGGTCGGCGCCGACGTGCACGACTGCCTCCCGCTCGACCGCGCGCGCGACGTGCGCGCCGCCCTCGACGCCCTCCGGCCCGACCTCCTCGTCTTCACCAAGCTCGACCTCTGGCCCGAGCTCGCCACGCAGGCCGCCGCGCGCGGCATCCCGGTGGCGCTCGTCGCCGCCACCGTGCGGCCCGGGAGCGGGCGCCTGGGCGCCGTCGCGCGTGCGCTCCTCCACCCCGGCTACGAGGCGGTCACGGCTGCCGGCGCCATCGCGGAGGAGGACGCGGCGCGCCTCGCGCGCCTCGGCGTCCCGCGCGACCGGATCCGGGTCACCGGTGACCCGCGCATGGACTCGGTCGCGGCGCGCGTCGCCGCCGTCCCGCCGGACGATCCCCTGCTCCGCCTCGGGCACGGCGCGCCGACGCTGGTGGCCGGTTCCACCTGGCCCCCCGACGAGGACGCCCTGCTCGATGCCTTCGGCCGCATCCGTGCCCACCGGCCCGACGCGCGGCTCATCCTCGTCCCCCACGAACCGACCCCCGCCGCCCTCGACCGGATCGGCCGCCAGGCGGCGCTGCTGGGGCTGCCCGCGCCGGTGCGCCTCACCGAGGCCACCGGCCCCGTGCCGCTCCTCGTCGTGGACCGGACCGGCGTGCTCGCGGCGCTCTACGGCGCGGGACGCCTCGCGTACGTGGGCGGGGGGTTCGGGCATGCGGGCCTGCATTCCGTGCTCGAGCCCGCGGCGTGGGGCCTGCCGGTGCTCTTCGGGCCCCGCTGGCAGGAGAGCCGGGACGCGGAACTGCTCGTGCGTGCCGGGGCGGCGGAGCCCCTCGCGGAGCTCGGCCAGGGCGATGCGCGGGACCAGCTCGCGCGGACGTGGGAGGCGTGGATCGCGAACGAGCGGCGGCGCGCCGCCCAGGGTGCGCGTGCCCGGCAGGTGGTGGAGCAGGGGCTGGGCGCCGCCGATCGCAGCGCCGCCCTGCTCGAGGGACTCAGGGCGCCTGGTCCACGATGACGCCCTCGAACGTCACGCTCCGCGGCGTGACGAGGCCGAGGGTGAGGACGCTCACGAGGCCGTCGAAGAACCGGACCCGCTCGTGGATCCTGAGGTTCGCGACGCCCTTCCCGCCGACCAGCTGGCTCGCCAGCACCTTCTGCAGCGAGGGCTTCCCGACCGGGACCAGGCCCCAGAGCGCGAACGTGGCGTGCTGCGTGATGCGAAACGCCTCGCCCGCGGGCGTGGAGCCGGCGGGCTGGGCCATCGTCACCGGCACCCCGAGGCGGGAGGCGTCGTAGCGGACCGAGCAGCCGGCGAGGGTGCCGGCGAGCGCGAGGAGCAGGACGCCCCGACGGAGCGGCGCGCTCAAAGCCCGGGCACCCGGATGCCGTAGTGCAGGCCGACCCCGAAGACGCCCGGGTCGCCGTCCACGAAGATCCGGTCGTAGGCCGCGTGCACGCCGACGCCGTTCACGAAGTCGAACTCGAGCCCGCCCGAGAGCCCGAACTTGGTCTGGTCGCCGGCCCCGGTGACCTTGAGGTACTGCACGCGCGGCGCGATCCACGGCTTGACGGTGACCACCGGCGTCGCGAGCCGGAGCGCGAAGCCGACGCCCACCGGCACGCGCGTCTCGCGGATGGCCGCGCCCGTCACCTGGTTCGTGCCGAGCTTCGCGCTGGCGGCCCCGCCCTGCAGGGTGATGCTGAGCGGCACGAACGGCGCGCCGAACACCTTGAAGCTGACCGTGCCGCCGTACGACGTGTAGGCGTTGTCGTTGCCGGAGGGGTTCACCCGGGCGATCGTCGCGGAGGCGCCGATCGGGCCGAGCCCCACGAGGCCGGTGGCGCCGAAGGTCGTGCCGCCCCCCGCCGCGTCGTTCGGGAAGCCGCCCTCGGCGCGGAGGCCGATGAGGCGGCCGACGCCGCTGTTGTAGACGGGCAGCCCCGCCACCTGGGCCGTGGCGGCCGCGGGGAGCAGGAGCGAGAGCGCCGCGATCAGGCGCACGGACACGAGGCGCATCGGCCCTCCAGGGGTCGAAGGTACGGCCATCCCGGGGGATGGCCCGAGGCGGCGGGAAGCTACCCGCCCGCGGAAGGCGGCGTCAATCGCGCCCCCGGGGGAAGCGAAGGGGCCCGGACGCCTGCGGCGTCCGGGCCCCGGTCGTGCCGGGTGCGGGGCTCAGTGCACCCAGGCGAGCCCGACGGCCACGCCGTCGATGTCGCCGATGCCGCCCGAGATCCGGAGGTCCACCTGGCCCCCGAACTTGATGTCCACACCGAGGCCGAGCGCGAGGTTGAGCTCGCTGTTGCCGCTCCCGAAGGTCGGCACGAGCACCGGCTGCACGTAGGGGACGAAGCTCGTCTTCGAGCCCTCGAGGTCCACCCGGCGGCCGAGGGAGACGCCCACCGGCACGAGGAACGCCGCGTCGGCGCCGCCGCCGAAGTTGATGCCGAAGCCGGCGGTGACGGCGCCGTCGAGCGGGAAGCTCTCGGTGTAGCCGAAGATGCGGCGGCGGAAGTTGGCGCCCACCAGGCCGCGCGTGCGGTCGCCGGTGTCGAGGAACCCGGCCCGGATGCCGAAGTCGTTCTTGCCGCTGCCGTAGCTGTAGAAGCCCTCGAGGGCGAGGTCGCCGCTGTTGGGGTCGGACAGGTTGGCGCCGACCTCGCTGGTCTTGAAGGCGCGGTAGGGGGCACGGAAGACGGGGGTGCCCGTCTCCTGCGCGGCGGCGGCCCCGGCGCCGAGGGCGGCGAGGGCCAGGACGAACATCGCGATCCGGTGCTTACGACGCATCAGTATCCTCCGAGGTGACCTGTTCGGCGACGACGCGCACCCGGTCGTTGACCACCTGGAGGAAGCCGCCCTGGACGCGGAAGCGCTTCTCCGCCCCGGCCTGGCGCACCACGAGGCGCCCCCGGCCGAGGAGGGTCATGAACGGGGCGTGGTGCGGCAGTATACCCACCTGCCCGTCGAAGGCGGGAGCCACCACGCTCTCCGCCTCCCCGTCGAACATGGCCGTCTCGGGCGAAATGACCGTGACGCGCATCACGACGCCTGCAGCTTGCGGGCCTTCTCCACCGCCTGCTCGATGCTGCCGACCATGTAGAAGGCCTGCTCCGGCAGGTGGTCGAACTCGCCGCTCAGCACCCGCTCGAAGCTCTCGATCGTCTCGTGCAGCTTCACGTACACGCCCGGGAAGCCGGTGAACTGCTCGGCGACGTGGAAGGGCTGCGAGAGGAAGCGCTGGATGCGGCGCGCCCGGGCGACGATGAGCTTGTCCTCCTCGGAGAGCTCGTCCATGCCCAGGATCGCGATGATGTCCTGGAGCGCCTTGTAGCGCTGCAGGGTCCGCTGGACGCCGATCGCGGCGTTGTAGTGCCGCTCCCCGACGTACTGCGGGTCGAGGATGCGGCTGCCGGAGTCGAGCGGGTCCACCGCGGGGTAGATGCCCAGCTCGGCGATGGCGCGGTTGAGCACCACCGTCGCGTCGAGGTGCGCGAAGGCGGTGGCCGGCGCCGGGTCGGTCAGGTCGTCGGCGGGGACGTAGATCGCCTGCACCGAGGTGATCGAGCCCTTGGTGGTCGAGGTGATCCGCTCCTGCAGGTCGCCCATCTCGGTGGCGAGGGTCGGCTGGTAGCCCACCGCGCTCGGCATGCGGCCGAGGAGCGCCGAGACCTCCGAGCCCGCCTGGGTGAAGCGGAAGATGTTGTCCACGAAGAGGAGCACGTCCTGGCCCTCGACGTCGCGGAAGTACTCCGCGATCGTGAGGCCCGAGAGGCCCACGCGGAGCCGCGCGCCCGGCGGCTCGTTCATCTGGCCGTACACGAGCGCCACGGAGTCGAGCACCTTCGCCTCGTGGAACTCGAGGTAGAGGTCGTTCCCCTCGCGCGTCCGCTCGCCCACGCCGCAGAAGACCGACTTGCCGCCGTGGCCCTTCTGCACGTTGTTGATGAGCTCCTGGATGATGACCGTCTTGCCCACGCCGGCGCCGCCGAAGAGGCCGATCTTGCCGCCCTTCACGAACGGCGCGATCAGGTCGATGACCTTGATGCCCGTCTCGAACACCGTCGTCTTGGGCTCGAGGTCGGTGAACTGCGGCTTGCCCCGGTGGATCGGCCAGCGCTCCACCGCCGCCGGGATCGGCGCGCCGCCGTCCACCGGCTCGCCGATCACGTTGAGGATGCGGCCGAGGGCCGGGGCGCCGACCGGCACCGTGATCGGGCCGCCGGTGTCCACCACGTCCATGCCGCGCACCAGGCCGTCGGTGCTCGACATCGCGACGGCGCGGACCTGGTTCTGCCCGATGTGCTGCTGGACCTCGAGCACGAGGTCGATCGGCACCGGGCCCGACGCGTCCTTCACGTGGAGCGCGTTGTAGATCTCCGGCAGGTGCTCCGGCGCGAACTCGATGTCCACGACGGCGCCGATGATCTGGACGATCTTCCCGACGTTCTGCTGCGTGGCGGTGGCGGTCATTGCTCCCTGGTCCCCTGGCGTCAGCCCTGCAGGGCGGCGGCGCCGCCCACGATCTCCGAGATTTCCTGCGTGATGGCGGCCTGGCGCTGCTTGTTGAAGGTGCGGCGCAGGATCCCCATCAGCTCCGTCGCGTTGTCGGTGGCGCTCTTCATCGCGGTCCGCCGGGCCCCGTGCTCGCCCGCCGCCGTCTCCACCAGCCCGCGGTAGAGGGCGTTCGTGACGTAGAGCGGGAGGAGCCGCGTGAGCAGCGTGTCGGCGTCCGGCGCGAGGAGGTAGTCCGGCCGCCGGCCCGACGCCTGGCCCGGCGCCGCCACCGGCAGCACCACCGTGGTGACCGGCGGCGTCGAGAGCGGCGTGCGGTACTGCGCGTGGACGAACTCCACCCGCCCGAGCTCCCCCCGCTCGAACGCGGCGATGAGCGGCTCGGCCAGCTCCTCGGCGTGCTTCGCGGTCGGCTTGTCGCCGATGTCCTGCCGCTCGAGCGCCGGCTTCCGGCCCATGAAGCGGAAGAAGCCCGCGCCCTTCTTGCCGATGGCGTAGAGCTCGACCCGGTACCCCTCGGCCTCGAGCGCCTCGATGCGCCGGCGGGCTTCCTTGATCAGGTTCCCGTTGAAGGCGCCGCAGAGCCCGCGGTTCGACGTCGCGAGGACGAGCGCCGCGCGGGCCGGCCCGCCCTTCGACGGGGGCGCCGGGTTCCGCAGCAGCGGGAAGCGCTCCACCAGCTCCGGCGCGAGCAGGTCGCCCAGCACCTCGCGCAGCGCCTCGGCGTACGGCCGGGCGGCCACGACGCGCTCCTGGGCGCGCTTCAGCTTCGACGCGGAGACGAGCTCCATCGTCTTCGTGATCTTGCGCGTGTTCTGGACGGACTTGATCCGCCGGAGCAGCGCGCGGTTGGACGCGGCCATGCGGCGCTCAGCCCGGGAGGAAGGTCTTCCTGAACGCCTCGATCGCGGCCTTGAGCTTGCCCGTGATCTCGTCGTTCAGCGCCTTCTTCGTGCGGATGTCCGCCAGCACGTCCGGGGCCTTCTGCTCAAGGTGCGCGAGGAAGTCGCGCTCCCACTTCCGCACCTGCGGCACCGGCACGTCGTCCACGAAGCCGTTCGTCACCGCGTAGATGACCGCCACCTGCTTCTCCACCGGGACCGGCTCGTACTGCGGCTGCTTGAGCACCTCGACGAGCCGCGCCCCGCGCGCGAGCTGGCGCTGCGTGACGGCGTCGAGGTCCGAGCCGAACTGGGCGAAGGCCTCGAGCTCGCGGAACTGCGCCAGCGAGAGCCGCAGCGGGCCCGCCACCTGCTTCATCGCCTTGATCTGCGCGTTGCCGCCCACGCGGCTCACCGAGATGCCGACGTTGATCGCCGGCCGCACGTTCGAATAGAACAGGTCGGTGTCGAGGAAGATCTGCCCGTCGGTGATCGAGATGACGTTCGTCGGGATGTAGGCCGACACGTCGCCCGCCTGCGTCTCGATGATCGGCAGCGCCGTCAGCGAGCCGCCGGGCTTCTTGATCCGCGGGTCCTGCTTGATCGCCTGGGGATCTTCCGACAGCTTCGCCGCGCGCTCGAGCAGCCGCGAGTGCAGGTAGAACACGTCGCCCGGGTACGCCTCGCGGCCCGGCGGGCGCCGCCGCACCAGCGAGAGCTGCCGGTACGCCGCCGCCTGCTTCGACAGGTCGTCGTACACGCACAGCGTCGCGCCGCCCTCTTCGTACATGAAGTGCTCGGCCATCGTGCAGCCCGAGTACGGCGCGATGTACTGCAACGGGGCCGGGTCGGCCGCGGACGCCACGACCACGATGGAATAATCCATGGCGCCGCGGGCCTGCAGGGTGTCGATGATCCGGGCCACGGTCGTTTCCTTCTGTCCGATGGCCACGTAGACACAGATGACGTTTTCTTCCCGCTGGTTGATGATGGTA
>JBAIWX010000236.1:0-18517 GCA_037916975.1 Gemmatimonadales bacterium
CCTCGCCGAGGTGGCCGCGGCGCGGGCGGCGGCGCTCGCCGACGCCGCGCCGGGAGGCCCGGACGGGCTGCGGCGGGTGGTGGTGCGGCTCGCGGCGGGCGGCGACGAGCCGCGTGCGGTCGCGCAGGCCTTCGCCGGACTCGCGCGCGCGAGCTACCTCGCGGTGATCGCGGAGCCGCCGAGCCTCCTCTTCGCGAGCTCCGCCGACAGCGGGCTCGACTGCGGTGCGCTCCTGAAGGCGGCGGTCACCGCGGCCGGCGGGCGGGGCGGCGGCAACGCCCGCCTCGCGCAGGGCAGCGTGCCCGATGCCGCGGCGCTGGAGCGTGCGGCGGCGTCACTCGGCGCCTGAGGGCGCCCCTCCCCCTCCCCCGACCACGAGCCGGCGATGAGCGAGAAGCCGCACGAGTACCGGAGCGACGCGATCACCGTCACCTACGACGCGAAGCGGTGCATCCACTTCGCCGCCTGCGTGCGCGGCCTGCCGCGCGTCTTCGACCCCGGCAGCCGCCCGTGGGTGCGCCCGGCCAACGGCGAGCCGGACGTGGTGGCGGACGTGGTCGAGCGCTGCCCCACCGGCGCGCTCCACTACCAGCGGCACGACGGCGGCGGGGAGGAAGCGCCGGACGCCGCCAACTCGGTGCTCGTCGCGCCGAACGGGCCGATCTTCCTCCGTGGCGAGCTCGAGCTCATGGGGCCGTACAACGCGGTCCGCCTGCGCGACACGCGGATGGCGCTCTGCCGGTGCGGTCAGTCGGGGAACAAGCCGTTCTGCGACAACAGCCACCTCCGGGCGGGCTTCCGCGACCCGGCGGCGGCCCCCGGGGACGAGACGACGGAGGAACCGGAGGGAGGGCCGCTCCGGATCGAGCCGTCCGTGAACGGTCCCCTGGTGTTGCGGGGCCCCCTCCGGCTGATGGATGGACGCGGCAGGGTGGTGGCGGTGATGCAGCGGTGCATCCTGTGCCGGTGCGGGGGATCGAAGGAGAAGCCGTTCTGCGACGGCTCCCACCAGGCGAACGGGTTCACCGGCTGAGGGCCGGTCAGGCCGTCCGGCGCTCGGCCTCCCCCGCAGCTCCCCGCTCGGCCAGCCATACCCGTTCGCGCTCGGCGTAGATCGCCTCGAGCCCCGGGACGGCCGGGGCCCGCACCCGAACCCACCCCGGCACGAGCGCCGGCACCCTGACCTCCGCGCGGAGCGCGGCCACGAGGTCGTCCCCGTCGCCGGGCCAGCCGGGGCACGTGGCACCGTCCAGCAGGGAGGCAAGGCCGTCCGGGCCCAGCGGTCCTGCGCGGCCGGGCCGGGCCAGGCGCCAGCGACCGGCCGACTCGTCCACGAGCCGGTAGCGGCAGTGCCCGGCGGGCGTGACGCGCTCCCGGAGGCTGAGGAGCCGCGGAGCGCCGAGGCCGACCTCGAGGCGGGCCACCTCGACCTCACCCGGAGCGAGCGGGGGCAGCGCGGGGGCGTCAGGGAGTGCCGCGCGGGGGGCGCGGAGCGGAAGGCAGCCGATGGCGGTCACGGGACGGCCCTTTCGATGTCAGGTGCCCGTCTCGATCGCACATGGCTCCGGTCCGCCGTGGGCGGGCCGGCCGGCTGGGCCACCGTGGCGCTCCCCGAGGGGGGAGCAGGGCGACGGTCTGGCGGACGGGTCGCGGAGCCGGGACTCTCGCCGTCCTCTTCATGCTGGCCGCCGAGACGGAGACGGCCATTGGTAGCGGGTCGAAGTTGCCGCCAGCCGGTCGCTGGCACAAGGGGTGCTCCGTGACGGGCGGAGCAGACGGTCGCCCCACGCCCTTGCGGTGGCAGGGCGCCGTCGGCACGTTAGCAGGTCCTTCCCGATCCGAACTGAACCGAAGGCCGTTCCCCGGACCATGACCACCCCGCAGCCGGTCGGCGAATCGCAGGAACTGGCGCTCCTCCGCGCCGCGACCCTGGGCGAGTACGACGTCCAGGGGGAGATCGGCCGCGGCGGCATGGCGACGGTCTACCTCGCGCACGACATCGCGCTCGACCGGAAGGTGGCCATCAAGGTCATGGCCCCCGACCTCACGCGCACGCCCGAGGTCGCCGAGCGCTTCCGGCGCGAGGCGCGCACGGCGGCCTCGCTGAGCCACCCGAGCATCATCCCGATCTACGCCGTCCGGCACACCGACACGCTGCTCTTCTTCGTGATGAAGTACGTGGAGGGACGGCCGCTCGACTGCATCCTCCGCGAGAGCGGGACGCTGCCGGTGCCGATGGTGCAGGCGATCCTCAACCAGGTCGCCGGCGCCCTCGGCTACGCGCACCGGCGCGGCGTGGTGCACCGCGACGTGAAGCCGGGCAACATCCTCGTGGACGACGAGGGCTGGTGCGTCGTGACCGACTTCGGCATCGCGAAGCTCGCCGAGTCGGAAGGGCTCACGACCACGGGGACGATGGTGGGGACCCCGGCCTACATGAGCCCCGAGCAGTGCACCTCGCGTGACGTCACGGGCGCGTCGGACCAGTACGCGCTGGGCTGCGTGGCGTACGAGCTGCTGACGGGGCAGGTGCCCTTCCCCGGCTCGGCGATGATGTCGGTGATGTACGCGCACGTGCACAACCCGCCGGCGCCGCTCCGCGAGAAGCGCGAGGACTGCCCGGAGGAGGTCGCGGCGGCGGTGATGCGCATGCTCGCGAAGGACCCCGCGGAGCGCTTCCCCACGCTCGAGGCGGCGGCGGCGGCGATCGGCGAGCCGCACCCCGAGAGCGTCGAGGAGGCGCGCGACCGGCTCATCGACCTCGCACGGAGCGGCGAGCACCGGCGCGTGATGGACCTCATGAGCACGCCGAGGAGCCCGCTGCCGCGGGTACGGACGCCGCTCCCGCGTCCCGCGATGACCCCGATCCCGCTCGCGCCCACGCCGACGGTGGTGCTGCGCGAGAAGCGCTCGCCGGTGGGCCTCGTGGCGGCGATCGTGGGCGGGGCCGCGCTCATCGCGGCGGCCGTCCTGTTCGCTCCCTGGCGCCGCCACGCGCCCGAGGCGCCCGCCGACACCGGCTTCGTGACCGCCACCGGGGCCCCGGCCCCTGCGGGACCGGTCGCGCCCGCGACCGCCACGCCGTCCCCCGCGCCGCCCGCCGCAGTACCCGCCGCCGAGGCGAAGTCCGCGACCGCCGCCGCGCCCGCCGGCAAGGGCGCCACGCCCGCAGTCGCGACCCCCGCGACGGCGAGCGCGAGCGCCGCGCCGGCAGCACCGGCGGCGCCGCTGCCGGTCGCCACGGTGCTGGTCGAGAGCGCCGACCTCGGCGCGAGCGGTGGCCGCAAGAACCTCTCGGGGGGCGCTGCGCTCCTCGGCGCGGGCGGTGGTGCCGCGGACGTGGCGCCGGCCGTCCGCACCGGCATCGAGCGCGCGCTGCGCCGCTACGGGCAGGCGCTCGCGAGCGGGAGCGTGACCGACGCCGTCGAGTTCTATCCCGACCTCGACGCGGCGCGGCAGCAGGAGCTCGCGCAGGGCGTCCGGTTCTCGGTCCGCTGGACGGTGGGCGCCATCACGCTCAAGGGCTCCCGCGCCACCGCGCAGCTCACCGGCACGACCACGGTGCTCCGGGCCGGCACCGCGCCCGAGGCGCGCCCCGTGGACGAGCCGGTCGAGCTCGTGCGGTCGGGCGACGAGTGGCGGATCGCGCGCACCGCGCAGTAGGCCTTCCCTAACAACGCGACGCAGGGCACGTCCTCCTCCGCGGACCCCGGAGGAGGCTCGCATGCGTCATCTCGTCATCCCGGTCGCGGCCCTGCTCGCCGCGGCACCGATCGGCCGCTCGCTCGCGCCACTGCCCCGTCCGTTCACCCCGGTCGCCGACACCACCGGGCGGATGCCGATGGGCGCGCACCTCCTGATGACCGTCCCGGCCCGGCAGCGCCCGGGCGACGCCGAGCGCGCCGACAGCATCCTGGCCGTGGCGCGCAGCGTCGCTGCGCGCTACGCCTCGCCCGCGGACGCGGAGCGCGACGGCTTCCGCCTCTTCGCGCCCCGCGTGCGCCACCAGCGGATCTTCCACTACGCGAACCGCCGCAACGCCCTCCTCAACCGCTGGGGCTTCGACCCCGCGAGGCCCTCGGCGATCCTCTACACACGGGACGCCGACGGAGCGTGGCACCTCGAGGGCGTGATGTACACCGCCCCGGCATCCGCCACCGACGCGGAGCTGGACGCGCGCGTGCCGCTCAGCGTCGCCACGTGGCACCTGCACACCAACCTCTGCCTTCCGCCGCGCTCGGGCGACGGCGTGCGCGAGGCGGACGTGGCGGGACCGGCGGCCCGCTTCGGGCCGAGGGGGACGATCGCGACGCGGGAGGGATGTGACGCGGCGGGCGGGCGGTTCGTGCCGCAGGCGTTCGGCTGGATGGTGCACGTGAACACCGCGGAGCGGGACCCGGCGATGATCTGGGGCGAGCACCACGACATGCACTGACCGCGGGGAGCCGCGAGGGCGCGGCCCCGTCACGTCAGTCGGCCCGGGCGGCCTCCTCGGCGGCCTCGAGCGCCACGGCGCGCGACGCGATCGTGTCGAGGTCGCCGCCCAGCCGGTCCATGACCAGCTGGAACCTGCAGTCGATGACGAGCAGGTCCACGACGAAGCCCGCCAGGTTCACCCAGAAGATCACCTCGAAGAGCGTCGGGTACGGGATCCAGTGCCCGAGGTAGAGCGCCACGCGCTTGGCGCCGGGGTCGAAGCCGGCCCGGTCGCAGACGGTGGTGAGCAGCAGGATCGCGACGGCGGCGAGGAGCGCGAGGCGGATCGGCACGAAGCCCCCCACGGCGAACCCCGCGAACATCGCGAACTCCGAGGCGCGGTCGAGCGCGGTGTCGAGCCGGTGGCCGGCGGCGCTCTGCAGGCCGTACTGCCGCGCGATGGCGCCGTCCATCCCGTCGAGGAGCTGGCCGAGCGCCATCACGGCGAGCCCGGGACCGACGTGGCCCGCGGCGACGAGCCCAGCGGCGACCAGGGTGACGGCGAAGCTCGCCCACGTCACCTGCGACGGGGTGACGCCCCAGCGCTCGTGGAGCAGCCGGGTGACGGGCCGGACGGCCGCGTCTAGTGACGCGCCCAGAGCAGGTAGGCCTGACTGCATGCGAGCCCCGCGAAGAGGACGGCTTCCTTCGTCTTGTCGGCGTACTGCGTGAGCCAGCCGCGGCTCACGTGCCGGGTGAACGGGTAGAACGGCATCTTCTCGTAGCCGACCAGGTAGTCCATCAGCACGTGGATCCCGAAGAAGATCGCGGGCACCCACGTGCCGAGGAACAGGCAGAGCGGCAGGATCCAGAGGAAGGCGACCGGCTCCTGCAGCGAGGAGCGCCAGTAGTAGTCCTTCTGGCGCGTGAGCCCCGCGTAGCGCAGGTAGAACGGCGCCTTGATCACGTGGTCCACGTCCACCGCGACGCCGAAGACGAAGGCGAGGACGGCGTCGCGGCCACGGAGGCCCATCGCCTGCACGCCGACGGCGGTGGCCACGATGTGGGTGAAGATCGTCATGCGGCGGCGTCCCTCCCGGTCAGCCGAGCGCGCGCCGCCGCGCGGCCCAGACGAGGACGAGCCCGGTCGCGATCCACGCGAGGTCGCGGAGCCGGCTGATCAGGGCGACGGAGAGGCCGACGCCCGGGTCGAGGTGGAAGAGGTCGAAGACGGCGTAGTGGATCCCCTCCTTCGAGCCCGCCTCGAAGGGGACGAAGAAGGTGAGGTTCTGCGCGAGCGAGATCACCCCGCCGATCACGAACGCCTCGAGCGGGGAGAGCCCGACGCCCAGGCCCGCGGCGATGATCCAGTACTCCGCCGACCAGAGCGCGCGCGCCGCGTACTCGAGGCCGAGCGCCTGCCAGAAGCGGCCCGGGGAGGTGGCGTAGAAGTCCGCCACCTGGCGGTCGAGTTCCGCGAGCGCGGGCCGCCGCGGCTCGAGCCGGCGCGCCACCCCGCGCAAGCCGGGCACGCGGGCGAGCAGGTCGAGCCCCCACTCCAGGATGCCGTTCCGGTGGCCGGCCAGGAGCGCCGCCCCGAGCAGGGCGAGCACCGCCAGCGCAACCCAGCCCGCGAGGCGGAGCCTGGACGGGAGCGGGACCAGCAGCAGCCCGAGTGCGAGCGCCGTGAGCCACGTGAGCACGTGGGCGGTCGCGTGCAGGAGCTTGCTCAGCACGACCGACCCGGTCGCCCGGCGCCAGCCCGTCCACTGCGCGAGCCCCGCCGCCTTGAAGGGTTCGCCGCCCGCGTTCACGACGGGGGTGACGCAGTTGAGGGCGAAGCCGGAGAGGGTGAGCGCGAAGAGGCGGCCGAAGCCCGGGCGGGCGGGCTCGCCGGCGAGCGTGAGCTGCCACGCCGCGGCGCTCGCGGCATAGATGACGCCGAAGAGCGCGAGGACGGGCACGAACACCCAGCCGACGCGCGCGAGGTCGGCGGCGATGGCGCCGGGCCCGACGTGCGCGACCAGCACCGCGACGAGCCCCACCCCCACGGCGAAGGTCGCCGCCTGCAGGCGGGGGCTCACGCGGGCACGGGCCGGCCGGCCTCCGCCGCGCGCTCGAGCAGGTCGGCCACCCGGACGAGGTCGGCGAGCGCCGGCTCCCGGTCACCGGCCGCGACGGCGTCGAGGAAGTCGGCGAGGAGCCGCGTGTACCACCCCGCATAGGAGGCCTTGTCGAGCTGGGCCGAGAAGTCCACCTGCTCCTCGCGGCCGTCGGCGGCGAGGGTGACCCACCCGCCGCTCCACTCGATCATCCCGCGCTCGCCGACGAACCGGATCCGCGTCTCCCGCCGGGCCGCCGCCCAGGTGAGGAAGAACGTCACCGCGCGGTCGGGATACTCGAGCAGGAGCTGGGTGGTGTCCTCCACGTCGTAGTCGCGGTGGCGGACGCGGCCGAGCCAACCGTGCACGTGGAGCGGCACGCCGGCCACGTCGAGGACGAGGTAGAGGAGGTGGGTCCCGTGGTCGAGGAGGACGCCGCCGCCGCCGTCCCGGCGGCCGCGCCACGGCACGCCGGCGGCGCCCGCCCCGCGGTCGGCCTCGAGCCGCCAGACCTGGAACTCCGCCAGGTGCCAGCGGCCGATCGCGCCGCCCTCGAGCCGCTTGCGGATCCACCGCCACGCGGGGTTGTGCCGGTACTGGTGACAGGGGAAGAGCACGCGCCCCGCGCCGCGCGCGAGCGCGGCGAGCGCATCCGCCTCCGCGCGGGTCGTGGCCACGGGCTTCTCGCAGAGCACGTGCGCGCCGTGCGCGAGCCCCCACCGGACGAGCTCCCCGTGGAAGGCGCTCGGCGCGCAGACGTCCACGACGTCGAAGGGGCCGAGCGCCTCGAGCTCGCCGAGCGTGCGCACGACGCGGATCCCGTCCACCGTGTCGGCAGTCGCGAAGGGGTCGTAGGCCGCGGTGAAGCGGAGGCGCGCCGCGAGCGCCGGGTCCCGCGCGAGCCCAGCGAGGTGGCCGTTCCGGGCGATGCCGCCCAGGCCGAGGAGCGCGCCCCGGAGCGGGCGCGGCTCAGCCAAGGGACACCTCCGGCTCGGTGGTCGCGGCGGTGTCGCCGAGGAGGCGGGCGGCGTTGGCCTCGTGCGAGGCGACGATCACGACCAGCGGCCCGGTGAGCGCGATCGTGAGCCAGAAGAAGGCCTGGTTCCGCCCCGCGAGGAGGGTGAGCGCGACGAGCGCGAAGCGGATGTTCTGCGCGAGCCACCAGCAGCGGCGCACCCACGGCGCCTGCATCGCGTCGTAGCGGGCGCGGAACGCGGCCGACGGCACGGCGCCCGGCCCGAGCCGGCGGACGAGCTCGACGGTGCGCGGGAAGGCGAGCGCCTGGCGCCGGACCCAGCCGGCGTAGGCGCCGCGCGAGAGGCGCTCGCGCCAGCTCCCGCCCCGCGGCAGGGCGATGGCCTCGGGCAGGTCGAGCTCGCTGGCGCGGCCCGCCCCGAGGCGCAGGTACGCCTGCCGGATGAAGTCGGCGGCCGACGCCTGCAGCGAGTGGAGGAGGAGCGCCACCAGCGCCAGCGCCACCACCTCCCACCCCGCGCCGCCCGCCATCGCGCGCGCCGCGAGCGTCACGTACACGTTGATGAAGCGCAGGCTGTCGGAGAGCCCGTCGAGGACGCGGCCGAGCCGGGTCGAGGTGCCGCGCATCCGGGCGAGCTGCCCGTCGGCGCTGTCGAAGACGTCGGACAGGAAGAGGAGGGCGCACCCGAGCCAGTTCACCCACGCCGGCTGGTACCAGAGCAGGTGGCCGCCCAGCAGGCCGATGACCAGGCAGGCCAGCGTGAGCTGGTCGGGCGAGATGCGCCGGGGCAGCGCCCAGCGGGCCACGCGGGCGCCCACCGGGCGGAAGAACCGGAGGTCGAGCCACTCCTCGACGACCGGGCCCTTGACCTCAGGCCGGTCCGGACTCGTCACGCAGCACCTCCTCCACGACGGCGAACGCCTCGAGCGCCAGCTCTTCCGAGATCACGAGGGGCGGGTTGATGCGCACCTCGGGGTTGTAGACCATCGCGAGCACCCCGCGCTCGAGGCAGCGGTCGAAGATCCGGCGGCAGCGGTCCTTGCCGAGGAGCTGGCCGCTCGCCGGGTCCACGAGGTCGAAGCCGAGCATGAGCCCGCGGCCGCGCGCGCGCCGGACCAGCGGGAGCTCGCGCTCCCAGCGCTGGAGCTCGGCGAGGAGCCGGGCGCCGACGCGCCGGCTGTTGCCGACCAGGTCCTCCTCGAGGATCGTCTCGATCGCGGTGCGCGCCGCGCACGCCGCGAGCGGGTTCCCGCCGTAGCTCGACGAGCTGCCCGAGGGGTTCGCCCAGGGCTTCGCGAAGGCGACCTCCTCGCGCGCCACGATGCCGCTCATCGGGAACCCGCCGCCGAACCCCTTGCCCATGAGGAGGATGTCGGGGACGATCCCCTCGTGCTCGACGCCGAACATCGTCCCGGTGCGCCCGAAGCCGGTGATCATCTCGTCGGCAATGAGGAGCGCCCCGATGCGGTCGGCGAGGGCGCGCAACTGCCGCAGGTAGCCCGGGGGCGGCACGATGTTGCCCGCGGTGCCCTGGACCGGCTCGACGAGGATCGCCGCGACGTCGTTCGTGGTCTCGAGCTCGATCTTCCGGCCGAGGAAGTCCACGCAGTGCCACGCGCAGGTCTCGACCTGCTTGCCGAAGGCGCAGCGCGCGCAGCTCGCGTAGGGGCTCGAGTAGGTGCCCGGCATGAGGGGGCCCAGGCCGTGCTTGAAGCTGCCGCTCAGGAGCGGGAGCACGCCGCCCGTCTTGCCGTGGAAGCCGCCCCAGAAGCCGACGAACTCGGTGCGGCCGGTGCGCGCCTTCGCCAGCCGGAGCGCCGCCTCGACCGCCTCGGCGCCGCTCGAGTAGAACTGCGTGCGGCGCAGGTCGCCGGGCGTGACCTCGGCGAGGAGCTTCACGAGCGCCGCGCGGTGCTCGGTGGTGAAGCTGCCGACGTGGCACCGCGCGACCTGGTGCTGCATCGCGGCGACCCACCTGGGGTGCGCGTAGCCCAGGCTCGCCACGCCGACGCCGGCGAGGAGGTCCACGTACCGGTTCCCGTCGAGGTCGTACAGCAGCGCCCCCTCGCCGCGGTCGATGCAGAGGCGGCTGAAGAGTGCCACGCTCTGCGTCCCCGGGGCGAGGAACTCCGCCTCGGCGGCGAAGGCGGCGTAGGAACGCGCCATGGCGCGCTCGGGGGCGAGGACGTCGGTCACCGGATGCCTCCCGCACGGGCCCGCTCGTCCACGTAGGAGGCGATCGCCTCCGCCGCCTCGTCCCGGCAGGGCGCGAAGCTGGGCCAGTCGTTGATGTCCACGAGGACCGGCGCATCGGGCGCCGGCAGGACGATGTCGCCGCCGAAGACCTCGAGGCCGAGGGCGTCGGAGGCCTGGAACGCCAGCTCGCGCAGCCGCGCCTCGTCGGGGCGGAGCGCGTGGCCGTTGCCGTTCGCGTGGCCGTCGGTGCGGAACCAGCGGAAGAAGCGCGCGTGGTTGACCGCGTAGAACTTGATGACGGGCCCGGGGACGTGCCGCTGGAGCGCCACGCGCCGGACGCCGCGCGCGGCGAAGGCGGCGAGCGCGGCGGGGACCTCGGCCGCGGTCACGCGCACGACGTCGTCGCTCGTCTGCGCGTGCACGTCGCCGCGCTTCACCCAGACGAAGCCGTCGGCGCTGCCCGCGACGCGCGCCGCCACGGGGAGCGCATCCGCGCGCACGTCCACGAGGGCCGTCTCCGGGAAGGCGACGCCGGCGGCGGTGAGGGCGGGCACCATGTGGTGGCGGTGGCAGGCGAGGACGCTCTTCGGGTGGTTCACGAGCGTGGTGTCGTCGCCCACGGCGCGTGCGAGGCGCTCCGACGCGTCCGGTCCCTGGCACATGTTGAGGTACCAGTCGCTCGGCGGGACCTCGCCGCGGGCCACGTGCTGCTCGGAGGCGCGCCGCACCGTCCATCCGCGGGCCCGCAGCCGGGCGACGGTCGCGTCGAGGATCAGCACGTCGTTCGAGCGGTGCTGGTTCGGGGAGTAGAGCGGGCTCCGGTAGAGCGCCACGACGCGCCGCTTGGCCAGGCTCAACGGGGCATCCTCGGGATCGGGGTCAGGCGGCGTCGCCCGCCAGGAGCGCCTCGGCGGCCTCCAGGTCGTCGCGCCGGTCGAGGTCCACGGCGCGCGCCACGTCGATCGCCGCGAGGCGACGCCCCTCGGCGAGCCAGCTGCGCAGCAGCTGGCGGAGCTTCACGGCCCCGGCGTCGATCACCGGGCGCACCGTCGCGCGCAGCGCATCGCCCAGCACGTACACGCCGGCGGTCACGCGCGCGGGGACCGGCGCCTCCTCCGGGAGCGCCCGCACGCGGCCGGCGGCATCCACCTCGGCCCAGAGCGGGTGCTCGTCCTGCACGAACGGCGTCACGACGAGCGCGCCGTCGGCCCCGCCCGCGAGGGCGCGCACCGCCTCGGCGTGCACGTGCCGCCAGTCCGCGGGCGGCATCACGGTGTCACCGAGGGTGCAGAGGAGCGGGCCGGACGGTGCCGCCTCGATGGCGAGCGCGAGGGTGTGGAGCGAGGAGGGCGTCTCGCAGCGCAGGACGCGCACGCCCTCACGGCCCGCGAGGAGCGCCTCGGCGTCGGGAACGTGGGCGCGAACGAGGCAGGTCACGGTGGCGCAGCCGCCCGCGCGCAGGGCGTCGGCGAGCCACACGAGCTGCGGCCGCCCCGCGATCGCGACGGTCACCTTGGGCGTGGCGACGCCGTCCTGCGCGAGGCGGCTCCCCTCGCCGCCGGCCAGGATCACGCCGTGCACGCCACCACCCCGGGGAACTCGGTGAGCGACGCGATGCGCGTGCTCGCGATGCCCGGCTCGGGCTCGGCACGCTCCGCGGGGGCGAGCCAGCAGGTGGCGAGCCCGAGCGCGGCGGCAGGACGGATGTCGGCGCCGAAGTTGTCGCCCACCATCCAGGCGCGCGCCGGCCCGCCCACGCGCGCGAGGGCCCGGCGGAAGATCTCGGGCTCGGGCTTGCGGACCCCTTCGCGCGCGGAGTCGAGCACCGCCGTGAAGCAGGCGCGGAGCCCGAGTTCCTCGAGGCAGGGCGCGACGTTGCCGGTGAAGTTGGAGACGACGGCGAGGGGTCCGAGCAGCGCGAGCTCGGCGAGGAGGGGCCGGTTCCGCTCGGCGGTGCGCACCGCATCCTCGTGCACGCGCGCGGCGACGAGCGCCGCGTCGTACCAGGCGGGATCGCCGAGGAGCGGCCCGAGGAGCCGCGCCTGCGCGTCGAGCGTGGCCCGGAAGCCGAGGCTGCCGATCCCTTCCTGCGCCTCGAGCCGCCGGTCCGACTCCCGGAACGCCGCTGCGAACGCGCCGGCGTCCACCCCGTGCGACCCCGCCTCGCTCGCGGCGAAGAACCGGTCGGACCACGGGATCCCGTCGGCGTCGAGCGTACCGCCGAAGTCGAACAGGAAGGCGACGTCCACGGGCACCTTGGGCTGGGGTGGTGCGCGCCGGACCGCTGCGAGCGCGCGTCGAGTGTCCGGTGGGGAGGGCAGGGCCCATGCCACCATCACGACGCGGTCACATCCCCTTCGACGATATGTCGTTACGGCATCCGCACGCCGTCACGGACCCGGGCTCGCACGCCCGGCCGTGCCAAGCTGTCCAGCGGGGAGGGACAAGATGGCCCCCGGGGACGGATCGGCCCCGCCGCGCGCGGGACATTCGGCCGCGCGCGGGGCCCCGTCGTGGGGCGGAGTGCCCCGGCTCCTCGGCGCCGGGGCGGCCACCCTACCCGGCTGGCGCTTGCGCCCCGGCCGGGGAATCTTGGGAGATCCTTCATCCAGCGCCGGAGCCGCCATGTCCGCGGAGCCGCACCTGTCCGACCGACCGGGCGAGGAGCTCTTCGACCTGTTCGGCCTGAGCCATCCCGGGCTCGTCCGCCGCGAGAACCAGGACCACTTCCTGATCGCGAGCCTGCACAAGGCGCTCCGGGTCCAGCTCTCGAGCATGCCGGAGGGCACCGTACCGGAGTTGGTGAGCCGGCCCCGGGGCGTGCTGGTGCTCGTGGCGGACGGCGTGGGTGGCTCCGCGGCGGGCCACGAGGCGAGCCTCACCGCGCTCGCGACGATCGCGCGCTACGTCACCAACGCCACCGACCTGTACGTGCGGCTCGACCCCGGGCTCGAGGCGGCGTTCCTCGAGCAGCTCAAGCGATCGGTGGAGAAGAGCCACGAGGTGCTGCTGGCGGAGGCGGCGAGCTCGGACCGGCGGGGGATGGCCACGACCCTCACGATGGCCATGATCGTCTGGCCGAGGGCCTTCGTGGTGCACGTGGGGGACAGCCGGGGGTACCGGCTCCGCCATGGCGAGCTCGAGCTGGTGACGCGGGACCAGACGATGGCGCAGGCGATGGTGGACGCCGGCCTCATCACGCCGGCGCAGGCGGAGGAATCGCGCCTCCGCCACGTGCTCTGGAGCGCGGTCGGGGGGCGGGAGGCGGCGCCCGACGTCCACGTGCTCGACGTGGACTGGACCGACATGATGCTGCTCTGCACCGACGGGCTCACGAAGCACGTGAGCGACGCGGAGATCCGGGAGCACATGCTGCGGCTGCCCAACTCGGAGGCGGTCTGCCGCGCGCTCGTCCAGCTGGCCCTCGACCGCGGCGGGAGCGACAACGTGACCGTCGTCGCAGGGCGCATCCGGCCGCGCCCGACGCCACCGCCCGGCGGCCTCCCCACCCCGACGGGGGCGTGAGCCGCCGGGCGGCGGCGCGCGTCAGCGGTCCTGCCGGTACACCACCCCGCCCTTCATCACGAACTTCACCTTCGTGAGCTCGCCCACGTCCTGCAGCGGATCCCCGGCGACGGCGACGAGGTCAGCGAGGCGGCCCGGCTGCACGCTCCCGAGGTTCTCCTGCTGGTCGAGCAGCTGCGCCGCGATGCTCGTCCCGGACCTGATGGCCTGCATCGGCGTCATCCCGTAGCGCACCATGTACGCGAACTCCTGGGCCTGGTTCTGGTCCCACGCGTAGCCGCCGGCGTCGGTTCCGTAGGAGATCTGCGGGGCGAGCCCGCGGCGCAGCGCCTCGCCGAAGTTCCTGCGCTCGACCTCCACCATCTTCGGCCAGATGCCGCCGCGGCCCTCGGCCACGTAGGCGCCAACGAAGATCGTCGGGCACCAGAAGACCTTCTGCTGCTTCATCCGCTCGACCAGGTCGCCGGTGAGGCCGTCGCCGTGCTCGATGCTGTTGACCCCGGCGCGGAGCGCCGCGTCGATCCCGTCCCAGCCGATGGCGTGCGCGGCGACCTTGCGGCCGAGGCGGTGCGCCTCCTCCACGATCGCCTTCATTTCCTCGTCGGTGAAGTTGACCCAGCTGCGCAGGCGGCCGTCGGGGGCGAGGTAGTAGCGCCGGTCGGCGTAGAACTTGATCCAGTCGGCGCCGTACTTCACCTGCTCGCGCACCGCCTTCCGGATCTCGTCGGGGCCGTCCACGATCTGCACGCCCTCGGGCACGCGGAGCTCCCAGGAGTAGCCCGAGAGCGGGTACATCCCGGTCGGGGCCATCGCGCGGGTCGAGACGAACATGCGCGGGCCGGGGACCACGCCGTTGGCGATCGCGCGCTTCACGTCCACGTCGGCGTACATCGCCCCCTCGGTCTCGAGGTCGCGCATCGTGGTGAAGCCGTTCATCAGCGCGGTGCGGACGGCGGCGACGGCGCGGATGGCGCGGTAGGGGATGGACTCCTTGAGGAGCTGGACGTCGTAGTCCTCGGCGGTGATGTCGCCCTGCAGCAGGATGTGGACGTGGTTGTCGATGAGGCCGGGGAGGACGGTCATCCCCGACAGGTCCACGCGCGTCGCGTCGCCGGCCTTCGCCTCGACCTCCGCGCGGGGCCCGACCGCCACGATGCGGTCCTTCTCGATCAGGATCGCCTGGTTCTCGAGGGCGCGGTCGCCGATCCCGTCGATGAGCCGGCCGGCGAGCACGAGGGTGCGGGCCGGCGGCTCCGGGACCCCGCGCTGGGCGTGGAGGAGCGCGGGACAGGCGAGGAGGGCCGCGGCGAGGAGGCCGCGGCAGGCGGTGCGACGGACCATGGATGACTCCGGGTGGCGTGGGAAGGCTGCGGGCGACGGATGTTGCCGCGTGCGCCGCCCGCCGTCAACGCCCCGGCGGCATCACCGCGTGGTGACCGGCCCCATCCGCACGACCTCGAAGTCGCTCCCGCGCAGCTGCTTGAGCGTGTTGAGCTGCGTGTCGTCCCAGCGCGCGTCGGGGGCGCCGGAGAGGTACCAGTCGCTCCCGTTGTCGGCCACGATCATGCCGTACGTCCGGAGCGCCTGCAGGATGACGCGCGCCTGTGGCGGGTAGCTCGCGAGGTCCACGCTGGCCTTGAGCCGCACGCGCATCCCCATCGGCGGCCGCAGGCTGCTGGTATCGCTGCTCGCGAAGTGGCGGGCGGGCGCCACGTAGCCGCGCCGGGTGCGGCTCACGGTGAAGCGGAGCGCGTGACGGATCGCGCCCTGCCCCACCACCTCGTCGTAGCGCACGAGTCCCGGGAAGATCGGGAGGCCCGCCGCGTCGGCGGAGGTCCACCCGGCGGGACGGAGCGCGTTCGAGCCGAGGTCGAAGATGGCGCCGGAGCCTGCGGTCCAGCTGGTGCCGCCGCCCTGCGGGTACGCGGCGTACAGCTCGTAGAGCCGCCAGTTGTCGCGGTCCACGACCAGCACGTGGCGGTCGCCGGTGCTGGCGGCACCGCCCTCGATCGGCGCGTCGGGCGGGATCGGGTACGGGCCAGGGTCGCTCTCGTCGGCGTAGTCGAAGGTGACCGGCACGTCGCGCTGCGTCCCGGCGACGACGACGTACGGGATCCCGAACGGCCCGCCGTTCCAGTTCGCGCCGAAGTCGGGGTGGAGGGCCTTGTCCGCGCCGATGTTCGCGATCAGCGCGTCCGACGCCGGGTCCACCTGCGCGGTGTCCACCGGCTGGTTCCAGGGATTGTCGTCGGGAAAGGGGCGGCGGCCGTCGAGGCTCGCGTTGGGGCCGAGCCCCGGGGTGGGCGCGGGTGAGGGGCCGGGTCCGACGCCATCGGCGGCCCCACCGCCGCAGGCGACGAGCAGGGCCGCGCAGAATGCGAGAAGGGCGGGGATGCAGCGGGTTGCGCGCATGCGCCAACTCCTGACGGGAGCGTACGATCGGCCGGGATCGGACGGCTCCCGTGCAGGAATCGGGCGCGCGGCCGGCCTCAGCCCCCCAGCTGCGCGATCGCGGCGCGGATGCGCGCCTGCTGCCCGGCCGGCGCCATGTGCTGTGCGCGAGGAACGGCCGCGCGACGGATGCGCTGCGACATTCGGGCTCCGGGGGCGGGGGGACCCTTCACCCTACGCATCCTGCACCACCACCGGTTTCCCGGGGGGTGCGTCAGCGCGCCAGCCAGTAGGAAAGCTTGACCAGGAAGACGTCGTCCGCGCGCCGCCCGAACAGCTCGCCGAAGTCCCCGGCGAAGGAGCGCGTGCCCTCGAGCGGCGCATCACCCTGCCGGCCCTGGCTCCAGACGACGAAGAGCGTCGAGCCCGGCCGGTACTCCCAGCGGAACACGACGTTGGAGCGGAACTGCTGCACGTTGAAGCCGCCCGGATCCGCCGCCACGGCGGGGTCGGCGTAGGGCCGGTAGCGGGCGTCGTACGCCGCGGCCCGGGCGTCGGCGACCTCGCGGACGTCGCGGAAGGTGCCCTTCGAGACGAAGGGCGAGGCGTACACCTGCAGCGAGGCATTCGGCGCGAAGGTGTAGCCCAGCCGCCAGGTGAGGCTCACCGTGCGCTGCTCGAGGTGGGCAAAGGTGTAGTGGGGCGCGCCGCCCGCGTCGGTGAACGTCCCGAAGTACTGCAGGTCGTTCCGGTTCCGCTCCCAGCTCGCGGCGAGCGCGGTGGTGAAGCGGCTGGCGACCTTGAGGTCCAGCTCCGGCGAGAGGGAGAGCCGCGTGGACCGGCCGCCGTCCCCGACGAAGTAGTTGGCCCAGAGGAACGGCACGAGGCGCCGGCGGCCGTCGCCCTCGATGCCGAGCCACGGCGCGAGGTAGGCATCCTGCCGGATCGCCGGGCCGCCGCGCGCGCAGCGGTCGCAGTACGTGGCACCGAGCTGGCCGACGGTGCCCCCGGCGTGCAGCCACCAGCGGCTGTTGAACTGCACGTGGACGTTCGAGTTGATTGCCCGCTCGGTGGGAAGCCCCGCGGCGCTCCAGTACTCCCAGTTGTTGAGGTTCCAGCGGAGCGACTGGAAGACGCGGTTCGGCGTGCGGAAGGCGAGGTTCGCCCACGTGGTCCAGGCCTGCTGGTCCGCCTGGCGCAGGAAGCCCAGGTCGTTCACCTCGAAGCCCGGCGAGCGCCGCTGGTAGGCGGTCTCGAAGAGGAAGCGCTTCCCGCCCACCTTGGCGACGCGGAGCTCGAGATTGCTGCCCGCGAGCGACGTCCGTGTCGAGTCGAACGCGAGCGGGCCGTCGGGACGCTGGTAGAGGTGCACCGCGTCGCGCTGGGTCCGCGCGATCGCCTCCGCGCTCCCGGCGACCCGGCTCACGTCGAACGAGCCCGAGACCTCGAAGCGGCCCGCGAAGCGCCGGCGCGCGTCCACGCCTGCCGCGAGCGCCGAGGAGCGGAGCCACGGCCGGCTCGAGGCATCGAGCGAGCGCTCCACGGACGTCACGATGAACCCCACGCTGCCGTCGCCGCGGTGGTAGTCGCGGTTCGCGCGCACCACGGCGTAGTTGGTGGCCGGCTCGAGCGTCGTCCCCGCCGGTCCCCCGACGTGACCCGTCACCGCGTCCAGCACGCCGAGGGAGAGCCCGCCCGGCGTCCGGCCCGTGAGCTTCGCGGCGCCGAGGATCCGCGTCACCGCGGAGGGGTCCCCGCCGTTCACGCCGACGAGTTGCGGTGCCCGGCCGATGCGCCGCGAGTAGAACAACCCCTCGCCGGTGCTGCAGTCCACCACCACGACGCAGTTCACCGGGAAGCTGAAGATCCCCTTCCCCTCGACGAAGAAGGGCCGGCGCTCCTCGAAGAAGGTCTCGAAGGCACCCAGGTTGAGCACCGACGGGTCGGCCTCCACCTGGCCGAAGTCCGGGTTCATCGTGGCGTTGAGGAGCAGGTTGGAAGCGAGGCGGAGCCGGAGGTCGCCGCCGGCCGTCACCTCCTGGCTCCGGCCGTACCCCGCCGACGCGGGGCCGGCGACGTTGCGCGTCACCACGTAGGGCACGAGTTCCGCGCGCCCCGGGCTCCCGAGGCCGTCGAGCCCGCGCAGCTCGCCGAACTGGGAGGCGAGCCCCGGCCGGGACGGCCGGTAGAGCGGCCAGGTGACGACCTCGGTGTACCGCTCCACGACACGCCAGATGAGGAGCCCGAAGGTGCCGTCGCCGTGCGTCGAGTAGCGCAGCTGCGAGAGCGGGATGCGGTACTCGGCCGTCCATCCCTCCCGGTCCACTCGCGCCACCGCGTCCCAGACGGCGTCCCACGCGACGTCCTCGGTGCCGTCGTTGTAGATCGCGAAGTCGGTCTTCACGCCCGCCGGGTTGACCGAGAACTCGAAGCCGGTGCGCCGGTCGTGGTAGGAGTCCACGAGGATCGTGACGTGGTCCGACTCGGTCATCTCGTCGCGGCGCGAGAGGAGCCGGACGATGCTGTCGGGGTGCGGATCGAAGCAGCGGACGAAGACGTAGAGGTTGTGCGCGTCGTACGCGACGCGGGCCTCGGTGCGCAGGCGCGGCTCGGCGTCCTCGCTCGGGCGGGCCTCGCGGAAGCCGTCGATGACGGGTGCCGCCCGCCAGACGGGGTCGTCGTCGCGGCCGTCGAGCACGGGGGGCGATTCGGCCCGGGTGGCACGGACCGCCGCCGTCTCCGACCGGCTCGCGGGCCGCGCGGGCGGGAGCGCGGCCGCCTGGGCCTGCGCGAGCAGGATCAGCCCTGCGACGAACATCGGGACACCGCCGGCACGGGATACCTCATCTGACGGCAGGTCGGCCCCGAAGGTTGCCGCCCCGGGAACGAATGGGGGCGCGGACCCCCCCCC